>DASZPL010000094.1:0-101150 GCA_035550315.1 Mycobacteriales bacterium | reverse complement strand
GCCGGGCTGAGCAGGGGCTCGGCGCTACGGCACTCGCGGCCGGTGAGGATCGACGAGACCAGGCCGAGCGAAGCCTGGAACGCATGCAGCTCCGACAGCTCCTCCCGGTCACCGGCATCGGTGGCGACCACGAGGGTGCCGTCGCGGCGGAGGCCGACCTCGAGCCCGCTGCGCTGCTCCAGCTCGTCGACGAACGACGGATAGCGGCGCAGCGACTCGATCGCGAGCTGGAGCAACGGCTCCTCGCCGTACCGGACCTCACTGACCGGCGCCAGCATCCCGGCCGCAACATGCGATGCGGCACTCAGCGGCGCGGGATCGACCACGGTGACCGCGAGCCCACGCTGTGCCAGCCGCCAGGCGGCGCCCAGCCCGATCAGGCCGCCACCGATGACGACCACGTCGGCAGCAGCCGCGGCTGGCTCGGTCACTGGCGGACGACTCCCTTCGCCGGCATGACCCGGATCAGGTTCAACGGTCGGCGGCCGTGGCCGCCCTCTCAGCCCACGCTCGGGCTCCCGCGCCCCTCCAGGCTACGCGCCACCGCTGGCGGCTCCGACCGGGTTCATAAGGTGGAAGTCATGGAGCTGGACGACCTCGCGGCCGGCTGGCTGAGCCTTCCCGAGCTGGCCGAGCAGATCGGCACGTCGTTGCACACCATCCGGCAGTGGATCCGCGACGGTCATCTCGTGGTCGTCGAGCGCGGCGATCCGCCGGCGAAGTACGTGCCATCCGACCTGGTGGCCGACGGCGCACTGGTGAAGGGGCTCGGCGGCGCGCTGACGGTGCTGGCCGATGCCGGCTACGACCCGCAGCAGGCGCTCCGCTGGCTGCTCACCGACGATCCGGCGCTGGCCGGCCGGCCCGTGGACTTCCTGGCGCAAGGCCGGCACACCGCCGTCAAGCGCCGTGCCATGACGTTGGCGTTCTAGTGGCCGGCCTGGATCGGCGGGCGCGGTTGCGCGATGCGCGGCTGTATTTGTGCACCGGCGCGCGACGGCGCGAAGGTGACCTGCCCGAGTTTTTGGACGCGGTGCTCGCCGGCGGTGTCGACATCGTGCAGCTGCGCGAGAAGGGGCTCGAGGCGCGCGAGGAGATGGCGCTCGCCGAGGTCTTCAGCGACGCGGCGCGGCGGCACGGCGCGTTGTTCAGTGTGAACGACCGAGCGGACGTGGCCCGCGCGGTCGGCGCCGACATCTTGCATCTGGGTCAAGGCGATCTGCCGGTCGACATCGCCCGGCGGATTGTCGACGACGACACGGTGATCGGCCTGTCGACGCATGCCGCCGCGGAGACCGATGCCGCGGCGGCCGCCGCCGGCGTGGACTACTTCTGCGTGGGCCCGGCGTGGGCCACCCCGACCAAGCCGGGCCGTCCGGCGGCGGGCATCGACCTCGTCGGCTACGCCGCGACGGTCGCCGACCCGCTGTCGCCGGCGGCGCGACCGTGGTTCGCCATCGGCGGCATCGATCACGATCGACTGCCGCAGGTGCTCGCCGCCGGTGCGCGGCGGATCGTCGTGGTGCGTGCGATCACAGAAGCCGACGACCCAGGGGCGGCGGCGGCGGAGCTTGCGGCGCGACTGCGAGAGTGACGCCGTGCTGTACCTCGCCGTCATGGCGGCGTGTTTCGTCGGGACGCTGCCGCTCGAGCTGTGGCTCCGCGCGCGGGTCTATGCCCGCTGGGCGCGCTGGCTGCTTTCGCTCGCTCCGGTGCTGGCGGTCTTCCTCACCTGGGACGCGCTCGCCATCCACGCCGGTGACTGGTCCTACCGCCGGCTGACCGGGGCGCGGATCGGCAACCTCCCGGTCGAAGAGGTCGTGTTCTTCGTCGTGATCCCGACCTGCGCACTGCTCACCTATGAAGCGGTACGCCGGCTGAAGCCGGGCTGGTTCGCGGCATCCGACTCGGATCCCGAGTCATGACCTACACGGTGGCCGCGCTGATCGGCGTCGGCTTCGCCGTCCTCCTCGACATCGTCGTACTGAGGACAAATTTGTTGCGTTCCAAAGGCTTTTGGATCGCCTACGCGATCGTGGTCGGCTTCCAGCTGATCGTGAACGGCATCCTCACCGGGCGGCGGCTGGTCGTCTACGCGCCCTCGGAGGTGCTCGGCGGAGCGACGCCGCATCTGCTCGGCGACTGGCGGATCGCCTACGCGCCGGTCGAGGACCTGCTGTTCGGCTTCTCGTTGGTGTTGCAGACGATCGCCTGGTGGGCGTGGTGGGGCCGCCGCGGCCTCAACCGGTGACGCGCGACCGTGCCCGGCGAGCAGCCACCCAGCCCCGGCCGGCGACGCTGAGCCGGCGGCCCGTCGACACCGACACCCGGCGGTCGAGCACGCGGTAGTCGGCGGCTTCGACCGCAGCGAGGATCTCGCCGTAGAGCACGAACGCGGTGCGCACGCACGCCTGGCTCTCGGCCGCGAGCAGCCGGATCCCGGGCTCGGCCGCGCGATAGACCTCGCGCGCCCGGGCGATCTCGAACGCCAGCAGGCGCCGGAACCCGGCCGTGACGAGACCCTGCTCGAGGTCGTCCCGGCTGACCGCGAACATCGCGAGATCCTCTTTCGGCAGATACAGCCGGTTCCGCTGGAGGTCCTCGCCGACGTCGCGGATGAAGTTGGTGAGCTGGAAGGCGACGCCGAGGTCACCGGCGTACGGCGCCGCGACCTCGGCCATCCCCGGGGCGGTGCCGAGCACCGGCAGCAGCATGTGGCCGATGGCGGCGGCCGACCCCGCCATGTAACCAGCGAGGTCTTCGTACGACGGGTACTCGCTCACCGTCAGGTCCATCGCCATCGCGGCGAAGAACGCCTCGAAGTGCCGCGGCGAGATGTCGTAGGCCTCGACGGTGTGGTGCACCGCCGGCAGCAGCGGGTCGGTCTCGCGGCCGGCGACGAAGTCGTCGATCCACTGCGTCAGCCGGCGTTCTCGGGCGCTCGTCGACAGCGCGGGATCGAGCGAGTCGACGATCTCATCAGTGCGCCGGGCAAAGGCATACAACGCGTGCACCGCCGGCCGGATGGCGGGCGGCAACAGCCAAGTCGCCAGGAAGAACGTGCGGCCGTAGCGCGCATTCATCTGCTGGCAGGCGAGGTACGACGACTGCAGCCGAGGGTCACCGATGCCGGCGGTCAGCAGGTCCCGGCGATAGCTCATCGAGGTGATGCTCATCCCGTGATCCGTTCGGCAGCGAGCCGGCCGGACAGCAACACCATCGGGATGCCGACGCCGGGCTGGGTGCCCGACCCGGCGAACACCACGTTGTCGTAGGCGAGGTTCGGCGCTCGGAACGGCCCGGTCTGCCGGAACGTGTGGGCGGCGGCAAACGGCGTGCCGCGCTCCATGCCGCGGCGCGCCCAGTCGATTGGGGTGGTCACGTCCTCCACCTCGATGCTGGCATCGAGTCCGTCGTACCCCAACCGCTCAAGACAACTGATGACCTCGGCGTGGTAGCGCGGCCCGGTCCGCTCCCAGTCCAGGTCGGCGTCGAGGTTGGGCACGGGCACGATCGCCGACAGGATCGAGCGGTCGGGCGGCGCGAGCGCCGGGTCGGTCACCGTGGGGACACTGACCAGCAAGGACGGGTCCGGCGGCAGCCGACGTTCGTCGATGAGCGCGCGAAACGTCTCGCGCCAGGCGTCACCGAAATGCAGCGTGTGGTGTGCCTGGCCCGCGAGCGGCAGCGACGTGCCGGCGAGCAGCAGGAAGCACGACGGCGAGTAGCGCTGCCGCGCGACCCGGCGTGGCCTGCCGTCCGAGGGCAACAAGTCACGCCACGCGATCGGCAGGTCCGGCGTGAGCACGACCGCGTCCGCCGGCAGCCGGTCGCCGTCGGCGGTGTGGACCGCGACCGCCCGCGCCCCGTTGAGCTCGACGCGGGTGGCCGTCGTGCCGAGCCGGAAGTTGACGCCGTGCTTCGTCGCCGCGCCGGCCAGGGCGGCGGGCACGGCGTGCATCCCGCCGACGGGGAACCACACGCCCGCCACGGCATCGAGGTAGGCGATGACGGCGTAGATCGCGAGCGCGTCGTACGGCGACAGCCCGGCGTACATCGCCTGGAAGCTGAAGACCCGGCGCAACCGGTCGTCGGTGAAGTACGACGCGATCTTCGGCGCCAGCCGGCGGAAGCCACCGAGTGCCACCAGGCGTGCCAGCGCGGGAGTCACCAGGTCGCGGGGGGAGTCCAGGTTGCGGTCGATGAAGTGCCGCATCTCCAACCGGTAGAGCCGCTGGGCGAAGTCGACGAAGCGGCGATAGCCGGCAGCGTCGGCCGCACCGCACACCGTCGCGATCTGCTCGGCCATGGCGTCGACGTCGGCGATGACGTCGAGCCGCGAACCGTCGGCGAACTGCGCGCGATACGCGGGTTCGACCCGCCGCAGCTCCAGCCAGTCGTCGACCCGCTCGTCGACACAGCCCAGCAGGTCGGCGATCAGGTCCGGCATCGTCAGCACGGTCGGGCCGGTGTCGAAGCGATAGCCACCGAGTTCCAGGAACCCCGCGCGTCCTCCTGGTTGCGACTCGCGTTCGATCACGGTGACCTGCCGGCCGGCTGCGGCCAGCCGCAGTGCCGCCGACAGTCCGGCCAGGCCGGCGCCGACGATCACGACTCGGTCCGTGGGCCCGGAAACGGTTCGCATCAGCTGCTGCGGTCGGTCGCGGCGCTGGCCAGGTCGACCAGGGCCGCGCGGCCCTCGGGCGCGAGGTCCAGCCCGTCGAGCACCGCGAACGCGTCGGCGAGCCGGGAGCGGATCATCAGCTCGACGTGGTCGGCGGCGCCGGTGTCGGTGATCAGTCCGCGCAGCTCCGCGACATCGACGTCAGTCAGCGACGGGTTGCCCAGCCCGTGCTCGAGGACGGCCCGTTGCGCCGGCGTCGCCGCCTCCTCGGCGAGGGCGACGAGCACGGTGCGCTTGCCTTCGCGCAGGTCGTCCCCCGCCGGCTTGCCGGTCACCGCCGGGTCGCCGAACACGCCGAGCATGTCGTCGCGCAGCTGGAAGGCCTCGCCGAGCGGCAGCCCGAACCCGCTGAACCCGGCCGTCTGCTCGGGTGTGGCGTCGCCGATCGCGGCGCCGAGGTGCAGCGGCCGCTCGACGGTGTACGTCGCCGTCTTGTAGCGGGCCACCCGAAGCGAGCCGGCGACCGAGCCGACGCCGCGGACCTGCTCGACGACGTCGAGGTACTGCCCGGCCATCAGCTCGACCCGCATCGTGTCGTAGACCTCGCGGGCGCTGCGCCAGGCGCGTTCGGAGATGCCGCTGGTCGCGATCATCGTGTCCGCCCAGACCAGGAACAGGTCGCCGAGCAGGATCGCGGCGGCGCCGCCGAACCGATCGGCGTCGCGCGCCCAGCCGCGCTCCCGGTGGGCAGCGGCGAACCGGCGGTGCGCCGACGGCGCGCCGCGCCGAGTGTCGCTGCCATCGATGACGTCGTCGTGCACCAATGCGCAGGCGTGCAGCAACTCGAGGCTGGCGGCCGCGCGCACGACGGCGTCGCTGTCGGCACCGCCGACGGCGCGGTAGCCCCAGTAGCAAAACGCCGGCCGGAGCCGTTTGCCGCCGGCCAGCACGAAGTCGCTGGCGGCGTCGAGCAGTAGCACGAGCTCGTCGTCGACGGCCGCGATCTGCTTCGACGCCGTACCGACGAAGTCGCGGAGCGCCTGCTCGACCCGGTCGTTGAGGCTCGGCGCGGTGTCGAGCGGCTCCGCCGTACTCACCGGTCGAGCATCTCCCATCTGCGTCGTCTAGCAGCGGGCGGTAGCCCGATCGTCGATACTGGGCTAATGCCTGCCCAGACCGCGGTCGAGCGCCGTCGCAATCGCGGCACCCAGTCGGCGGCTATCCGTGACCTGCTCGCAACCGGACGGCGCTCGTTCTCGTTCGAGTTCTTTCCGCCCAAGACGCCGGAAGGCGAGCGGCATCTCTGGCAGGCATTGCGCGACCTGGAACCGTTGCATCCGACGTTCGTGTCGGTGACCTACGGCGCCGGCGGGACCACCCGCGGCCTGACGGTGGCGATCACCGAGCGGATTGCGGCCGAGACCACGCTGACGCCGGTCGCGCACCTTACGGCGGTGAACCACTCGATCGCCGAACTGCGGCAGCTGATCGGTCAGTACGCCGATGCCGGCATTCGCAACCTGCTGGCATTGCGCGGTGACCCGCCCGGCAACCCGCAGGGCGAGTGGACGGCACATCCCGAAGGCGTGGAGTACGCCGCCGAGCTGGTCCGGCTGATCCGCGAGTCGGGCGACTTCTGCGTCGGCGTCGCGGCGTTCCCCGAGAAGCATCCGCGCTCGCCCGATCTCGAGACCGACATCCGGTTCTTCGTCGACAAGTGCCGCGCCGGTGCGGAGTATGCGATCACCCAGATGTTCTTCCGCGCGGAGGACTACCTGCGGCTGCGCGACCGGGTCGCCGCGACCGGCTGCGACGTACCGATCATTCCGGGGATCATGCCGGTCACGAACGTTGCCCAGATCGAGAAGTTCGCCATCTTGTCCAACGCGGTGTTCCCCGAGCCGCTCGCCGAGCGACTGCACGCCGTCGAGGATGACGAAGACGCGGTTCGGGCGATCGGCGTCGAAGTCGCGACCGAGCTTTGCGAGACGTTGCTAGCAGAGGGCGTGCCGGGTCTGCACTTCATCACGCTGAACCGGTCGACCTCGTCGCGGGAGATCTATCAGCGGCTCGACCTCGCGGCCCGCGGCTGAGTCACTTGGTCCGCCCGTTTGCCGTCCGGCTGGTTGCGGGTGCTTCGCTCGTCGCGGCGCTCGGCGGCGTCGCGGCTGCCGCCGGCAACCGCACAGCCAGCGCCACGACCGCATCCACTCATCGGACCGCCTGGGTCGACGTGGCGGTCGCCACCGTGTGGATCCACCGCGGCTCACCGCGCGACATCGACCTGCCCGCGTTGCAGGACCCGGTGCAGTTACATACCTGGCTCGGCAACCTCGACACCGCGACGTTGCGTCGCGCGTTGACCTCCCGGGTCGCCACGCAGCTGCTGTACGGCGAGCCGGTCATCGTCCGCAAGACCGTCGACGGGCTCTGGAGCCGGGTGCGGATCCCGGACCAGACCGGGAGCGGCTTCCCGACCGGGATCATCGGCTGGGTCCCGCGCCGGCAGCTGTCGACGACGCCGCTGCCGGGCACCGCACAGGTCGCGACGATCACGGTGCCGCGCGGCACGATCAAGCTGCCCGGCGCGAGCGGCTGGCGGACCGGTCCGCGGCTCAGCTACGCCACCACGCTGCCTTACTTGCGCGCCACCACCGCCGGTCACTGGGCAGTGGTCGCAACGCCGGGTGGTGGCCGCGGCCGGCTCCCGAGCAGCGACGTCGTCGTGCACGCGCCGGGCACGCCCGCGGTGGCCCCGAGCCGGCAGGCGGCGGTGGCGCAGGCGAGGCTGTTCCTCGGCCTGCCGTACCTGTGGGCCGGCATGTCCGCCTATGGCTTCGACTGCTCCGGGTTCACCACCACGATCTACCGGCAGCTCGGAATCACATTGATGCGCGATGCCGCCGACCAGGCGCGGCAGGGCACACCCGTCGGCCGCCATCACCTACGGCCCGGCGATCTGGTGTTCTTCTCGACCGGCCCGCAGTGGAGCAGCATCTTCCACGTCGGGATGTACGTCGGGCACGGCAAGATGCTGGCCGCGCCGCACAGCGGGGCCGCCGTCGGCACGGAGCCGCTCTGGCACTTCGGCCTGACCGCCGACTATTGGGGCGCGCGCCGCTACCTCTGATGCGCACGAATGCGCACGATGTGCTAGCCTGTGCGCATGGCGACGGTGGGCGACGTGTTGAGCCGACATCGAGTCGGTGTCAGTGAAGACCGCTTCGCGGCGCTCGTCGAGCAGGCGCTCGCCGAGCTGGGCGGGCCTGCCGACGCCGACCCGGCCGCCTCGCTGACGCACGATGAGGCCGCCGCCCTCACGGCGGTGGGCGCTGACCTGACTCCTCGACGCCGGCGGGAGGTCGACCCGCGGGCTGCCACTGCGGCCGACTACGCCGCCCTGCTGGCCGATGCGCTGTCGGTCACCGAGGCGGCGGCGCGACTCGGCATCGATGGCTCGCGGGTCCGCCATCGACTCGCTCAGCGCCGGCTGCTCGGCATCCGGCAGTCCCGTGGCTGGCTGCTCCCGGCGTACCAGTTCGATGCGATCGGCGGCCTGCTGCCCGGTTTGGACCGAGTGGCCGCGGGCGTGCCGGAGGGCATCCATCCGGTGGTGCTGGCGCGCTTCTTCGCCACGCCGCAACCCGAGCTGGTCGTGGCCCGCCGTCCGGTGTCGCCCCGCCAGTGGTTGCAGAGCGGCGGCGACCCCGACCGGGTCCTCCGGCTGGTGCGCACGCTCGACGCCCTCGCCTGAGCCTCGGCCGTGGCCAAGTTCCCGTGGCCGCCGAGCGCGGACCGGCTGCGCGAGGTGCGCCGGCGCGGCGACATCGTTGCGGTCACGACGGCGACCGGGTTGGCGCGGATCTACCGCACCGGCGGCCGGCATCCGCAGCGCTGGAACGAGTTTCGCGCGGTCGGCCCGGTCGCGACCGGTCGCTTCGACCCGCATCCGTTGACGGCCGACAGCGAACCGGCAGTGGCGCGCGGCTGCGGCGTGCTTTACGCCGGGTTGTCGTTGCGCACCTGCGTGGCCGAGAGCTTTCAGCTGGCGCGCGTCGTCGACCGGCGCGTCGACCGGCCATGGCTGGTCGTGTTCCGACCGCGCCGGGTGCTGCGGCTGCTCGACCTCGCCGGCACCTGGCCGACCCGCGCCGGCGCCTCGCAGGCGATCGCGAGCGGGCCCCGCGACCGCGCGCAGGCGTGGGCGCGGGAGATCCGGGCGGCGTACGACGACATCGACGGGGTTTGGTACCGCTCCTCGATGGACGCCGGCAACCCGGCGGTGTGCCTGTGGGAGCCGGCGACCGACGCCATCCCCGACCGGCCGTGGGCGAACCTGCCATTGGACGCGCCCGGCTTGCAGTTGCCGTTGGGTCGCGCGGCTCGCGCGCTCGGCTACCGGGTGTTGTGAAACCGGCGCCGCCGGCCGAGGTCTCGGTGCACGATCCTCGCGACCGATCGACCGCTGACCCCCCACACGCCGCCGCCGGGGTGAGTCGATGCGCCGCACAGGTAGACGTGCTCGGCCGGCGTCCGATAAGCCGACCAGCCCGGTAGCGGTCGCAGCCCGAACATCGCGTCCAGCTCGGTCTCGACGTGCATCACGTTCGCCGCGACCAGGCCGAGCTCGCGTTCCAGGTCCGGCGGTGCCTGCACCACGCGATCGAGCACATGGCCGGAGAAGCCCGGCGCCCACCGTTCGATGGTCGCGACGATCGCATCGGCCGCCTCGTCGCGGCGCTGGTCCCACGACCCAGTGGCCAGGGTGACCGGGTGCCACTGTGCCCATGCGGTGACGACGTGGCGACCGGGCGGTGCCAGCGAGTCGTCGGTCGCAGATGGGGTCATCACGACGAGCGGCGGGTCGGTGGGCGGCTCGCGGCGCAGGAAGTCGCCGTACGCCGCTCGCAACTGGTCGGTGGAGTCCACCAGGAGCTGCATCGAGGTGTGAACGCCGGCGGTGTCCGGCCGGTACGTCGGGAGCGCATCGGTCAGCAGCCGGACCACCATGCCCAAGCCGTGTCCCACCCGGATCCGGCCGGCCGCGGCGTCGTCGCCGAGCAGCCGCGCGGTCTCGACCGCGTGACAGGCCGCGACCACCGCCCGGGCAGCGATCGGCTCGCCGGCAGATGTCACGACTTCGGCGCCGTCGTTCATCGGCCGGATCGCGGTGACGGCACAGTCCGTGCGCAACCTGCCGCCGCTTCGGGTCAACCGCTCGACGAGTGCCTCGGACAACCGGCCGCTGCCTCCCCGGGGCCGCCCCGCCGGCCGAAGGTGGAACATCGCGAGCGTGCCGGCCGTCGGTGCCGTGCCGAGGGCGTGCGGCGGCGGTCCCGCCTGCGCTGCCCACCAACCGAGCGCTGCGCGTAGGTGCGGGTCGCGGAACTGTTGCTCGAGCAGCTGTTGCGCCGGCTGCATCGACGCCCGGATCAGCTCACCCCGCCCGCCCGCCGGCCGCCGGCCAATCCGCCACAACGCGCGGCCGAGCCGGGCGGCGGTCGGCGGCCCTTCGCCCAGCGCCAGGAAGGCGCGCACTTTCGGTCGCCATTCGGAGACGAAGCGGTAGTAGGCATCGGCGTCGGCCGGCCCGCACGCCGCTGCGATCGACTCGCAGGTCTCGTCGAGGCTGGCGGCGAACCGCAGCGGCGTCTCGGCATGGGGGAGCGTTGCCCACGGCTCGACGTCGTCGTACTGGAGTCCCACCTCCGCCAGCCGCAACTCGTCGACGATGTCGGTCTGGCGAATCATCACGTGGATGCTGGAGCCCCGGTCGACGCGCACGCCGGGCCAGCGCTCGACCGTCGAGACGGCGCCGCCCGCGACGCGGTCGCGCTCCAGCACTTCGACGTCGAGCCCCGCTCCTGCCAGGTAACAGGCGGCGATCAGCCCGTTGTGCCCGGCGCCGACGACGACCACGTCGCGCCGGCGGGTCGTCACAGGTCCAGACCCATCACGGCATAGATCTCGCGACTGCCCGGGAACTCGAAGCCCACCAACAAGTCGACGAATCCGCGCGATCGGTACAGCTGTCGCGCCGGCGACTCGGTGTCGGGAGTGGAGAGCACCGCGTGCTTTGCGCCACAACGGCTCAGCACGTCGGCCAGCAGTGCCCCGCCGATACCGCGGCCGTGGTGCGCCGGGTCGACATGCAGCTCGGCGATCTCGAAGCTGTCGTGCAGCCAGCGGCGAGTCTCGGCGCGACCGATCGCGCCGCTGACCACGTCGTGCCACCACTGCCCGGGCGCGCCGCGGTAGCCGTAGCAGAAACCCAGCAGCCTGGCCGGGTCGCGCGTGCCGGTGCCGTCGAATGCGCCGGCCGCGACGAAGCCGGGGTAGTCGAGGTGTACCGCGATGAGTTCTCGCCGCTGGATCACGACCTCCGGTGGTCGCGCCATGGCCAAGCCGTAGATCGTCGCCGCCGGCGTGATGAGCGGCTGGAACTCCTCTGCGCTGAGCGGGGTCACCTCGGTCATCGACGTGCGACGGTGGTCGGGGATCCGGCCGAGCGCACGGTCAGGCCGTCGCGGCCACATCGGCGGCGGTTCCGCCGGTCAACCGCAGCAGCTCGTCAAAGGTGGTGGGAAAGACGGCGTGCGGCGTGCCGGCCGCGGCCCAGATCACCGGAAACCGGGCGAGCTGCCGGTCCATCACGGTCGGCAACGTGCGGGGATGTGCGACCGGCGCGACGCCGCCGATCGGAAAGCCGGTCGCGCTGCGCACCAGGTCGACATCCGCCCGGTTCACGGCGCTGGCGCCGAGGACGGCAGCGACCGCCTTGACGTCCACCCGGTGGTCGCCGCTGACGAGGACGACCACCGGCTCGCCGTCCGCAGCGAACACCAGCGTCTTCACGATCGCGCCGACATCTACCCCGAGGGCCTCGGCGGCGGCGTCGGCGGTGCCGGCCGACTCGGCCAGCTCCCGCACCGTGCCGCCACCGCCCGCATCGGCGAGCGCGGCCTGCACCCGCTCAGCGTTCGCGTGCATGAGCGCGGACGCTACCGCAGCGGCTGCAACGCCCGTGCCGGTCGGCTTGACATGACGACTAATCGAACGTATGTTCGAGACATGAACCCGCCGGGGTCCGCCAGCACGATTCGGTTGCTGGCTGCCGCCCGGGCGGCGTACGCCGAAGCGACCGGGGCCCGCGATGCCGCCGAGCGTTACGCCGCGGCCCACATGGCGGCGCTGCGCGCCGCCGCCGCGGTGATCGCCGACCGTTCGGTGCCGGGCGGCCGGCGCGGTCGGCGGCCGACCAGCGCCTGGGTGCTGCTGCCGGGCGTCGCCCCGGAGCTCGCGCCTTGGGCGCGGCACTTCGCGGCGGCGGCCGACAAGCGGGCGGTGGCGCAAGCCGGCGTTCGCGGTTCGGTGACCGCGGCCGAGGCGGATCAAGCCGTCCGCGACGCGCGCGATTTCCTCGGCCTGGTCGAGACCACGCTGCTGGTCCTGCCAGACCTCGCCCGCCGCGCCGGCTAAACGCCAGAATGCACCGGTGAGCCGGCGGCAGCTGCAGCGGGAACCACCGCCCGACCTGCCCGGCGACGACCGCGGTTGCGTGATCCTGCACGCCGACATGGACGCGTTCTATGCCAGCGTCGAGCTGCGGCGGCGTCCCGACCTCGTCGGCCGGCCGGTCGTGGTGGGTCACGACGGCGCTCGCGCGGTCGTCCTGGCCGCGACCTACGAGGCGCGTGCCTTCGGCGTACACAGTGCGATGCCGATGATGCGGGCCCGCCGGTTGTGCCCGGGTCTGATCATCGTCGAGCCGGACCACGACAGCTACGCCGAGGCGTCGGCGGCGGTGATGGCGATCTTCCGATCGATCACGCCGCTGGTCGAACCTCTCGCGTTGGACGAGGCGTTCCTCGACGTCGGCGGGGCCCGCCGCCGGGTGGGCAGCCCGCGCACCATCGCCGAGCTGATCCGCACCCGGATCGCGGAGGAGCAACGACTTCCGTGTTCGGTCGGAGTGGCGCCGACCAAGTTCGTCGCGAAGCTGGCGTCGTCACGCGCCAAGCCGGACGGCCTGCTGGTCGTGCCGCGCGGCGCGGTCACGACGTTCCTGCACGCCCTTCCGGTGGGCGCGTTGTGGGGTGTCGGGGAGCGCACCGAGCAGCGGCTCGACGCCCTCGGCCTGCGCACCATCGGCGACATCGCGCGCACCCCCGAGTCGACGTTGGTCCACTCGCTCGGCGCGGCGGTCGGCGCTCACCTGCATGCCCTGGCTTGGGGTCGCGACCCGCGACCGGTCGTGCCGCACGAGCCGGAGCGCAGCATCGGCGCGGAGGAGACCTTCGCCCGCGACCTGCGCGATGGCGACGACATCCGGCGCGAGCTGCTGCGGCTGTCCGAGCGGGTCGCCGCCCGGTTGCGCCGGCACCGGCTCGCCGGCCGGACGGTCAGCGTCAAGATCCGGTTCTCGGACTTCACCACGATCAACCGGTCGAAGAGCCTGCCGGCGCCGTCGGATACCGCCGCGGTGATCTACGACGTCGCCTGCCGGCTGTACGCCGCAGCCGGGTGCGACGGCGCACCGCTGCGACTGGTCGGCGTCCGGCTCGAGGGCCTGGTAGACGCGGGCGAAACGCCGCAGCAGCTGAGCCTCGGCAGCGACGACGAGTGGCGGCAGGCCGAGCTCGCCGTCGACCGGGCGGCGGCGCGCTACGGCCCCGGCGCGGTCCGTCGCGGGACGTTGGTCGATCCCGATCGGCCCAGCGGCCACTAGCCGTTGTGGATCCCTGGCGGATGCGCGCGTTAGGTCCGTATTCTTGTGGGGCACGTCACGATCAGCGACTTGCGCTGCACGGGGCGCGAATGCGGGATCCGAGGAGGTGCCGTGCCGCTTTCGGAGCACGAGCAACACCTGCTCGAACAGATCGAGCAAGCGCTCTACGCCGAGGATCCGAAGTTCGCGAGCATCTACCAGGCCACCGATCTCCGCACTCACCATCGTCGCCGGGTAATCCGGGCGATCGCCGTCGTCGCGATGGGTCTCGGCCTGCTGCTTGCGGGCGTGATCACGAAGCTGATCCCGCTCGGCGTCGCCGGTTTCGTGCTGATGCTGGCCGGCGCCTGGTTCGCGATCGCGAGCTGGCAGCGGATGACCGGTCATCGCAGCGGGCTGCGCTGGTCGCGCCGGCGGTCGCGCCACAGCCGCAGCGAGCCGATGCCGCGGCGCTCGGTCGTGCAGCGGCTGGAAGAACGCTGGCAGCGTCGCCACGGCGACCGCTGACTGGCTAGCCGGCGCCCCGCCCGACCCGCAGCGCTCGGAGCGGCAGCCGATCTGCCACCCGGCCGGGAAGCTCCGCGGCTCGCCCGGCGAATTTCTGCACCTCGCCGACGACCGACATGACCACCGACCGTGGCAGCAGCACGGCGCGGATCCGGCCCCAGCGCGACTGGCGGCCGCGTAGAGCCCGTCGGATCAGGTCGAGGTCTCGACCGACTGAGCCGTCGGCCGGCGGCGCGGCCGCAGCGTACCGCGACTGCTCCTCGCGGCGACAGATCCGGGCCAGCGCATCGCCGCTGCCCGCCGTCGCCGCCAACGCGGCGCCGACCTGGTGCGCCAGCTCGCGCGGGCTGCGCCCTTCGTCCCAGGACAGGCCGACGTCGAGAGCAGATGCCCGAAGCTCCGCCCAGGCGGCCGCGGAGCCGGTCACGGGGTCGCGCATCCGTCGGCGGCGGCGCCGGCGCACCACCAGCCGGCTGAGGCCCGGTCCGATCAGCGCGATGACGACCAGCCCGCCGATCACGCCGCCGATCACGGGACCCGCGCTCGAGCTCGAGCCCTGCGACTGACCGGATCCGTTGCTCCCGCCACGCAGCCCCTTCGGCAGCCCGCCGGCTCGTTGACCGGACTTGCCCTGCTGCTTCCCTGACCGGGTGTCGTTCGGGTGCGCGCCGCCGCCGTTGCCCGCCGAGCTGGCCGGCAACGTGTACGACGGGGTCAGCACCTGGCCGTCGTTGCGAGGCGTCGGCTCGAACGGCACCCAGCCGTAGCCGGCGAAGTACAGCTCCGGCCACGCATGCGCGTCGTGGGTGGTGACCACCCAGGTGCCGTCGGGTTGCTGCTCGCCGCGAGTGAACCCGACGGCGACCCGTGACGGGATCAGCGCGATCCGCGCCATCACCGCCATCGCCGCGGCGTACTGCTGGCAGAAGCCGCGGTGGGTGTGCAACAGGAAGTGGGCGAGGGCGTGGCCGGAGTTGTCCGCCGGGATGTTCGTGCTGTAGGTGAACGGCGAGCTGGTCAGGAACGCCTGGATCGCAACCGCCTTCTGGTACGGCGTTGTCGCGTGTCGGATGACGTGCCGGGTCAGGGCGATGACAGCCGGCGAAATGTGGCCCAGCAGCAAGTCGCCCGCGAGCTTCGAGGTGTCGAAACTGGCGGAGACGGTCGACAGCTGGCGCCGGGTCGGCTGGCGCGGCGAACTGGTGAACTGGTAGCTGAGGTTCTGAGTGTCGTCGCTGGCGGAGAAGACGGTGCCGGTGTTGGCGTCATAGCGCCAGTCGCCGTCGACGTGCACGCTGGTGGTGTCGCGCGTGATCGGCAGCCAGCGCAGCTGGATCGGGCCGACGCTGACGTCGGTCGTGGTCGCGGTCGGTCCGGCCGGGACACCGGGCAGTGCGCCTCGCACCCGCGCCTGGGCGGGGGCTTCCAGCTTGGCTGCCGAGAACGTCGACGTTGCGGTGTCGTACACGTCGAGCGATGTCAGCCGGAGGTACTCGGGGGTCGCCTGGTGGGTGGTGTAGCGCAGGATCGGCGTGTCCGCGGTGGACCTCAGGTCGTCGGCGATCGAGACGATCGGGTTGATCGTCAGCACGCTGCTGTCGCCGTTCCGGTTGGAGCCGCCGCCGTGCACGCCGCCGTGCAAACCGGGCACGACCAGTGGCATAACGGCGCCCACGCCGATGACGGCGATGCCGATGCGACGGCCGACGGCCGCTGGCGCGCGGGCGGCAGCGGATCGGGCCGGCCAGCCTCCCGGGGTGTTGTGCAGCGCACCGGCGGTCGCCGAGCCCCATCGGCTGACGTGCTCTCGATGCTCGGCGAACAGCAGCGCGGCATAGCCCGCGGCACCGAGGATGAATGGGCCGATGCCCGCGCCGTGCTTCGCGGTGACCGCGCAGACCGTGAACAACCCCAACAGTGGCAGCCCCGCCAGCACCGCCCGGCGCACCGCAACGACCAGCAGGTCCACCAGCAACGCCACGGCCGCGACGCCGACGGTGGCGATCAACACCACGCCGTGGTGCGTCGGGACCGGCGACGGTAGGTGCCGGATGTCGTCGAACCCGGCCCGCGCCACGCGCGCCAACTGGTGCATTGCGGAGCCGTTCGGAATGACGCCGAGGTACGCCTCGGACCGGGCATACAGCAGGTCGATCCAGCCGAGGACGAACAGTGCGGCGACGGGCGCCTCCAGCGCCGATGGCAGCGGTGACCAGCGGGTGGCCAGCGTGCCGACCGCGACCGCGACGATGGCTCCGAGCACCGGGCCGATCCAGCTGCCGCCGGCGAACACCGCGGCCAGCGCACTCGCCGTGGCCAGCGTCGCGACCGCGGCGTACACCGTGAGCCGGATTTGGCTGTTCACGCGTCCACCGCCGTAAAGCGGACGGTCCCGCGGCCGTTCCGGCTGGCCCTCACGCTGGCATGTCCGTGGTGTCGGGGCCGGTGGTGGCCGTGACGAAGGTGTGCTGGCTGGCGGCGGTCACGCTGCTGCCGATCGCCGACCACGCGCTCGACAGGTCGTCGCCGCGCCGCAGCACGATGGCCCGCCAGCCGGCGCGGATCAGCAACTCGCTGGCCTGCTGCACCGGGATGACGAGCTTGGCGTCCGGCTCGCCGGACACCGTCCACGACGGTGTCTCCAGGATGACCGCGATGCCCAGCCGCGCGCCCGTGCCACAGCGCACCCGGCTCAGCTGCTCGATGTCGTCGGGGGACAGGGCGCCGAGTACGGCGACGACGACGCCTTCGTTTCCGTGCTGCTGCAGCGCGGAGATGCCCGCCCGCAAGCTGCGTCCGCCGGACGCCGTGATCACGGCAAGTGCGTCGAGCATCCGGCCGCCGAAGACGCCGTCACCGCCCGCGCCCGTCACCCCATGACCGGCGGCGAGCTCGCGGCCGCTGTCGTTGAGCAGCCGCACCGCGAAGCCGGACTGCGCGAGCCGCAGCCCGACCGAGGCGACGCCGGAGACCGCCGCTTCGAACGACGACGCCGGCCCGTCGCCGCGATGCGCCAAGGCGCGGCCGTCCAGCAGGACGGCGGCCCGACTCTGCCACGGCTGCTCCTCGCGACGGACAGTCAGCTGCCCGCGGCGCGCGGTCGTCCGCCAATGGATCCGACGCAGGTCGTCGCCCTGGCGGTATTCGCGGGTGGCCACGTCGTCATCGCCGTGGGTGGCAACCGATCGCGCCGTGCTCTGCCCGTCGCCGACCCACTCGCCGGTGAGCCGCATGACCGGCAGCGGAGTGATCTCCGGCGTGACGATCAACGTGTCGGAGGTGACGAACGACCGCACGACCTCGCACAGTCCGAACGGATCGGTAAGGCGGACGGTCAGCGGGCCGACCGTGTAGCGGCCGCGGTGCTGAGCGTCGATCTGATAGCCGATGTCGACCGGCCGCCGCGGCGGCAGCCGGTCCACCACCAGCCGCGGCCGGCCGCCCAGGACGTAGGGCACGGTGTCTTCGACCAGCAGCACTCCGGTCGGCAGCCGCGAGACGTTCTCCAGCCGGACGACGACCCGGGCCCGCCCCCCGGCCGCGACCCGGGCGGAGTCGAGCCGACGCGTGGCCGACAACCGGAACCGGGTCCTCGCGACGTACCCGGCCGACGCGATCGGCAGCACGACAAGGAGCAGGCCGACGCGCACCAGGTCGAGGTTCGCCAAGCCGATGCCGACCGCTCCGGCCGTGACCCCGGCGGCTAGCAGGCAGCGACCGCGGAGTGTCAGCGAGAGGATGATCGCCCGCATAGAACCTCAGGCGGGGCGACGAGTCGTCACTGCCGGGATCGGCACTCGCGCGACCACGTCGGCGACCACCTCGGTGGCGGTGCGGTGCGCGATCTGTGCCTCGGTCGACAGCAGCAGCCGGTGCGCGAGCACCGAGTCCGCTAACGCGACGAGGTCGTCGGGCAACACGAAGTCGCGACCGTCGAGCGCCGCGATGGCGCGCCCGGTGCGCAGCAGATGCAACGTGGCGCGAGGCGACGCACCGAGCCGCAGGTCCGGGTGATGACGGGTCGCGTCGACGAGGTCGACGGCGTACCGCCGGACGCTGTCGGCGATGTGAATGCGCCTCACGGCGGCAACCACGGCCGCGACCTCGGTCGCGTTCGACACCGCGTCGAGCTCGTCGAGCGGATCGCCGGCGCCGTGTGAGTCGATCATCGCGAGCTCGGCGTCGGGCGCCGGGTAGCCGAGTGCCAGCCGGGCGCTGAACCGGTCGCGTTGCGCTTCGGGCAGTGGGTAGGTGCCCTCCATCTCGACCGGGTTCTGAGTCGCGATGACCATGAACGGCGGGTCCAGCAGGTAGGTGATCCCGTCGACCGTGACCTGTCGTTCCTCCATGCACTCGAGCAGTGCCGACTGCGTCTTCGGCGATGCCCGGTTGATCTCGTCGCCGAGCACGATGTTGGCGAAGATCGCGCCCGGCTTGAACTCGAAGTTGCGCCGCTCCTGGTTGTAGACCGACACCCCCGTGATGTCGCTCGGCAGCAGGTCGGGCGTGAACTGCACTCGCCGCACCGAGCAGTCGATCGACCGGGCGAGCGCCTTCGCCAGCATCGTCTTACCGACGCCGGGCACGTCCTCGACGAGCAGGTGGCCTTCGGCGAGCAGCACGCTCACCGCCATCCGTACCGCCTCGCTCTTGCCCTCGATCACGGTCTCGACGGCGGCGGTGATCCGGTCGGCGACCGCCGCGACATCGGAGGCGTCCATCTCGGCGGGCGCTCGTCTGGGCACGACCTACCTCCTGCTGGACCGTCGCCGACGCGGCGGTCTCGCGTTGTTCGTCTGACGAGTCTTGCACTCCGCCGCGTGGGGCGGCATCGGCGGAGCAGGGGCCGGCTGGGAGCCGCCGGGTCCGGGCGGGGCGACATGGGCACGTGGGGGATGGAGATGGTTGACAGGGGAGGGCTAGGGAGTAAATTGGCGAGCTATGGGGAGCGGGTGGGGGGCCAGCCGCTCCCTCCACCAGCCCTACGACCGGCGCGGGGAGGCCAGGCGTGTTCCTCGGGACGTTCACGCCGCGGCTGGACGAGAAGGGCCGGCTGGTGCTCCCGGCCAAGTGGCGGGACGAGCTGGCGAACGGGCTGGTGATCACCCGCGGCCAGGAGCGGTCGTTGCGGATCGACGCGGTGGCGGAGTTCACCCGGATCACCGAGTCGCTGCGGGAAGACACCCCGCGGGTGGCGAAGGAGCGGCGCGAGTTCAAACGGATGTTCTTCGGCGAGGCGCACGACGAGGTGCCGGACCGGCAAGGCCGGGTGACCATCCCGACGAAGCTGCGGGAGTACGCCGGGCTCGGCCGCGACTGCACGCTGATCGGCATCCTCAGCTATATCGAGGTCTGGGACACCGCGACCTGGGAGCAGTACCAGGCCAGCCGGGAGCAGGCGTACTCCGAGCTCTCCGAGGATCAGCCGGCTCCCGACTCATGACCAGCTCGGCTGCGGTCAGGCCCCTGCCGACGGCACCTGCCATCCCTTCCCCGGTGGCAGGCGCGGCGGTAGGGACCTGACCGCAGCCGCAACCAATCGGCACCCGACCCAGAAAGGCGGCGATGACGGACACCGAACCCGGCCCCCGGCATCTGCCGGTGATGGTCGACCGGGTGCTCAGTTGGTTGGAGCCGGTCGCGCAGCGCCCGGACGCGATCGTCGTGGACGCCACGGTCGGTCTCGGTGGTCACTCCGCCGCGCTGCTCGCACAACATCCGGCGCTGCGGTTGATCGGCATCGACCGTGACCCGGCCGCCCTCGAGCGCGCCGCGGCCCGGCTGGCAGCTCACCGCGACCGGCTGACCCTGGTCCACGCGGTGTACGACGCGCTTCCTCGCGTGCTCGAGTCGTCCGGCGTCACCCGGGTCGACGGCGTGCTGTTCGACCTGGGTGTGTCCTCGATGCAGCTCGACCAGGACGAACGCGGGTTCTCCTACGCCCGTGACACCGGACTCGACATGCGAATGGATCCGTCGTCGTCGTTGACGGCGGCCGACGTCGTCAACGGCTACTCGGTCGACGCGCTGACCAAGGTGCTTCGTGACTTCGGCGAGGAGCGGTTCGCCCGGCGGATCGCCCGCGCCATCGAGCGAGAGCGCGCGATCGCACCGTTGACCTCCTCCGCTCGGCTGGCGGACCTCGTTCGCGACGCCGTCCCCGCGGCCACCCGCCGCACGGGTGGACATCCCGCCAAGCGCACGTTTCAAGCACTGCGGATCGAGGTCAACGACGAGCTCGGCGCTTTACGCCGGGCGCTACCGGCCGCGATCGCGGCGCTCCGCGTCGGCGGCCGGCTGGTCGTGCTGGCCTACCAGTCGCTGGAGGACCGGATCGTCAAGCGGGCGTTGCTGAACGCCGCCTCCGAGACCGCCCCGCCCGATCTTCCGGTCGTGCCGGCCGATGCCAGCCCGCAGCTGCGGCTGCTGACCCGAGGCGCGGAGCGGCCGGCGGACCGCGAGGTGGCGGACAACCCGCGCGCGGCGGCCGCCCGGCTCCGCGCCGCTGAGCGCATCCGGGAAGCGGCATGACCACGGCAGCCCCGGCGCGGCGCCTTCCGCCGGCACAGCCGTCACGGCAGGCGTCACCCGCCCGTGGCGAGACGGCCCGGTCACGGCCACGGCTCGAGCTGGTCCGGCCGGCGCCATCCCAGGTCGGGCGGTTGCCGTTCGCGATCCTGCTCGGCGCAATTCTGGTCGGCGGTCTGGTCGGGCTGCTGTTGCTCCACACGATGTCGGCGCAGGACGGGTTTCAAGTCAACGCGCTGAAGCAGAAAGTCGCCGCGTTGGTGGACCAGGAGCAGCATCTGGAACTGGTCAACCAGCGGCTCGCGGCACCGCACGCCTTGCTGGCGAAGGCGACGGCGCTGGGAATGCGACCGTCGACGGTCCAGTCGTTCCATCGGGTCGGCCCTGGCCGGGCGGTCGGGCTGCAGGTGCCGGTGACACCGCCGCCCGCGACGAGCAACCCGACCACGACCACCACCACAACGTCGACGCCGCCGGGAGACACCGGAAAGTCGGCGACCACGGCGAAGCAGTCAGGTGGCGCGGACGCAAAGCCGTCGAAGTCACATCACTCGACGGCGACGACCGCCACGACCAAGCACACCACCACGCCGCACCAGCGCGGGCACTGACGGCTGTGGCAACCACGCGACGGCGCCGGCGAACCCCGAGCCCGCGGGTCCGGCTGCAAGCCGTGCTGATCATCACGTTGATGGTGCTGTCGCTGATCGGCGGCCGGTTGCTGCAGCTGCAGGGCTTGGACCGGTCAAAGTACGCGACGCTGGCGCAGGACCAGGCGATGCAAAAGGTGACCCTGCCGGCGGTCCGCGGCGCGATCACCGATCGCGACGGTCACCCGATCGCGGAAACCGTGGATGCCCGCGACGTCGTGGCCGACCCCAGTCAGGTCGTCCACCCCGCCGCGACCGCTGCCACCCTCGCCCCGTTGTTGCATCGCAGCGTTGGATCGCTGACGACGTTGCTCAGCGGTGCGGGGCAATACGCGCTGCTGGCACCGGCGGTCAGCCCCGCCCTCGGTGACGCCGTACTGAAGCTGAAGCTGCCGGGGATCACGACCCTGGACACCAACAAGCGGGTCTACCCGTCGGGTTCGCTCGCAGCCAACGTGGTCGGCTACGTCGGCAGCAACGGCGCCGGGCTGGGCGGGTTGGAGTACGCCGACCAGCACCTGCTGGCCGGGCGATCCGGCGAGCGGATCTTCGAGGTGGGCGCGGCCGGCACCCCGATCCCCGACGGCCGCAACGTCGTGAAGGACGCCGTGCCTGGCACGACCCTGCGGTTGTCGTTGCAGCGCGACATCCAATGGGCGGCGCAGCGGGCGATCGCCACGCGGGTCGCGCAAACCCATTCGCTGTCGGGCACGGTGATCGTCGAGAACCCGCGCAACGGTCAGATCCTCGCGTTGGCCTCGGCGCCGAGCTTCAACCCCAACCATCTGGCGACGGCGAACGCCGCCGACCTCGGCAACCCCGCCGTCAGCGATCCCTACGAGCCCGGCAGCGTCAACAAGGTGATCACGGTCTCGGGCGCGCTGCAGGACGGGCTGGTTACCCCCGACTCGCCGTTCGTCATCCCGAACACCTACCGCTACGCCGGCACCACGTTCCACGACGCCGAGACCCATGGCACGGAACACCTGACGGTGACCGGGATCCTCGGCCACTCGAGCAACATCGGCGCGATCCAAATCGCGAAGCAGCTCGGCCAGCAGCGGCTCTACCACTACCTGCGGGCGTTCGGGTTCGGCGCGCCAACGGGCATCGGGTTGCCGGGGGAGAGCGAGGGCCTGTTGCCGCCGCCGTCACAGTGGTCGGGTACGACGCTGCCGACGGTGTCATTCGGGCAAGGCATCGACGTCACCGCAATCCAGGTGGCGACGGCGTACTCCACCATCGCCAACGACGGGGTTCGCGTGGAACCGCAGCTCGTGGAGGGCACCGTCGGTCCAGGCGGTCGCTACCGGTCAGCACCGCGACCCGCTCACCACCGCGTCGTCAGTGCGCACGTGGCGAAGCAGATGCGGCGGATGCTGCAAGCGGTCGTCTCCGAGGAGGGCACCGCGCCGGAGGCCGCGATCAACGGCTACTCGGTCGCCGGCAAGACCGGCACCGCCAACCGGCCGAACGGCCACGGCGGGTACTCCGGCGCCGGCTACACCGCGTCGTTCGTCGGCATGGCCCCGGCCAACCACCCGAAGCTGGTCTGTGAGGTCGTGCTGCAGCGGCCGCAAGGCGACCACTTCGGCGGCAGCGTCGCCGGTCCCGTCTTCCGGTCGGTCATGTCCTTTGCGTTGCAGACGATGGGCATCCCGCCGTCGTTCCAGCGGCCGCCGAAGCTGACGCTGAAGTGGTGATGGCCGGGTAACGTGCCTCGCGATGCCTGACCTGCCCACCCGTCCGCTCTCCGTCCCGCCGCAGCCGCTCGGCTCGTTGCTGCCGCGGCTCGACCAGGCGCGGCTGACCGGCGACTCTGACGTCGCGGTGACCGGCATCACCCACGACTCACGAAGCGTGCGGCCCGGCGACCTCTACGTGGCGAGGGAAGGCGCGGCAACTCACGGCGTCGAACACGTCGAGGCGGCGGCCGACGCCGGAGCCGTCGCCGTGCTCACCGACGCTGAAAGCCACGAACGCGCCGCCGCGACCGGGTTGCCGGTCGTCGTGGTGGCCGACCCGCGGGTCGCGATCGGCCCGGCCGCGGCGTGGGCGTACCACGACCCGGCCGAGACGTTGCAGCTGTTCGGGGTGACCGGAACCAATGGCAAGACGACCACGGCGTACCTGCTCGAGGCGGGGTTGCGCGCGGCCGGTCGCAACCCGGCGTTGATCGGCACCATCGAGACCCGGCTCGGCGGCCGGCGGCTACCGAGCGCCCGGACGACGCCGGAAGCGACCGACCTGCAGGCGCTGCTCGCCGTCCTCCGTGAAGCCTGCGCGGACAGCGTTGCGATGGAGGTCTCCAGCCACGCGCTTGCCCTCGACCGGGTCGGCGGGCTGCGATTCGACGTCGCGCTGTTCACCAACCTGTCGCAGGATCATCTCGACTTTCATCCGGACATGGCGTCGTACTACGCGGCCAAGGCGCGGTTGTTCACGCCGGAGCTGAGTCGGCAGGCCGTGGTGTGTATCGACGACGAGTGGGGCCAGCGGCTGGCGCGCGAGGCCGAGGTGCCCGTCACCACGGTGGGCCGGCGCGGCGCCGAATGGGTTCGGACCGACGAGCCTGCGAGCGGCCGGTGCCGGCTGGTGGGCCCGGAGGCCGAGGACGTGTGGCTGACGACGTCCCTCGCCGGCACGGTCAACCTGGCCAATGCGGCGATCGCCTACGTGGCGTTGCGCCGCGTCGGTGCCGATGCCGATGCGGTGCGACGCGGCATCGCGGAGCTGGCCGGTGTGCCGGGCCGGATGGAGCGGGTCGAGGCCGGCCAGCCGTTCGCCGTCCTCGTCGACTATGCGCACACCCCGGCCGCGCTCGCCGCGTTGATCGCCACCGCCCGCGAGCTGGCCGGCGGCCATCGCGTCATCGTCGTGGTCGGCTGCGGTGGTGACCGCGACCGAGCCAAGCGCCCGCAGATGGGCAACACCGCCGCGACCGCCGACCTCGCCATCCTGACGAGTGATAACCCGCGCTCCGAGGACCCGGCGGCGATTCTCGATGCGATGCGAAGCGGTGTGCCGGCCGGCGCGGAGGTCACGAGCATCCTCGACCGACGGGTCGCGATCGAGCACGCGATCGACGCAGCCCGCACCGGCGACGTGGTGGTGATCGCCGGCAAGGGACACGAGCAGGGACAAGAGATCGCCGGCGTCGTCTCGCCGTTCGATGACCGGTTGGTGGCCCGCGAGGCGTTGTCCCACCGGCGAGCGGGCGCATCGTGATTCCGCTGACGCTCGCCGAGGTTGCCGAGGCGGTGCACGGGCAGCTGGCAGGCGCGGACCCCGCGGCCGTCGTGTCCGGACCCGTGGTCGTCGACTCGCGCGAAGTCGCTGCCGGGTCGCTGTTCGTGGCGATGATCGGCGAGCACACCGACGGGCACGAGCACGTCACGGATGCGTTGCAGCGCGGTGCAACTGCGGCACTCGTCGCCCGGCCGGTGACGGGGGCCGCGGTCGTGGTGACGGACCCGGCCGCCGCGCTCGGCCTCCTCGCCACCGCGGTGTTGCGACGTACGACGACCTGCGATGTCGTCGGCATCACCGGCTCCTCCGGCAAGACCAGCACTAAGGACCTGGTCGCTGCCGTGCTGTCACGTCACGGCGAGACCGTGGCGCCGCCGGGCTCGTTCAACAACGAGATCGGCCTGCCGCTCACCGCCCTGCGGGTGACCGAGCAGACCCGCCACCTGGTGCTGGAGTACAGCACCCGAGGCCTCGGCCACATCGCGTACCTCACGGGGATTGCCCAGCCGTCGGTGGCCGTGGTGCTGAACGTCGGGTCGGCGCACCTGTCGGAGCTCGGATCGCGCGAGGCGATCGCGACCGCGAAGGGTGAGCTGGTCGAGGCATTGCCCGGCGATGGCCTGGCGGTGCTGTGTGCCGACGATGACCTCGTGATGTCGATGCGCGCTCGGACGGCGGCTCCGGTGATTCGCTTCGGTCGCCATCGCGACGCCGAGGTGCGGATCGAGGAGCTGGAGCTCGACGACGCGGCGCATCCGTCGTTCCGGCTGGTCACGCCGTGGGGCGATGCCGACGTCCGGCTCGGGTTGACCGGCGCGCACAACGCCGGCAACGCGGCGGCCGCGGCCGCGGTCGGCCTGCATGCCGGTCTCAGCCTCGACGCCGTGGTTGCGGCGCTGGCGGAGGCTCGGCCGGTCAGCGCGCACCGGATGCAGGTCGGGCGGCGCGACGACGGACTGGTCGTGATCGACGATGCATACAACGCCAACCCGGAGTCGATGCGCACTGGCATCGACGCGCTCCAGCGACTGGCCGACGGGCGTCGCGGACGCAGCTGGGCGGTCGTCGGCGAGATGCGCGAGCTCGGGCCCGACAGCGGCGAGCTGCACCGCGAGGTGGGTCGCTACGCGGCGGTGGCCGGCGTTGACGTCATCCTCGGTGTCGGAGCCGGCGGCAGCACGATCGTGGAGGGTGCGAGTGAGCAGCTCGGGGGCGCGCAGCGGGCCGAGACCGTTGCCGACGTCGCAGCTGCGGTCGCCATGCTCACGGCCGAGCTTGATGCGGACGACACCGTGCTCGTGAAGGCATCGAACGCCCTGGGTCTGTGGACCGTGGCCGAGGCGCTGTTGTCCGGGCATGCCAGGACGCCGGCCCGGAGCGGCCGATGAGAAACGTGCTCGTCGCGGCCCTCGGCTCGTTGGTCATCTCGTTGATCGGCACGCCGTTCGCCATCCGGACGTTGCGGCTCAAGGGCTACGGCCAGCTGATTCGCGACGACGGACCGACCACGCACCACACCAAACGCGGCACGCCGACGATGGGCGGCACCGTGATCATCGGTGCGACGTTGTTCGGCTACCTGTTGGCGCACGTCGTGTTCCTGCGCGGGTTCACCGCCTCCGGGCTGCTGGTGCTGTTCCTCATGACCGGGCTCGGCGCGGTCGGCTTCGTCGACGACTTCATCAAGATCCGCAAGCAGCGCAGCCTGGGGCTTCGGCCGATCGCGAAGTTCGCCGGGCAGGCGCTGGTGGCGGTCGTCTTCGGCGTACTCGCCATCCACTTCACCAACAGCCACGGGCTGTCGCCGGTGTCGACCCACCTGTCGTTCACGCGCGACTACGCTCTCGACTTCACCGCCGTCGGGTTCGTGATCTGGGCGTACCTCATGGTGACCGGGACGTCGAACGGCGTGAACCTCACGGACGGCTTGGACGGGCTCGCCAGCGGCGCATCGTGCATGGTGTTCGGGTCGTACGTCGTGATCGCGTTCTGGCAGTTCGGCAACAACTGCGTGATCTCATCCGAGGCCAGCTGCTACCACGTGCGCGACCCGCTCGACGTCGCCGTCATCGCGGCCGCCGGGATGGGTGCCTGTTTCGGCTTCCTGTGGTGGAACGCGTCGCCGGCGCGCATCTTCATGGGCGACACCGGCTCGCTTGCCCTCGGTGGCGCGTTCGCCGGGATCGCGATGACGACCCGCACCGAGTTGCTGCTGTTCGTGTTGGGCGGGTTGTTCGTGATCGAGACGCTGTCGGTCATCATCCAAGTTGCCGCGTTCCGCGGATTCGGCCGACGGGTGTTCAACATGGCGCCGTTCCATCACCACTTCGAGCTGGCGGGCTGGAACGAGAACACCGTGATCGTGCGGTTCTGGATCATCGCGGGCCTGGCGGTGGCCTTCGGGTTGGGCGTGTTCTACGCCGCATTCCTGTCGCAGTAGTGGTCGGTTCGTGAACCCCCGCCGCGCCGTCGTTGCCGGGCTCGGCCTGTCCGGTCGCGCCGCCGCCCGAGCGCTGCTGCAACGGGGCGTGCGGGTGACGGTGGTCGACGCTCGCGACGGTGAGGCCGAGCAGGCTACGGCTGACGAGCTGCGCGGGCTCGGCGCCGAGGTGCGACTCGGTGACGCGGAGACGCCGGTGGACAGCGAGCTGATCGTGACCTCGCCGGGATGGCGGCCGGACCAGCCGCTGCTGGCGGCGGCTGCACGCGCCGGCATTGAGGTGATCGGCGAGCCGGAGCTGGCGTGGCGGCTGCGGCCGGGAGGTGACGAGGGATCGGCGGCGCCTTGGGTGGGCGTCACCGGCACCAACGGCAAGACCACCACGGTCGGTATGGTCGAGGCGATCCTGCGGGCGGCCGGCTACCGCACGGCGGCCGCGGGCAACGTCGGGCTGCCGCTGATCGAGGCGGTGCTGGATCCGACGCCGTACGACGTCATCGTCGCCGAGCTGTCCAGCTTCCAGCTGCACTGGAGCCGCGACCTGGCGCCGGAAGCCGCGGTGCTGCTCAACATCGCCGAAGACCACCTGGACTGGCACGGCTCGCTCGAGGCGTACGCCGCCGACAAGGCGGCGATCTGGCGGTACGGCGGGTGCGGCACCTACAACGCCGACGACCCGCTGGTTGCCCGGCTGGCGGCCGAGTCGCCGCTCGACTGTCCGCACCCGTTCACCATGGGCGCGCCCATGTCGGGCGGGTTCGGTGTCGTCGACGGCTCGATCGTAGACACCACCAGCGGCGTGACGCCGGCCGAGCCGGAGCCGGAGTACGTCGACCACGCCATCCGGTTGGTGCGGCTGGACGAGCTGGCGGTCGTCGGGCCGCACAACGTTGCCAACGCGGTGGCGGCTGCCGCGGTCACCCGGGTGTTCGGGCTGGCCCACCCGATGTCCTGGACGGCGGTGCGCGACGGGTTGCGGGCATACCGGCCGGGCCGGCACCGCAACGAGGTCGTGGCGACCGGCGGCGGCGTGACCTGGGTCGACGACTCGAAGGCGACGAACCCGCACGCCGCTGCTGCCAGCCTGTCGAGCTATGAGTCCGTGGTCTGGATCGCCGGCGGCCTGCTGAAAGGCGCCGACGCGGCACCGCTGGTTGCGGCCCAACGTCATCGGCTGCGCGGCGTCGTCCTGATCGGTCGCGACCGGGCGGAGATCGCCGACGCGCTGGCGCGACACGCGCCGGATGTGCCGGTTGTGACAGTCGATGCCAGCGAGACTAGAGGGATGGATGAGGCGGTCGGTCTCGCCGCGGAGCTGGCGCGGCCCGGAGACACGGTGCTGCTCGCGCCCGCCGCCGCCAGCCTGGACATGTTCCGCGATTACGCCGAGCGCGGCGACCGGTTCGCCGCCGCCGCCCGGCGCACAGTGCGGTCGTGAGCACGACCGCTGCTGCGGCCCGCCGCTCCGGTACCCGGCGCAGCTCGCCGATCGCGGCCGCGATCCGCAGCCTGCTGGCCAAGCCGCTGACGTCGTACTACCTGGTAACCGGCACCTCGGTGCTGCTGCTCGGGTTCGGGCTGATGATGGTGCTCTCGGCGTCGAGCGTGACGTCGTACACCTCTTCCGGCTCGTCGTTCGCGATCGCGGAGAAGCAGGCGCTGTGGGTGGCCATCGGGTTGCCCGTGCTCTGGTTCGGCTCGCGACTGCCGACCCGGGCCTACCGGGCGCTCGGCTATCCGTTGCTGCTCGGCTCGCTCGCGCTGCTGGTGCTGGTCCTGCTGCCGGGCGTCGGCGTCAATGTCTCCGGTGCGACCCGCTGGATCGCGTTGCCGGGCGGCATCCAGTTCCAGCCGGCCGAGCTCGCGAAGCTCGCCCTCGTGCTCTGGGGCGCGGACCTGTTGGCGCGCAAGGAGAAGCGGCTCGGGCAGACCAAGCACCTGTTGATCCCGCTGCTGCCCGGCTTCCTGCTGATGGCGTTGCTGGTCATGGCGCAACCCGACATGGGGACGACGGTCGTGCTGGCCGTCGTCACCATGGCGTTGCTGTTCACGGCGGGCGCGCCGCTGCGGGTGTTCGGGCAGCTTGCCGCGGTCGGCGCCGGCATCGGCTTGCTGCTTGCGGTGACCGAGCCGTACCGGTTGCGCCGGCTGGTCGGTTTCCGTGACCCGTGCGCGTCGCACAACGCGCTCGGCATCGGCTACCAGGCCTGCCAGGGTCTCTACGCGCTGTCCTCCGGCGGCTGGTTCGGCGTCGGGCTCGGCGCCAGCCGGGAGAAGTTCGGTTACCTGCCGAACCAGTACACCGACTACATCTTCGCCATCATCGGCGAGGAACTCGGGCTGCTCGGCACGTTCGTCGTCCTCGGCCTGTTCGCGCTGCTGGGGTACGCCGGCATCCGGATCGCGCAGCGCTGCACCGACCGGTTCAGCCAGCTGGCCGCGGTCGCCATCACCGCGTGGCTGCTCGGCCAGGCGCTGGTCAACCTGGGCGCGGTCGTCGGCCTGCTGCCGATCACCGGCATCCCGCTGCCGCTGGTCTCCTTCGGCGGCTCGGCGCTGGTGCCGGAGATGCTGGCGATCGGGATGCTGGTGTCGTTCGCTCGGCGGGAGCCGGGCGCCGCCGCGGCTCTCGCGGCTCGCCGGGCCGACCGGATGCGGGCGCTGCCGCGGGTGATTCGCAGCCGGTGAGGGTGCTGCTGGCCGGCGGTGGCACCGCCGGCCATGTCGAGCCAGCGCTCGCCACCGCCGCGGCGTTGCAGCGGATGCGTGGCGACGTCGAGATCGTGATGCTGGGCACCGAACGCGGGCTGGAGACCCGGCTGGTGCCGGCCCAGGGTTACGAGCTCGCCCTGATCCCGCCGGTGCCGTTGCCCCGGCGGGTGGGCGCCGACCTGGCGGCGGTGCCGTGGCGGCTGCGGCGGGCGGTGGCGGCGGCCCGCGCGGTGCAGGACCGGGTGCAGCCTGCGGTCGTGCTCGGCTTCGGCGGTTACGTCGCCCTGCCGGCGTACCTGGCCGCGCGCCGGCGCATCCCGATCGTCGTCCATGAGGCAAACGGGCGGCCGGGCCTGGCGAATCGGGTCGGCGCGCGGCTGGCGGCCCGGGTGGCCGTGGCATCGCCGGGCATCAGGCTGCCGGGCGCGGTCCCGGTTGGCATGCCGCTGCGTCGCGCCATCGCCGTGCTGGATCGCCCGGCCGCGCGCGCGGCGGCCCGCCGTCGGTGGGGGTTGCGCGAGGATGGGCCCGTGCTGCTTGTCTTCGGCGGCTCGCAAGGCGCGCGGCGACTCAACCAAGCCGCGGTTGCGGCCGCGCCGCGACTACGTGACGCCGGCATCGAGGTGCTGCACGCCACCGGCTCGGCGAACCACGAGGAGGTCACGGCCGGATTGGCGGAGGTGGGCGTGGGCGACGGCTGGGTCACGGCGCCGTACATCGAGGACATGGCAGCGGCGTACGCCGCAGCCGATCTCGCGGTCTGCCGCGCGGGGGCGATGACCGTGGCCGAGCTCACCGCCGTCGGCCTGCCGGCGGTGTACGTGCCGCTCCCGATCGGCAACGGTGAGCAGCGCCTCAACGCGGCGCCGGTGGTCGCCGCCGGCGGCGGCGTGATGGTCGACGACGCGCAGCTGTCGAGTGACCGGTTGGCCGCCGAGGTGCTGCCGTTGCTCAGCGATCCGGCTGCGACGGCCGGGATGAGCGCGGCCGCCGCGGCGTTCGGCCGCCGCGACGCCGACGAGGCGCTGGCCCGACTGGTGCTCGACGCGGCCACCGAATGAAGCCCCACCGCGGGGCGAGCGGATGAGCCTGCTCGACCCCGACAGCCCGGTGCCGCAGCTGGGTGACCTCGGCCGCACGCACCTGATGGGGATCGGTGGCGCGGGGATGAGCGGCCTGGCGCGGCTGCTCGCCGGTCGCGGCCTCGTCGTCAGCGGCTGCGACGCGCATTCGACCGTGGTCGCCGACACGCTGCGCGAGCTCGGCATCGGTGTCGCCGTCGGCCATGACCCGGCGCACGTGCAGACCACCGACACGCTGGTCCTCTCCAGCGCGATCCGGCCCGACAACCCGGAGCTGGTCGAAGCACGAGCTCGCCACCGGCTGGTCGTCCCGCGGGCCGCCGCGCTGGCCGCGGTGATGGCTGACCGTCGCCGATTGGTGGTGGCCGGCACCCACGGCAAGACCACGACGACCTCGATGCTCACCGCGGTGTTGCAGGCCGCCGGCCGCGACCCGAGCTATGCGATCGGCGGCGACCTTGCCGGACCCGGATCGAACGCCGCGGCCGGCGCAGGTGCGGACTTCGTCGCCGAGGGGGACGAAAGCGACGGCTCCTTCCTGCTGCTGCGGCCACACGGCGCGATCGTCACCAACGTCGAAGCCGATCACCTCGACAACTACGGCACCGACGCGGCGGTGGCCGGCAGCTTCCGGGAGTTCGTTCGCCGGATCGAGCCGGCCGGCATCGTGCTGCTCGGGGCCGACGACGACGGCGCGTGCGCCCTTGCTGCACCGGCCGGCGAGCGGGGCCTGACCGTCCGGCGGTTCGGGACGGCGACCGACGCCGATGTCCGGGTCGAGCGGTGGCGTCCGGCGGAGCCGGGGTCGGTCTTCGATCTGGTCGTCGACGGTCGCCGGCTCGGCGAGGTGCACTTGGCGGTGCCGGGGGAGATCAACGCGAGAAACGCCGCCGGTGCGGCCGGCTTGGCACTCGGGTTGGGCGTATCGTTCGCCGAGGTGGCGACCGGGTTGGCGGCGTTCCGAGGGGTGCGTCGCCGGTTCGAGTTGAAGGGCACGGCCGGGGGAGTCCGGCTCTACGACGACTACGCCCATCACCCCACCGAGGTGCGCGACGGCGCGTTGCGGCTGGGCCGGCAGGCCGCCGGCGACGGAAGGCTGATCGCGGTGTTTCAGCCGCACCTGTACTCCCGCACCCGGCAGTTCGCCGGCGAGTTCGCCGCCGCGCTCGGCGCCGCGGATCTGGTCGTCGTGCTGGACGTCTACGCCGCACGCGAGGACCCGATCCCGGGGGTCGACGGCGCGACCATCGCCGGCCGGGTGCAACTGCCCGCCGACCGGGTCCGATTCGAGCCGGACCGGGCGGCGGTTCCCGGCCTGGTGGCAAGCCTGGCACGGCCCGGTGATGTGGTGATGACGGTCGGGGCCGGCGACGTCACCGAGCTCGGCCCGCTCATCCTGCAGCGGTTGGCCGCCGGGAACTGAGCCCGCGGCGCGGGCCGCGCGTGGCTCGAGGCATCTGCCTCGGGATGACGTCGAGACTGCCGCCGCCGCCAACTCGCCGGTTCTCGGCCGAAGATTCCGCGACGTGCCTTGACCCTCCGGACGCGGAGGGCCTACCTTCCCCGCACCTCAACCTGACATAACGATAACCGTCTAGTTGAGGATGAGGTCGCACCAACCGTCGATGGCACCTTCCCCGGGCCATCGACGGCGTGGTGCCGTCGACGACTCGAGATTGGTCGCCGGCCGGTCGTTGACCGGCGCGACGACCGGGGAAGGGCTTCGCTCGTGCCAGCTCCGCAGAACTACCTGGCCGTCATCAAGGTTGTGGGGATCGGCGGCGGCGGCGTGAACGCCGTCAACCGGATGATCGAGGTGGGGCTCAAGGGCGTCGAGTTCATCGCCGTCAACACCGACGCGCAGGCGCTGCTGATGAGCGATGCCGACGTCAAGCTCGACGTCGGCCGGGATCTCACCCGCGGTCTCGGTGCCGGAGCCGATCCGGGGATCGGCCGGCAGGCGGCCGAAGACAACGCCGCCGAGATCGAGGAAGTGCTCAAGGGCGCCGACATGGTGTTCGTCACCGCTGGGGAAGGCGGTGGCACCGGCACCGGCGGCGCCCCCGTCGTTGCCCGGGTGGCGCGACAGCTGGGCGCGCTGACCATTGGCGTGGTGACGCGGCCGTTCTCCTTCGAGGGCAAGCGGCGCAGCTCGCAGGCCGAGGAGGGCATCGCCGCGCTCCGTGACGAGGTCGACACCCTGATCGTGATTCCGAACGACCGGCTGTTGTCGATCAGCGACAAGCACGTCAGCGTGCTGGAAGCGTTCCGCTCTGCCGACCAGGTGCTGCTCTCCGGTGTGCAGGGCATCACCGACCTGATCACTACGCCGGGGCTGATCAACCTCGACTTCGCCGACGTCAAGTCAGTGATGTCCGAGGCCGGCTCGGCGCTGATGGGCATCGGGTCGGCTCGCGGCGACGACCGGGCGGTGATGGCTGCCGAGGCGGCGATCTCCAGCCCGCTGCTCGAAGCCTCGATCGACGGTGCCCACGGCGTGCTGATGAACATCTCAGGTGGCAGCGACCTCGGCCTGTTCGAGATCCACGAGGCCGCTCAGCTGGTGACCGACTCGGCTCACCCCGACGCGAACATCATCTTCGGCGCGGTGATCGACGACAGCCTCGGCGACGAGGTGCGGGTGACCGTGATTGCCGCCGGCTTCGACGGCGGTGCACCGCGGGTCCGCACGTTCGAACCGCGGCGGACGATCGTGGCGGAGCCGCTCGAGGAGGAGTCGGCGATCGATGCGGAGCCCGACGATGACATCGATTTGGCGGCGGTCGAGCGGAGGCCGGCGAGGGCTCCGGAGCCGGCCCGGCCGGCGGCGCGGTCGGCCCCGCCTCGCCGCACCATCGTCTTCGACGACGCCGACGACCTCGACGTGCCCGACTTCCTGAAGTGACCTGACCGGCAACCAGACCGCAGCCGCCGGCCCGGTCGAGCTGCTGGGCGGTGAGTTGCCGACCGGTGTCAGCGGCGGTTTCACGACCCGCGCCGGCGGCGTGAGTGCACCGCCGTACGACGAGTTGAACCTCGGGTTGCATGTCGCCGACGAGCCCCGTCGGGTGCTCGCCAACCGCGACCTGCTCGCCCGAAGGCTCGGCGCCGGCTGGGTGAACTTCGGGCAGCAGGTGCATGGTGCCGGCGTGCTCGAGGTGAGAGCCGAGCGGGCCGGCCGGCACCGCATCACCCACGGCGGCGCGCCGGCGACCGATGCGCTGGTCACCGCCGTTCCCGGCGTACCGCTCGGCGTGCTGGTCGCCGACTGCGCACCGGTGCTGTTCGCCGACGAGAGCAGCGGTGTCATCGGCGTCGCGCACGCCGGGCGGAAGGGGTTGGTTGCCGGAGTGCTGGAGCGGACCGTCGAGGCGATGGCGCGGCTGGGCGCGGACCCGGCGCGCATCACGGCCGTCATCGGGCCGCGGATCTGCGGCCGCTGCTACGAGGTGCCGGAGGCGATGCGCGACGAAGTAGCCGCCGCGCTGTCGGCGGGCGCGACAACGACCCGGGTCGGCACGCCCGCCCTCGACCTCCCGGCCGCCGCGGTCGCCATCCTGCAGCGGCTCGGCGTCGGCGCGGTCCGAGACTGCGGCATCTGCACGTTCGAGGACCAGCACTTCTACTCACACCGCCGGGCCGGTCGCACCGGCCGGTTTGCGGGCGTCATCATGCTCGACCGTGGCCGCTGAATCACCGGAGTCCCGCAGCGCGGAGCTGGCCGCGAACCTGGCGGACGTTCGCCGGCGGATCGACGCAGCCTGCGCTGCTGCCGGGCGGAGCGCGGACGAGCTAACCCTGATCGGGGTGACCAAGACGTTTCCAGCCTCGGACATCCGGCGGCTGGCCGAGCTGGGCGTCACCGACATCGGCGAGAACCGGGACCAGGAGGCGGCACCGAAACACGCCGCCTGCGCGGACCTGCCGTTGCGCTGGCACTTCGTCGGCCGATTGCAGCGCAACAAGTGCCGGTCGGTCGCCGGCTACGCCGACGTCGTGCACTCGGTCGACCGGCTGCCGCTGGTGACGGCACTGAGCGAAGCGGCTCGCCGCGCCGGGCGCACGGTCACCGCACTCGTGCAGGTGTCACTCGACCCGCGGGGCGGGGCAACCGGTCGAAGTGGCGTCGCGATCCCCGATGCGCCGGCCCTCGCCGACGCGATCGCGGCCGCGCCCGCGCTGGCGCTCGGCGGTGTCATGGCGGTGGCACCGCTCGGCGGCGACCCGGCCCCCGCCTTTGCCGCACTGGCCGAGGTTGCGGCCGGCCTCCGGTCCGGCCACCCGCAGGCCACGGTCATCTCCGCCGGCATGACCGGCGACTTCGAGACCGCCGTCCAGCACGGTGCGACACACCTGCGAATCGGTACGGCGTTGCTCGGCCGCCGGGATGCACCGGTCGGCTAGCGTTACGACAGCGTGCAGCTGTAGTTCGGGCCGATCGACCGGAGGATGCCGTCATGGCGGGCGCGATGCGCAAGATGGCCGTCTACCTCGGGCTTGTCGAGGACGAGGAGATCGACGGCTACGACGACGACGGGTACGACGAGCGCGCCCACGTCGTGCGACGGCAGGAGGAGCCGGCCGTGCGCGCGGCCCGGCCGGATGAGACCAGCGTCACCCAGGTTGGGCTGCCGCGGCACGCGATCGACGAAGCCGAGGCGTACCGGATCACCACCGTCCACCCGCGCAACTACAACGAGGCCCGGGTGATCGGCGAGCACTTCCGCGACGGCACGCCGGTCATCATGAACCTCACCGACATGGACGACGCCGACGCGAAGCGGTTGGTCGACTTCGCCGCCGGCTTGATCTTCGGGTTGCACGGCAGCATCGACCGGGTGACCAACAAGGTCTTCCTGCTGACCCCGGCCAACGTCGAGATCACCGCCGAGGACAAGTCGCGGATGGCGGGCGCCGGCTTCTTCAACCAGTCCTGACGGTCCGGCCCAGCTCGACTCAGTAGCCTCATCGGGCGTGATCGCCGCCGTCGTCGCGCTGTACGTGCTGTATGTCTTCGTCGGACTACTGCTCGTGCGGCTCGTGATGGACTACGTGATGATGTTTGCCCGCAGCTTTCGTCCCTCGGGCGCGGCGGCCGCGTTGCTCGAGGTCGCGTATAGCGTGACCGACCCGCCGCTGCGCGCCCTGCGTCGCGTGATCCCGCCGTTGCGCCTCGGCTCGGTGGCCCTCGACCTGTCGTTCCTGGTGCTGTTCATCGCGGTGTCGGTCCTGATCAGCGTTGTCCAGGGCTACGCCTACTGACCGTCCGCCACTACCCAAAGGTGACCTGCCATGCCGCTCACGCCTGAAGACGTCGCGAACAAGCGGTTCACGACGGTCCGCTTCAAGGAGGGGTACGACGAGGCCGAAGTCGACCGCTTCCTTGACGAGGTCGAAGCGGAGCTCCGCCGGCTGCTGGCCGGTAACGCCGAGGTGTCATCACCCCCGCCTGCCGCTCCGGAGCCGCCCGCGGAAACCGCGAACCGGATGTCGTCCGATGACGCCAGCGACGCCGCGCTTCGCACCTTGATGTTGGCGCAGCGCACGGCGGACGAGGCGGTTGCCGAGGCCCACGCGCAGGCCGCACAAATCGTGGCGGAGGCCGAGTCGCAGGCCGCAACGCTTCGACAGCAGGCGCAGCGTGATCACGACAGCAAGGCGGCTGACCTCGAACGGCAACGTGCCGGCCTGGTGCGCAAGGTCGACGAGTTGCGCGAGTTCGAGCGCACCTACCGGGAGCGGCTCGCGGCGTACCTGAAGGAACAACTGGCCGACCTCGACCGGGCGACGACGGTCGCACCACCGGCGCCGGCGGGACTCGCGGCGGCCACTCCGCCGCCCGCGCCAGCCGACCGGCCGCCGCACCAACCGCCGGCGGCCGCACCACCGCCCGCGGCGCCGCCAGGGCCGCCGCCGGCCTGACCGATATCGGCGGGGTGGCGTAACTTCGGCCGATTCGCCCGTCTAGGTAGCATGCAACGGGCGGGCGACGGGGCGAGCCGCTGCGTCATGGATCAGACGAACCCCAGCAACAGGGAACGGAGTCGACGACGTGATCGTCATCAGCGGCGTGCTGCTGCTCATTGCGGTTGTTCTGTTGGTCATTGGGCTCTTCGGATCGCTGGCGTGGGTCTACGCCTCGATTGCCGTGAGCGTGCTCTCCTTCGTGTTCCTACTGGTGGGGGTCCGGCAGCGTCGTGACCTTCCCGTCGAGGAGGCCGCGGGGACCCGGACGCCGCAACCCGCGACCGGCTCGCCGCGGCGTGTGACCGTCGAGGAACCGCGTGAAGAGGTCACCGTGGTCCCGTCCTCTGCTTCCTCTTCCTCGTCCGGTTCTGGCCGGCGAGTCGCGGAGACGGCCGGGGTAGTCGGCGCCGCAGGTGCTGTCGCCGCAGGCGTAGCGGTCGCGGAGGAGCGTCGTCGGCAACCCGACGAGCCGGTTCCTGCAACGACGCCGCGGGCCGCGGCACCGAGCGGTGCATCGGCGTCGTCCCGATCGGCTACCGGCACGTTGCGGGGCGGCGGCCGCACGACCACCGCCTCGGCCGGCGGCAGCCGCCGCGCCGCGCCGGCGAAGAAGGCATCGACCGCACGCAAGTCGACAGCCAAGAAATCGACTTCGAAGTCGACGGCGCCGGCCAAGTCGACCGCGAAGAAGACGACGTCGACGACGAAGAAGACGGCCGCGAAGAAGACCACGACGGCGAAGAAGACCACCGCCAAGAAGGCGACGCCGGCGAAGAAGACGGCCGCGAAGAAGACGTCGACGGCGAGGAAGACCGCGCGCTAGCCCCCGACGGCGCGCAGCCAGATCGTCGCGCCGAGGTCGGGCATCGCGTGCGGCGCCAGTGGCGCGGCGGGTTCGCCTTCACTGATCGAGACGGCGAGGACCTCGGCCGCGATCGTGTCGGCCGCCGCGCGGATCGCGTCCCCCGCGCCGCCGTCGGCGTGCCACCACAGCTCGATCCGGTCGGTCACATCGAGTCGAAGCGTCTTGCGGGTCTCTTGCACCTGCCGGATCACCTCGCGGACGATGCCTGCACGCCGCAGTTCGTCGGTCAGCGTGAGGTCGAGCGCGACGGTGTCGGCGCCGGCGCTCGCCACCGCCCATCCGGTGCGGGGCGTCTCGACGATGGTGACGTCGTCGGTCGTGACGTCGATTGCCTCGCCGTCGACGACGACCGTGCCCTTGCCGGTCGATCGGAGCGCGGTCGCAAGCTCGGTGGGGTCGGCGGCTTGGATTGCGGCCGCCACCTGCGGCGTGCGTTTGGCGAACCGGCGGCCGAGGGCGCGGAAGTTCGGCTTCAGCGCCACGTCGACCAGATCCCCGGCGACCGTCAGGGCTTCGATCCGCCCGACGTTGAGCTCGTCGGCGACGTGCGCCTGTAGCTCCTCCGGCAGGTCGGTCCAGCCCGGGGCCGACACGATCGCGCGGCCGAGTGGCTGCCGGGTCCGCACGCCCGACTCGGCACGTGCCGAACGGCCTAGCTCGACCAGCCGTCGCACCAACGCCATCCCGGCGGCCAATGCGGAGTCGACGGCGGCGGCATCGGGCTCCGGCCAGGCCTCGAGATGGACGCTGTCCGGCGCCTGCGGGTCGACGTCGCAGACCAGCCGCTCGTGCACCTCGTCGGTCAGGAACGGGATGAACGGCGCCAGCAGCCGGGTGACCGTCTCCAGGCATTCGTGGAGCGTGGCGAGCGCAACCGGATCACCGTCCCAGAACCGCCGCCGCGAGCGCCGGACATACCAGTTCGACAGGTCGTCGACGAACTCGGACAGCCGGCGACCGGCGCGGGTCGGGTCGAAGCCGTCGAGCGCTTCGGTCACCTCGAGCACGGTGCGGTGCAGCTCGGAGCGGGCCCACCGATCCAGCTCGGTGCCGCCGTCTGCCCCGGCGCCGCCGGTCGGCACCCACCCGGACGCCCGGGCGTAGAGCACGAGGAACGACGCGGTGTTCCAGTACGTCAGCAGCATCTTGCGGACGACCTCGTCGAGCGCCTTGTCGCCGATCCGCCGGGCTGCCCAGGGGTTGCCGCCGGCCAGCATGAACCAGCGCACCGCGTCGGCGCCGTGCCGCTCGAACAGGTCGAAGGGGTCGAGCGTGTTGCCGAGATGCTTGCTCATCCGGCGCCCGTCCTCGGCCAGGATGATGCCGAGGCACAGCACGGTTTCGTACGCCGACCGGTCGAACACCAGCGTCCCGACCGCCATGAGCGTGTAGAACCAGCCGCGGGTCTGGTCGAGCCCCTCGCAGATGAACTGCGCGGGATATGCCCGCTCGAAGGCCTCGACCGAGCCCTCGACGTGCGGGTAGTGGAATTGCGCGAACGGCATCGAGCCGGCGTCGTACCAGCAGTCGATGACCTCGGGCACACGGGTCGCGGTCGCGCCGCAGTCCGGGCAGTCGAACTCGACCGCATCGACGAACGGCCGGTGCGGGTCGAGGTCGGCGAGGTCGCGGCCGGCGAGCCGGGACAGCTCGGCCAGTGACTCGACGCAGGTCAGGTGGTCGTCCGGGCAGCGCCAGATCGGCAGCGGCGTGCCCCAGTAACGGTTGCGCGACAACGCCCAGTCGATGTTGTTGTCGAGCCAGTCGCCGTAGCGGCCGGTCTTGATCGTCTGCGGGTGCCAGTCGGTGGCGGCGTTCTCTTCCTGCAGCCGCTGCTTGCGTGCGGTGGTGCGGATGTACCAAGACGGCAACGCGTAGTAGATCAGCGGCGTGTCGCATCGCCAGCAATGCGGATACGAGTGCCGGTAGCTCTCGTCGCGCAGCAGCAGGCCGCGCCGGCGCAGGTCCTCGACGATGACCGGGTCGGCGGCCTTGAAGAACATGCCGCCGACCAGCAGGATGTCGTCGGCGAAGTGGCCGTCCGGCTTGACCGGGTTCACGACCGGCAACCCGTACCGCCGCGCAACCGCCAGGTCGTCGGCGCCGAACGCCGGCGACTGGTGCACCAGGCCGGTGCCGTCCTCGACGGTCACGTAGTCGGCCACGCCGACGTAGTGCGCATCGGGGATGTCGACCAGGTCGAACGGCCGCGCGTAGGTGACGTGCTCGAGCGCGGTGCCGGGCATCCGGTCGACGATCTCGGCGTCGGCGCCCAGCACCCGCTCGACCAGCGGCTCGGCGACCACTAGCAGCTCGGGGTCGCCGGCCGAGCCCTGGTCAGGCTTGCTCGCGGTCCGGGCGACGACGTACGTCACGGCGGGGTTGACGGCGACCGCGGTGTTGCTGACCAGCGTCCATGGCGTCGTGGTCCAGACCAGCAGAGCAGCGCCGCGCTCCGCCAGCGGGCCGCTGGTCACCGGGAACCGGACGTAGACCGAGGGGTCGGTGACCTCGAGGTAACCCTGCGCGACCTCGTGGTCCGACAGGCCGGTGCCGCAGCGCGGACAGTACGGCGTGACCCGGTGGTCCTCGACGAGCAATCCGGCCTGGAAGATCTGTTTCAGCGACCACCACACGCTCTCGATGTAGCGCGGGTGCATCGTCCAGTAGGCCGCGTCCAGGTCGACCCAGAACCCCATCCGCTCGGTCATCCGGGAGAACTCGCCGACGTACTCCTGCGCCGACTCGCGGCACTTGGCGTTGAACTCGGCGATGCCGTAGGCCTCGATGTCGCGCTTGCCGCCGGTGAAGCCCAGCCGCTTCTCGACCTCGAGCTCGACCGGCAGCCCGTGGCAGTCCCAGCCCGCCTGGCGGGGCACGTGGTAGCCGCGCATCGTGCGATACCGCGGGAACAGGTCCTTGAACGCGCGGGCCTCGACGTGGTGGGTGCCCGGCCGGCCGTTTGCGGTGGGCGGGCCTTCGAAGAACGTCCACAGCGGCCGATCAGCCGACTGCTCGAGGCTGCGGGCGAAGACGTCGCGATCCCGCCAGCGGGCCAGGATCTGGTGCTCGAGCTCCGGCAGGTCCACCTGCGGGGGCATAGCGCGGAACGCGCCAGGGGAGGCGCCCGCGGGCATGGCAGCGGGTGGGCCGGGCTCGGCGTCGGTCACCTGGATAGCCTCCGTCATCGAACTCGGCCGAGCGCGCAGCGGCGTCCAGCGTAAGCCACCGGTCGTCGCGGTGGCGCCCGGAAATTGCCCGAGAGGCAACCTCGCCCTATCCTGCGACGACTCCAAGATCGGCTGATCGGCCGGTCGGCCGGACGCGGGAGGCCGTCTGTGGCACGCGAGCACCCATCGCTGGGCGGCCGGCTGCGCCGCCTGGTGGGCTCCCGCCGCGGTGGACCCGGCGACCAGCCCACCACCGCCACGGCCGCGCCGGTTGGAGCCGGTGCTGTGACTGCTCGACCCGCGGGTCGGGCTGCGGCAGCGAGTTCGCGTCCCCCAGCAACCGCCAGGAAGGCGCCGATGAAGGCCGGTACGCCGCGCAAGGCGAGCCCGGGTAAGAAGGCCACGCCCGTGAAGCAGGCGGCAACGAAGAAGTCGACGGCCAAGTCGACGCCGAGCAAGCAGGCCCCGGCGAAGCAGGCGCCGGCGAAGCAGGCCCCGGTGAAGAAGGCCCCGGCGAGAAAGGCGCCAGCGAAGAAGGCCCCCGCGAAGAAGGCGGCGGTCAAGAAGGCGCCGGTGAAGAAGGCCCCGGCGAGAATGGCGCCAGCGAAGAAGGCCCCCGCGAAGAAGGCGGCGGTCAAGAAGGCGCCGGCGAAGAAGGCCCCGGCGAAGAAGGCGGCGGTCAAGAAGGCCCCGGCGAAGAAGGCGCCGGCGAAGAAAGCCCCGGCGAAGAAAGCCCCGGCCAAGAAGGCGCCCGCCAAGAAGGCGCCGGCCAAGCAAGCTCCGGCGAAGGCCGCTGCGAGCGCGCCGACGCCGGCAGCGCCGGCCGCTGCGCCGCCGGTCAAAGCCGCGGCTGCGCCGTCACCCGCAGCCGCTCCCGCGACCGCGCCCGCCAAGCCCGGCGCGACGGTGCTGCCGGGGGAGAAGCCGTGGACCTCCGCCGAGCGGGCGCGGATCCGCAAGGAGCTCGAGGCGCAGGCAGCCGAGCTGCGCGGCGAGATCAGCGACGCCGAAGAGTCGTGGGCGGCGTTGCAGCGCGACAGCGGGGAAGGCGCCGGCGACGACCAGGCGGACGCCGGCACCAAGACGTTCGAGCGCGAGCACGAAATGTCGCTGGCGGCCAACAGCCGAGACCTGCTGTCGCAGGTCGAGCACGCCCTGCAGCGGCTCGACAACGGCACCTATCCGGTGTGCGAGAGCTGTGGTAACCCGATCGGCAAGGCGCGGTTGCAGGCATTCCCCCGTGCCACCCTGTGTGTGTCATGCAAGCAACGCGAGGAACGCCGGTAGGCGATCCGGTTGGCGCGCCGCCGGCCGGGAGGCGACGCATCGGGTGGTTTGCCGCCGTCGCTGCTGCGGTGCTGGCCGCCGACGTCGTCAGCAAGGTGCTGGTCGTCGCCTACCTCTCCGACACCGGCCCGGTGACCGTCGTCCCGCACGTGTTCTGGCTCTCATTGACCCGTAACAGCGGAGCGGCGTTCAGCGTCGGCACCGGCGCCACGTTGCTGTTCAGCCTGGTGGCGGTCGGGGTTGTCGTCGTCATCGTGCGAGCGGCGCGACGGCTCGAGTCGCGCAGCTGGGCGGTGGCGCTCGGCCTGCTGCTCGGCGGTGCGCTCGGCAACCTGTCGGACCGGTTGTTCCGGGCGCCCGGCCCGTTGCGCGGTCACGTCGTGGACTGGCTGATGCTGCCGCATTGGCCGGTGTTCAACGTCGCTGACTCGGCGATCGTCGTGGGCGGCTGCCTGGTCGTGCTGTTGGCGTTGCTCGGCCTTGAAGTCGACGGGACCCGGCGGTGACACCAGGCAACGCATCGCCGGCGCGTGAGACCCGCCGGTTGCCGGTGCCGGAGGGTCTCGAGGGGCTACGGGTCGACGTCGCGCTGTCCCGGCTGCTCGGGCTGTCCCGGACCGCGGTGGCGGACCTCGCCGAGGCAGGGGCGGTTCATCTCGGCGGGCGCCCGGCGACCAAGGCGGACCGGGTCGGCGCCGGCCAGTTGCTGGAGATCGAGCTACCCGCCCCGCCCGCCGCCGCGGAGCCGCCACGCCCGGTCGACGGGCTCACCGTCTGTTACGAGGACGCCGACCTCCTCGTGGTCGACAAGCCGGTCGGGGTCGCGGCTCACCCAAGCCCGGGCTGGACCGGCCCGACGGTCAGCGGCGGTCTGGCCGCGACCGGCCATTTGCTGGCGACCTCCGGGGCCGCCGAGCGGCAGGGCATCGTGCATCGCCTCGACGTCGGCACCACCGGCCTGATGGTCGTCGCCAAGAGCGAATCGGCGTACTCCAGCCTGAAGGATGCCTTCCGGCAGCGGACCGTCGACAAGCGGTACGCCGCCCTGGTGCAGGGGCATCCTGACCCGACGCGTGGCACCGTCGACGCTCCGATCGGGCGGCATCCGAGCCACGACTACAAGTGGGCGGTCATCGCCGGGGGCCGGCCGAGCATCACGCACTACGAAACCGTCGAGGCGTTTCGCGCCGCGACGTTGCTCGAGATCAGGCTGGAAACCGGCCGCACGCACCAGATCCGCGTGCACATGGCGGCGATCAAGCATCCATGCGTCGGCGATCTGACCTACGGCGCCGATCCGACGCTCGCGCGGCAGCTCCGGCTCGATCGGCAGTGGCTGCACGCCAGCGACCTGCGCTTCGAGCATCCGCGAGACGGCCGGCCGATGGCGTTCCACAGCGAGCCACCGGCCGACCTGCAAGCGGCCTTGGACCGGCTTGCCGAAACCGCTTGAGCGGCGTCGGATGAGCAGACCACGTCCCAGCCGGTTCGCAGCGCGCCTCGACCAACGGGTACTCCCAGGCGCGGCGGCCTGGCTGCGCCGGGTCGGCGGGATCGGCCGGCTGGCGGGTCCGCCCGGCCGATGGCTGCGCCACGCCGGGCGCCGGCAGCCCGCCGCGATGGGTGCGGCCGTCGCGGTGGCGATCGCTGCCATCCTGCTGGCCGTCACCGGCGGCGACTACGGCCATGGCGCCGCGCCACGACCTTCGCCGCCGGCGACGGCCCCGGCTGCCCACCTCGGGCCGACCGTCGGCCAGTCCGTCAACGGCTACCTCTCGACGGCCGCCGGGCGGTTGCGAGACCTGCTCAACCAGCCGGCATCCGCCCGCACCACGGCGGTGGTCGACTTCACCGGCTACCTGACGGTCGGCGCGGTGCGGTCACTTCTCGGCGCCACCTTGGACCTGCGCGTGGTCCGTGCCTTCGTGCAGGCGCCGCCGCCCGCCGACGGCCGGATTCACACCTTGACCATCACGGGTCTGGACTCGTTGTTGTCGGCGGTCACCGCGAGCCATCAAGACGCCGTCACCTTCCTTCGCGCCTACCACCGGCTGACGCACCGGGCGCGACTGCGACCGTCGGCGCAGGGGGACGCGCTGCTTGCGAGCTACGCCGACCGGGCGCAGCAGGCGCGGGTGGACGCGCGCGGGCTGGGTCCCGGCCGCGGCTGTGTCTTCGCCGTCGTGGTGTCGGCACCAGCGGGCGCGCTGGAGCGGATCGCGTCGCGGCCGGCGGTGCGGGCCGTCGACCCGGCACCGCCCGGCGTGGCGTCCAGCCGGTTGCTGATCGTGCCGCTCGAACCCAGGGCGATCGGCACGGTCGCGCCGTTGAGCTTCGCGAACTCGTGATCGGCGCCGCGCTCGGCTACCGAACCGGCGAGAAGTGGAACGAGCGGATGACCACCGAGTGTTTGCCGTGCCGCGGCGGCTGGTTCCGGTTCAGCCACAGGTTCAGATAGAGGTAGGTCAGCCCCGCTTTGGGCACGAGGTGCCCGGCGTAGTGGAAGGCGTTGTACAGCCGTGACTGCGGGCTGGCGCCGGCCCGAGTCAAGAAGTCGACCCGGCCGGGCCGCCAGGTGAACTGCTGCAGCACGCGCGGCAGCCTCGGGTTGATCCGGAATTTGCGCCAGTGGGTCTTCTGCGGGCGGGCGTAGTACGGCTGGACGACGTACTGGGCGTTCTGCTTCGGCGTCATCAGCCGCGGGAAGTGGCTGTCCTCGATGTCGATCTCGTTGGTCAGCTTCTTCGAGCCGGGGTGGTAGACGAACATGCCGAGCACGACCTTCTTGCTCAGCTTGCCGACGGCGGTGTCGACGACCATCTGGAACTGGCCGTAGGAGATCGGCGTCAGCATCCGCAGCTCGGCGCCGCGCCACACGCCGTTCTCCTTGTAAATGTGCAGGTGCAGCCGGCCCCGCGAGTCGACGAACACGGCCCGCTGCGAGTCACTGAGCTTCACGCCCGGCTCCGGGCCGCGCTGGTCGGAGGGATAGACCAGCCAGAGGTAGCCGCTCCACCACAGCAGCCGCAGCAACGGGTCGCCGAGCGCCCCCGAGCCGCCGCTCGCCGCGGCGGGGGCGGCGCTCGCGGTCGCGGGTGGCGCCGCGACCAAGGTGGTCGTGTCGAGCGCGAGCACGCCGACGATCGCGGCGGTTAGCAGCGCCGAAATCGAGCGCAGCCGAAACCACCGGATCCGTGCGGACATGACAGCAGGATATCGACCAGCGGGTCGCGCCGGGGCGACATTCGCGACTCGCCGGGCCGACACGCGGGCGGCTGTCACCGGCGCGTGTTAGAACGGCGAAGCGGCCATTCCCCGGCCACCGTCGCACCACCGTTTCCGCCCGCGCGACACCCGCACCAGACCCGCGTCACCGCCCGCACCGTCCCCGGAGGTCGGACCCCGAATGGCCTCGCCCGAGCAGTTCGTGCACCTGCACGTGCACACCGAGTTCTCGATGCTCGACGGCGCGGCGCGGCTCTCGGACCTGTTCGCCGAGGCGGCCCGGATGGGGATGCCGGCGCTGGCGATGACCGATCACGGCAACGTGTTCGGCGCCTACGACTTCGTGCAGGCGGCCACCCAGGCCGGGGTCAAGCCGATCATCGGGTCGGAGCTGTACGTCACGCCCGGCACCAGCCGGTTCGAGCGCACCCGGGTCCGCTGGGCGGACGGCGGCGAGGACGACGTCTCCGGCGGCGGCGCGTTCACCCACCTCACCGTGCTGGCCGAGAACACCGAGGGCATGCACAACCTGTTCCGGCTGTCGTCCCGGGCCAGCTTGGAGGGCTACTTCTACAAGCCGCGCGCAGACCGGGAGCTGCTCTCGACGTACGCCGCCGGCCTGATCGCCACGACCGGATGTCCCTCCGGCGAGATCCAGACCCGGCTCCGGCTCGGCGACTACGACGGCGCGCGGCAGGCCGCCGCCGACCTGCGCGACATCTTCGGCGCCGGCAACTTCTTCTGCGAGCTGATGGACCACGGCCTGACGATCGAGCGCCGGGTCCACCAGGACCTGATGCGGCTGGCCGGCGAGCTCGGCCTGCCGTTGGTCGCGACCAACGACCTGCACTACACGTTCGCGGACGACGCCGCCGCGCACGAGGTGCTGCTGTGCGTCCAGTCCGGCAAGACGCTGGCCGATCCCAACCGGCTCAAGTTCGATGCCCGCGACTTCTACCTGAAGTCGCCGGCCGAGATGCGGTCGCTGTGGCACGAGCTGCCGGCCGCGTGCGACAACACGTTGCTGATCGCCGAGCGCTGCGACGTGACGCTCAGCGGCGGCAACTTGATGCCGCAGTTCCCGGTGCCGGCGGGCGAGACCGAGGAGTCCTGGCTGCGGGCCGAGGTGCAGCGCGGCCTGGCCGAGCGCTATCCCGGCGGCGTGCCGGCCGAGCGGCGCGAGCGGGCGGACTACGAACTCGCCGTGATCAGCCAGATGGGGTTCCCGGGCTACTTCCTCGTGGTCGCCGACCTGTGCCGGTACGCCCGCGAACAGGGCATCCGGGTCGGGCCGGGCCGGGGCTCTGCGACCGGGTCGATCGTCGCCTACGCCCTTGGCATCACCCAGCTCGACCCGGTCGAGCACGGCCTGCTGTTCGAGCGGTTCCTCAACCCCGAGCGGATCTCGATGCCGGACATCGACCTTGACTTCGACGAGCGCCGGCGGGGCGACATGATCCGCTACGCCACCGAGAAGTACGGCGAGGAGCGGGTCAGCCAGATCATCACGTTCGGCACCATCAAGGCGAAGCAGGCGATCAAAGACTCCGCCCGGGTACTGGGCCACCCGTTCGCCATGGGTGACCGGATCACCAAGGTCATGCCGCCGCCGATCATGGGCAAGGACATGCCGCTGGCGGGCATCTTCGACAAGACCCACCCGCGTTACGGCGAGGCCGGCGAGCTGCGCGCGCTCTACGAGTCCGATCCTGAGGTCAAGCAGGTGGTCGACACCGCCCGCGGCCTGGAAGGGCTGAAGCGGCAGTGGGGCGTCCACGCCGCGGGCGTGATCCTGTCGCGTGAACCGCTGCTCGACGTCATTCCGATCCAGCGCCGCGAGCAGGACGGCGCGATCATTACGCAGTTCGACATGGTCGCCTGCGAAGCGCTCGGCCTGTTGAAGATGGACTTCCTCGGGCTGCGCAACCTGACCGTCCTCGACGACACGTTGCAGAACATCCAGGCCAACCGCGGCGAGACCGTCGTGTTGGAGGAGCTCGGCTGGGACGACCCGGCGACGTACGCCCTGCTCAGCCGTGGTGACACGCTGGGTGTCTTCCAGCTTGACGGCGGGCCGATGCGCTCGCTGCTGCGGTCGCTGCGACCGACCGAGTTCAACGACATTGCCGCCGTCAACGCGCTCTACCGGCCGGGGCCGATGGGCGCGAACGCGCACAACGACTACGCCGACCGCAAGAACGGCCGCAAGCCGGTGGCGCCGCTGCACCCCGAGCTGGACGAACCGCTCGCCGAGATCCTCACCGAGACCTACGGCCTGGTGATCTACCAGGAGCAGGTGATGGCGATCGCGCAGAAGCTGGCCGGCTACTCGCTCGGCCAAGCCGACCTACTGCGCCGCGCGATGGGCAAGAAGAAAAAGGCCATCCTCGACGCGGAGTACGAAGGCTTCTGCGCCGGCATGCGCGGGCGGGGCTACACCGAGAGTGCGGTGCGCACCATCTGGGACATCCTGGTCCCGTTCTGTGACTACGGCTTCAACAAGAGCCACGCCGCCGGGTACGCCGTGCTCAGCTACTGGACGGCGTACCTCAAGGCGAACTACCCCGCCGAGTACATGGCGGCCCTGCTGTCAAGCGTCCGCGACGACAAGGACAAGAGCGCGCTCTACCTCGCGGAATGCCGGCGGATGGGCATCAAGGTGCTGCCACCGGACGTCAACAGCTCGGAGGCGGAGTTCACCCCGACCGGCACCGACATCCGGTTTGGCCTGGCCGCGATTCGCAACGTCGGCGCGAACGTCGTCGCGTCGATCTGCGCGACTCGGCGGAGCAAGGGCCAGTTCGCCGGCTTTGCCGACTTCCTGGCAAAGGTCGACGCCGTCGTGTGCAACAAGAAGGTCATCGAGTCGCTGATCAAGGCCGGGGCGTTCGACTCGCTGGGCCACACCCGACAGGGCCTGCTGCGGGTCCACGCCGAGGCGGTCGACGCCTGCATGGAGACGAAGCGGGCCGAGGCGGTGGGCCAGTTCGACCTGTTCGGCTCCGCCGAGGAGGAGCAGGCCACGACGGCCGGTGGCGCGGTCGGCGGCCTCGGGCCGTCGCTGGTGATCCCGGTGGGGGAGTGGGAGAAGAGCACGCTGCTCGCCTACGAGCGGGAGATGCTGGGGCTCTACGTCTCCGACCATCCGCTGTTCGGCGTCGAGCACGTGCTCGCGGCGGCCGTCGACTGCGCGCTGTCCGGGCTGGCCGGTGAGGAGCGATCCGACGGCAGCATCGTCACCGTCGGCGGGATCCTGTCGTCGCTGGCGCGCAAGATGACGAAGCGCGGCGAGCCGTGGGCGAGCGCGACCCTGGAGGATCTCGAAGGCGCCGTCGAGGTGCTGTTCTTCCCCAAGGCATACGCCAACTGCGGCGTGCACCTGGCCGAGGACGCCGTGCTGCTGGTGAAAGGACGGGTGGATCGCCGCGAGGACGTCCCGCGGCTGATCGCCATGGAGGTCACGGTCCCGGACGTGTCGGAGGGCCCGCGCGGGCCGATCACGATCTCGCTGCCCGCCAACCGGTGCACCCCGCCGGTGGTCGAGCGGCTGCAGGAGGCGCTGGCCAACCATCCCGGCACGACCGAGGTGCAGCTCTCGCTGACCACCGCCGGCCGCGCCACCGTGCTGCGCCTCGACGACCGGTTCCGGGTCGCGCCGACGCCGGCGTTGATGGCTGACCTCAAGCAGCTGCTCGGTCCCGGCGCCGTGGCGTCGTAGCCGTCGCCGCCACCTGCCGTAACGTCGTTCCTGTGACAGCGCCGCGAGTTCTCATCGTCTCGTCGTCGATGGGGGCGGGTCACGACTCCGCCGCGCAGGTTCTCGCCAACCGATTGCGGCGACGCGGTGCCACCGTCGAGGTGGGTGACTTTTTGACGGTCCCGCCGTGGAAGCAGGGCCAGCTGCTCCGGGCGTTCTACTCGGCGATGATCCGGTGGTTCCCGTGGGGCTACGACCTGGCGATGCGCCAGTGGATCGTCCATCCGCGGTTCTTCGACATGGTGACCCGGATCGGGGCACTCAGCTACCCGAAGCCGATGCTCCGCCGGGTCGAGGCGTTCCAGCCCGACATTGTGGTGTCGACGTACAACTTGGCGGCGCAGACGCTCGGCCGGTTGCGGGCCTCCGACCGGCTGCGGCTGCCGGTCGTCAGCTACGTCACCGACCCGGGCGCGCATCCCTACTGGGTGGCGCCGGGCGCCGACGTCCACCTCGCGCCGCTCGCGTCGCTGGCACCGGCGCTCGAACGCTGGGGCGCCGGCACCGTCAAGGTTGTGGCGCCGATGGTGCGCGAGGAGTTCTTCGCCAGCTACGACAAGGCCGAGGCCCGGGCGGCGTGGCAGCTACCCGGTGACGCCCGCATCGCGCTGATCAACGGCGGCAGCTGGGGCGTCGGAGCCACCGCCGCGACCGCCCGGCTGCTGGCCGCCCGCGGCGACGTACTGCCGGTCGTGCTGTGCGGCCGCTCGCGCTCGCTGCTGCGCGAGACCCAGCGGCTGCCCGGCGTGCGGGCGGTGCCGTGGACCGACGACATCGCGCGGCTGGTGGCGGCGGCCGACGTTGTCGTGGACAACGCCGGCGGTGCGACCTGCTGGGAGGTGCTCGCTGCCGGACGGCCGGTCGTGGTGCACCGGCCGATCGCCGGGCACGGCCGGCTCAACGCCGAGGCATTGCGCTCGGCCGGGCTCGCCCGCTGCGTCGAGACCGACGATGACCTGCTCGCGGCGGTCGCCGTCGCCGAGCCGCCGGCGGCGGCCCGTGAGGTGTTCGGCTCACCAGATGCCGCCGAGGTGGTCGCGGGACTGTGGTGAGCCGCGCGAGCGCCGCCGGTGTCGCCGCGTTGGCTGCGTTCGCTGCCCAGGTCGGCCCGGCGGCAACCTGGCTGCCGCCGGTGCGGCGGTCGCTGGCGCCGTCGTGGTGCGGCCCGATGCCGGCCGGCACGCTCGCGATCAGCTTCGACGACGGCCCACATCCCGAGGGGACGATCGCAGTCCTCGACGAGCTGGATCGGCTGGGCTGGCCGGCGACCTTCTTCCTGCTGGGCGAGCAGGTACGCCGGTTCCCTGCGGTGGCTGCCGAGGTCGTCCGCCGCGGTCATCAGGTCGGGCTGCACGGCGACGCCCATCGCTACCTGATCGGCCGCTCGCCCCGCGCCGCTCGCGACGACCTGCACCGCGCCGTCGACTCGATCGGTGAGCACTCCGGCCGCTCACCGCTGTGGTGGCGGCCGCCGTACGGCGTCGCGTCCGGTCCGGCGCTGGTCACCGCACGCAGCCTCGAGCTGCGGCCGATGCTGTGGTCGGCGTGGGGGCGCGACTGGCGGGCCGAAGCGACGCCGGCGAGCGTGGTCGCGGACCTGGCGAAGGGCCGGCTCGACGGCGGCACCGTGCTGTTGCACGACTCGGACGTGACCAGCGCGCCAGGATCGTGGCGGACGACCGTCGCCGCGCTGCCGCTGCTGGCCGAAGCGCTGCACGGCCGCGGGCTCGCGGTCCGGCCCATGCCAGCATGAATGTCATGGCCAGGACTGCGGCGTACGTCGTGCGGGACCTGGTCAAGTCCTACCGCGGCGGCACGATCCGGGCGAACTGCGGCATCGACCTCGACATCCCGGCCGGCGAGGTGTTCGGCCTGCTGGGCCCGAACGGCGCGGGAAAGACGACGCTGGTGCGGCAGCTGGCCGGTGTCGCCCGGCCCGACAGCGGCAGCATCCGGCTGGCCGGTCACGACGTCGTCGCCGAGCCGGCGATCGCGCCGCGGCTGGTCGGTTACCTGGCACAGTCCGAGCCGGCGTTGGCCGAGCTGCCGGTGCGGTTGGCGATCGCCACGACCGCCCGGCTGCGGGGCAGCGGCCGGCGGGTCGCCGGGCAACAAGCCGACGCGCTGATCGACGAGTTCGGCCTGGCGACCGTGGCCGGCCGGCCGCTGGTCGGGCTCTCCGGCGGGCAGCGGCGGCTGGCCTGGGTGGCGAGCGCGCTCGCGGCCGAGCGGCCGGTGTTGATCCTCGACGAGCCGACCGCGGGCCTCGACCCGGTCGCGCGCCGGGCGGTGTGGAGCGCGTTGCGCAGCCGGTGCACCGAACGCGGCGCCACCGTCGTACTCGTGACCCACAACGTGCTGGAGGCGGAGTCGGTGCTCGACCGGGTCGCGGTGATCGACCGCGGTCGGGTCGTCGCCTGCGACACGCCGGGTGGGCTCAAGGCCGCGGTGGATGACGCCGTGCGCCTCGACCTGGTGTGGCGCCACGATCCGCCGCTGGATGACCCCGTCGTCAGCGAGCTGGCCGCCACCGCGGTCGTCGACGGCCGCCGCTGGCGGGCGCGGGTCGAACGCGCCGACGCGCGCCGGCTGGTCGACCGGCTGACCACCGGCGCGATGTTCGAGGCGCTCGACGACTTCACGGTCTCGACCCCGAGCCTCGAGGACGTCTACCTCGCGCTCGGCGGCATGGCCGACGACCTGGAGCGGCAGTGATCGCGGGCACGATGACGTCGCAACCCGTCACGGCCGAGCACACCGAGCCGGGCCGGCACGTGCCGATGTGGCCCGCGATCCGTGCCGTCGCGGCCGGGCAGCTGTCGCGGGTGCGGGTCGCGCGGGTGCCGCTGCTGCTGGTCGCGACCGTGCAGTCGGTCGGCATCGTGGTGCTGCTGCGGGGCGTGCTTCGCCACACCAGCGTCACCACCGCCGCGGCCGTCGTGGCCGGCAGCACGGTGCTGGTGGTCGCCTTCGTGGCACTGAACCTGCTGGCGCAACGGTTCGGCGCATTGCGCGCCGAACGCGCGCTCGACTACTACGCCGCGCTGCCGATCTCGCCGGGGGCCGTGGTGCTCGGCACGGCGGCGTCGTACGCCGCGTTCACCGTGCCGGGCGCGGTGGTGACCGCGGCCGTGGGCACCGGCGTCTACGGCTTGCCGGCGAGCCGGCTCTGGATGGTCGTGCCGACCGTGCTGGTCGCGTCGCTGGCGCTGGCCGGGGTGGGCAGCCTGCTCGGCCTGGCGCTGCCGCGGCCCGAGCTGGCGACGGTTGCCGGCCAGCTCGGCATGACCGCGGTCCTGTTCCTCGGGGTGATCCCGTCCGGCCACCTGCCGGATGCGCTGCGCGTGGTGCGGGCGGTGCTGCCGGGGATGCTCGCCGTCGACGGCTTCGCCGACACGCTGCACCGCGCGGTGCCGTGGGGTCACGTGGTCGCGTGGTTCGCGATCACCGTCGGGTATGGCGTCGTGACGCTCTGGCTGGCGGGCCGGTGGTTCCGCCGAGCGGTCGACCGATGACCGCTCCGGGCCTCGACCGACCGGCTCGCCGCGCTCTCGACTGGCGGCCGGAGTCGGTCGTCGCGCTGGCGGTCGCGGCCTACTCGGTTGTGATCGGCGCGGTCGTCGGGTTGCTGTGGCCGGTGTTCGCACCGCAGATCAACGGCTTTCGTGCGACCTTTCTCGGCTCCGAGGACGCCTACAAGGCGCTGCTCGGCGACGATCTGTGGCTGGCCTTCCTCGGCGCTCTCGCCGGACTGGTCTGCGTGCTCTTGACGTTCGCGATGGGCCGGATCGCCTCCGGGCCGGGCGCGGTCGTCGGGCTCGCCGCCGGCGGGGCGCTCGGCTCGCTGGTCGCCGAACACGTCGGCCATCAACGGCACAACCCGGCCGTGATCGAGGCGCTGCGGCACGCCGTCGTGTCCAACGGGTTGCATCCGTTGACGGCGCACAACGTCGCGACACTCTCGCCGTACGTCGAGTTCACGGTGCGGGCGAACGCCGCCTTGCTGGCCTGGCCGGTCGTCGCGGTGGTCGTGCTGCTGATCGTGACCGCGCTGCGTCGCGAAACCACGGCGCCGCCGGTCGCCATTTACGCTGGTCGGCCATGATCACCCGGCTCGACCTGCGCGGCCGTGCGGCGCAGGCGCGCGACCTGCTGCCCCGAGCGCGGCTCGACGTTGACGCGGCGGTCGAGCTGGTGCGGCCGCTGGTCGCGATGGTGCAGGAGCAGGGCCGCGGCGCCGTGGTCGAGCTGACCGAACGGTTTGACGGGGTGCGGCTGGACGATCTGCGGGTGCCGCCGGCCGCGCTCAAGCAGGCGTTGGCCGGCCTCGACGCCGACGTCCGGGCAGCGCTGGAGGCGGCGTCCGACCGTGCCCGCCGGGTGCACTCGGCACAGCTGCGACCCGACGAGACGGTCCGGCTCGCGGACGGCGCGGTGGTGACCGAACGCTGGGTGCCGGTGGGCCGGGTCGGGCTTTACGTGCCTGGTGGCCTGGTCGCGTATCCGTCCAGCGTCGTGATGAACGTGGTGCCCGCGCAGGTGGCCGGCGTCGGGTCGATCGCGGTCACGTCGCCACCCAAGCCGGAGTTCGGCGGCCGGCCCAACCCCGCGGTGCTGGCTGCCTGCGCGCTGCTGGGGGTCGACGAGGTGTACGCCGTCGGCGGTGCGCAGGCGATCGCGATGTTCGGCTACGGCGTCGAGGGCGTCGAGCGGGTCGACCTGGTGACCGGGCCCGGCAACGTCTACGTCGCGGCGGCGAAGCGGCTGCTCCGCGGCGTGGTCGGCATCGACGCCGAGGCCGGCCCGACGGAGATCGGCATCCTGGCCGACGATGCCGCCGACCCCGACTTCGTGGCCGCCGACCTGGTCGCCCAGGCGGAGCACGACGAGCTGGCCGCCTGCCTGCTGGTAACGCCGAGCGAGCGGCTGGTCGACGCCGTGGACGCGGCGCTGGCGCCGCGGGTGGAGACCGCCCGCCACCGCGACCGGGTCGCGACGGCGTTGGCGAACCAGTCCGCCGCCGTGGTGGTCGACGACCTCGATGATGCCGTCGCGGTGATTGACGCTTGGGCGCCCGAGCACCTCGAGGTGCTGACCGCGGACGCGCCGGCGGTGGCCGGTCGGGTCCGCAACGCCGGGGCGATCTTCGTCGGCCCGTGGGCGCCGGTGTCGCTCGGCGACTACCTGGCCGGGTCCAACCACGTGCTGCCGACCGGCGGAACCGCTCGCCACACTGGCGGGCTGTCGGTGCAGTCGTTCCTGCGCAACATCCACGTCGTCGACTACTCCCGCGACGCGCTGGCGGCGGTCGGCGATTACATCAGCGCGCTCGGCGGCGCCGAGGACCTCGCGGCGCACGTCGAAGCCGTCGCCACCCGGCTGCGCTCGTCATGACCGGGCTCGGCGGGCTGCCGCTGCGCGAGGACTTGCGGGGACTGACGGCGTACGGCGCACCCCAGCTCGACGTGACCGTGCGGCTGAACACCAACGAGAACCCGTATCCGCCGCCTGCCGGCTTGGTCAGCGACCTGCGCGAGGCCGTGACGCTCGCTGCGACCTCGATGAACCGCTACCCGGACCGCGACGCCGTCCAGCTGCGGACTCAGCTGGCGAAGTACCTCGGTCACGGTCTCGACGCCGACTCGGTGTGGGCGGCGAACGGGTCCAACGAGGTGCTGCAGCAGCTGTTGCAGGCATTCGCCGGCGCCGGCCGCACCGCGCTCGGCTTCGAGCCGTCGTACTCGATGCACCGGCTGATCGCCCTCGCGACCGGCACGCAGTGGATCGCCGCCTCGCGCGCGGCCGACTTCACGCTGACGCCGGACGCGGCGGTCGCTGCCGTCCGGGAGCACGCGCCGGACGTGGTGTTCCTGTGCTCGCCGAACAACCCGACGGCCACGGCGCTGGACCCGGCGGTGCTCGACGCGGTGCTCGACGTCGCGCCCGGGATGGTGGTGCTCGACGAGGCGTACGCCGAGTTCTCCCACCAGCCTTCGCTGTTGTCGCGGCTCGGCGGCAACCCGCGTCTGGTCGTCACCCGGACGATGTCGAAGGCGTTCGCCTTCGCCGGCGCCCGGGTGGGCTACCTCGCCGCCGACCCCGCGGTGGTCGAGGCACTCGGTCTGGTGCGGCTGCCGTACCACCTGTCCGCGCTCACCCAGGCAGCCGCACTGGCGGCGCTGCGGCACGCCGACGAGACGCTCGCCCAGGTCGCGGCGATCCGCGCCGACCGTGACCGCCTGGTCGAGTCGTTGCGCGCCGTCGGGCATGTGGTGGTCGACTCGGACGCCAACTTCGTGCTGTTCGGTGGCTTCACCGACGAGCAGGCGGTGTGGCAGCGGTTGCTCGATCACGGCGTGCTGATCCGCGACGTCGGGCTGCCGGGCTGGCTGCGGGTGACCGTCGGCACCACCGAGGAATGCCAGCGGTTCCTCGCCGCTCTGCAAGACTCGATCACGTGAGCCGCACCGCGAAGGTCGAACGTTCGACCAAGGAGTCGCAGGTCCTGGTCACGGTCGACCTGGACGGCTCCGGCGCGTCCGAGGTCTCGACCGGCGTCCCGTTCTTCGACCACATGCTGGCGCAGCTGGCGAAGCACGGCGGTCTCGACCTGACCGTCAAGACGACCGGCGACCTCGAGGTCGACAGCCACCACAGCGTCGAGGACACGGCGCTGGCGCTCGGCCAGGCGCTCCGCGAGGCGCTCGGCGACAAGGCCGGGATCCGGCGGTTCGGCGATGCGTTGGTGCCGCTCGACGAAACCCTGGCCCAGGCCGCGGTCGACCTGTCCGGCCGGCCGTATCTGGTGCACGAGGAGCCGGAGCTGGTCGAGCTGATCGGCAGCTACGACACCAGCCTGACCCGCCACATCTGGGAGTCGCTGACCGCCAGCGCGCAGATCTGCCTGCACGTGCGGGTGCTCGGCGGGCGCAACGCCCACCACGTCGTGGAAGCGCAGTTCAAGGCGGTCGCCCGCGCGCTGCGGGACGCGGTCGCCCTCGACCCGCGGTCGCCCGGCGTGCCGTCGACGAAGGGCGTGCTGTGACGAGATCGCCCGCCGTCGTGGTGGTCGACTACGGCTCCGGCAACCTGCGCTCCGCCGAGCGCGCGCTGGCAAAGGTCGGCGCGGAGGTCACCGTGTCGTCGGAGGTCGCGGCCGCCGCCGATGCCGACGGCGTGGTGGTGCCGGGCGTCGGCGCGTTTGCCGCCTGCATGGCAGGCGTCCAGGCGGTCGGGGCAGACGAGCTCGTGCGATCGCGGGTCGCGGCCGGCCGGCCGGTCCTCGGCATCTGCGTCGGCATGCAGGTGCTCTACGCGTCGGGCGAGGAGCACGGCGTCGAGACCGCCGGGATTGGGGTCTTGCCCGGCCACGTGCAGCGGCTGCGCGCGCCGGTGCTGCCCCACATGGGGTGGAACGGCGTCCAGCCGGCCGACGGGTCGGCGCTGTTCGCCGGCGTGGAGCAGGAGCGGTTCTACTTCGTGCACTCCTACGCCGTACTGCCCTCGCAGCCGAGCGGCGGCGACGGCACCGGCCTGGCCGAGACGCTGACGACACACGGCGAACAGTTCGTCGCCGCGGTCGAAGCCGGCGTCGTGGCAGGCACCCAGTTCCACCCGGAGAAGTCGGGCGACGCCGGCCTCGCGGTGCTCCGCAACTGGGTCAAGTCACTGTCCTAACAAGATCATCGTGCGATGACCGCGCCGAATTCTCGAGATTTGGCACGGCGGTCGCACAACGATCAAGCGAGGTGATGGCGTGACGGCGACGCGGCCGACGTTGGTCGGCGACTTCGGCATGGCCGCGAGCACGCACTGGCTCGCGTCGGCGGCGGCGATGAGCGTGTTGGAGCGAGGCGGCAACGCCTTCGACGCCATCGTCGCCGGCGGCTTCGTCCTGCAGGTGGTCGAGCCGCACCTGAACGGTCCCGGCGGCGAGGTGCCGATCGTGTTCTGGTCGGAGCGCGACCGGGCCGTGCACGTCGTCTGCGGCCAGGGCGTCGCGCCGGCCGCCGCCACCATCGACCGGTTCACCGACCTCGGCCTCGATCTGGTCCCGGGGACGGGCCTGCTCGCCGCGGCCGTTCCCGGCGCGTTCGGCGGCTGGCTGGAGTTGCTGCAGCGCTGGGGGACGTGGCGGCTGCGCGACGTGCTCGACTATGCGATCCACTACGCCGATCACGGCTATCCGGTGCTGCCGGGCATCGCCGGCGCCCTCGAGGCGGTCGGGCCGATGTTCGTCGAGTCCTGGCCGACCTCGGCCGCGGCCTGGCTCCCCGGCGGCAAACCGCCACAACCGGGTGCCAGGTTGACCAGCCCGGGCGTCGCCGCCACCTATCAGCGGATTGTTGGCGCAGCCGAGGCCGCCGGTAGTGACCGCGACGCGCAGATCGATGCCGCCCGCGACGCGTGGTACGCCGGTTTCGTCGCCGCCGCCATCGACGAGTTCTGCGCCGGCCGTCCCTGGCCCGACTCCTCCGGCCGGGCCCATGGCGGGCTGCTCACGGCCGACGACTTGGCGTCGTGGCATGCGACCGTCGAACTGCCGGAGAGCTATCGCTACGGCCGCGCCACGGTCTACAAGACCGGACCGTGGGGACAAGGCCCGGTCTTCCTGCAACAGCTGGCGCTGCTCTCGGGCTTCGACCTCGACGCCATGGGTTTCCTGTCGACCGACTACGTCCACACCGTCACCGAGTGCGCCAAGCTCGCGTTCGCCGACCGGGAGGCGTGGTACGGCGACACGCCGCGGGTCGACGGCCTCGTCGCCCGGCTGCTCGCCGACGACTACAACGCCGCCCGGCGACGGCTCGTCGGCGACACCGCCAGCCTCGAGCAGCGCCCGGGCGAGGTCGACGGAGTGCAGCCGATGCTGCCGCCGGTCGTCGACCTGGCCGAGGCCCTCGCCGCGATCGGCACCGGCGAGCCGACGACCGGCGACACCTGCCACATCGACGTCGTCGATCGCGCCGGGAACCTGGTGTCGGCCACGCCGAGCGGCGGTTGGCTGCAGAGCTCTCCGTGCATCCCCGAGCTCGGCTTCTGCCTCGGCACCCGGATGCAGATGTTCTGGCTGACGCCCGGCCTGCCGAGCTCGCTGCGCCCCGGCGCGCGGCCGCGGACCACGCTGTCGCCGTCGATCGCGTTCCGCGACGACGAGCCATGGCTGGCCTTCGGCACGCCCGGCGGTGACCAGCAGGACCAGTGGACGCTGCAGTTCCTGCTCGGCGTCATCCACGGAGACCTCGACCTGCAGGCGGCGATCGAGGCGCCGATGTTCCACTCCGACCACTTCCCGGGATCGTTCTTCCCGCGGCTCGCGCAACCCGGCCGGCTCGCCGTCGAGGAGCGACTCGACCGCGACGTCGTCGAAGCGCTGCGCAGCCGCGGTCACGACGTCGCGGTCTCCGGCCCCTGGAGCCTCGGCCGGGTGAGCGCGGTCGCCCGCCAAGGCGACGTCCGGCTGGCCGCGGCCGACCCGCGAGGCAGCCAGGCGTACGCCGCCGGGCGCTGACCCGCAACGCGACCGATTACCTTGTCGCGGTGACCGGAACCGCCGCCGACGCCACCGCCGGCGAGTTCGTGCTGCTGCCCGCCGTGGACGTCGCCGACGGGCAGGCCGTGCGGCTGGTGCAAGGTGAGGCCGGATCCGAGACCGTCTATGGCGCGCCGCTGGACGCCGCCCTGGCATGGCAGGCCGGCGGCGCGAGCTGGGTGCATCTGGTCGACCTCGATGCTGCCTTCGGCCGCGGCTCGAACCGGGACCTGATCGCCGAGCTGGTCGGCCGGCTGGACGTCGCGGTCGAGCTCTCCGGCGGGATCCGTGACGACGACTCACTGGCGGCCGCGCTGGCCACCGGGTGCGCGCGCGTCATCATCGGCACTGCCGCGCTGGAGCGTCCCGACTGGGTGCGCGCCGCGATCGCACGACACGGCGACCGGATCGCGGTCGGCCTCGACGTCCGTGGCACCACGCTGTCGGCGCGCGGCTGGACCCGTGACGGTGGCGAGCTGTTCGACGTGCTGGCGCGGCTCGACGCCGACGGTTGCGCGCGTTACGTCGTCACCGACGTCCGCCGCGACGGCACCATGACCGGGCCCAACCTCGACCTGCTCCGCGAGGTCTGCGCGGCGACCGACCGCCTGGTGGTGGCCAGCGGCGGCGTCAGCAGCCTGGCCGACCTCGAGGCGCTGCGATCGCTGCAACCGCTCGGCGTCGAGGGCGCCATCCTCGGCAAGGCGCTCTACGCCGGCGCCTTCACCCTGCCGGATGCGTTGGCAGCCGTGGCATGACGGTCGCGGTGCGGGTGATCCCGTGTCTGGACGTCGATGCCGGGCGGGTGGTGAAAGGCATCAACTTCCGCGACCTGCGGGACGCCGGCGATCCGGTCGAGCTCGCGGCGAGCTACGACGCCGAAGGCGCCGACGAGCTGGTCTTCCTCGACATCACCGCGTCCAGCCAGAGCCGGGAGACGACGTACGACGTGGTCCGTCGTACCGCGGAACAGGTCTTCATCCCGCTCACCGTCGGTGGGGGAGTGCGCAGCGTCGACGACGTCGACCGGTTGCTGCGCGCCGGCGCCGACAAGGTCGGCGTCAACACGGCGGCGATCGACCGGCCGGAGGTGCTGGCGGAGATCTCGGCGCGCTTCGGGGACCAGGTGCTGGTGCTCTCGGTGGACGCGCGCCGTGTCGTCGACGGGCCGCCGACGCCGAGCGGTTTCGAGGTGACGACGCACGGTGGCCGGCGGGGCACCGGGATCGACGCGGTCGAGTGGGCGGCGCGCGGCCAAGAGCTCGGCGTCGGCGAGATCCTGCTCAACTCGATGGACGCCGACGGCACGACCGCCGGCTACGACCTCGACATGATCGCCGCGGTGCGCAAGGTGGTCAGCGTCCCTGTGATCGCATCGGGAGGTGCCGGCGCCGTCACCGACTTCGCGCCCGCCGTCGACGCGGGCGCCGACGCCGTGCTCGCGGCGAGCGTCTTTCACTTCGGCACGCTGCGCATCCGAGAGGTGAAGCAGGCGCTGCGAAGCGCTGGCCACGACGTCCGGTGAGCTGGGACGGCAGAATGGAGTCATGTCCGGTCCGGCCCGCCCGTCCAGCCTCGACCCCGCCATCGCCGCACGCCTGAAGCGTGACGATCATGGCCTGATCGCCGCCGTCACTCAGCAGTGGGACACCGGCGAGGTGCTGATGGTGGGCTGGATGGACGACGAGGCGCTGCACCGCACCCTTACGACCGGCCGCTGCACGTACTGGAGCCGCAGCCGGCAGGAGTACTGGGTGAAGGGCGAGACCTCGGGCCACCAGCAGTGGGTGAAGTCGGTCGCGCTCGACTGCGACGGCGACGCCGTCCTGGTCGCCGTCGACCAGGTGGGCGCGGCCTGCCACACCGGAGACCGCCGCTGCTTCGACGCCGGCGGTGACCTCGGCGCGGTGGTCGGTCAGCGCGTCGCGTCGTGACCGGGACCGCGCCCGCGGCGACCCGACCGTCGTCCGGCGCCACGCCGACGGCGGAGCGCGACGCCTTCGTCGCCGCGCTCGCTGAGCAGCGCGTGGTGCCGGTCGTCCGCCGGTTGCTCGCCGATGCGGAAACACCGATCAGCGCCTATCGCAAGCTGGCGGCCGGCCGCCCCGGCACGTTCCTGCTCGAGTCCGCCGAACACGGCGGCGTGTGGTCGCGCTACTCCTTTGTGGGCGTCCGATCGGCGGCGACGCTGGCCGAGCGCGACGGCCGCGCCGTCTGGACCGGCATCGGCCCGGACGACCACCCGGACGACCCGCTCGACGCGTTGCGCGACGCGGCCGCGCGGTTGCAGGCGCCGCGCCATCCCGACCTGCCACCGCTGACCGGCGGGCTGGTCGGCTTCCTCGGGTACGACGCGGTGCGTCGGATGGAGCGGCTGCCGGTGCTGGCGACCGACGACCTCGACATCCCCGAGCTCGCGTTCATGCTGGCGACCGATCTCGCGGTGCTCGACCACCGCGATGGCTCGATTGTGTTGATTGCCAACGTGATTCATGGCCTGACGCCGCACGCCGACACCGAGCCGGGACGGGCCTACGACGACGCCGTCGCGCGGCTCGACGCGATGACCGCCGACCTCAGCCGCGCCGCCGACGCATCTGTGGCTCCGCTCGACCGGCCGGATCCGGTCGGGTTCGCCGAGCGAAGCACACCGGCGGAGTTCATGGCGGCAGTCGAGACGGCGAAGGAGTACATCCGGGCCGGGGACTGCTTCCAGGTCGTGCTGTCGGAGCGGTTCGACGTGACGACCTCGGCCGACCCGCTCGACGTCTACCGGGCGTTGCGGGCGGCCAACCCGTCGCCGTACATGTATCTGCTGCGCTTCGACGACCTCGACATCGTCGGTTCGTCACCGGAGGTCCTCATCAAGGTCGAGGACGGCCGCGCGATGATGCACCCGATCGCGGGCACCCGCCCGCGCGGTGCGACTCCGGAGGCGGATGCGGCGCTGGCGGCCGACCTGCTGTCCGACCCGAAGGAACGCGCCGAGCACGTGATGCTCGTCGACCTCGGGCGCAACGACCTCGGCCGGGTCTGCAAGCCGGGCAGCGTCGAGGTCGTCGAGCTGATGGCGATCGAGCGGTTCTCGCACGTGATGCACCTGGTGTCGACGGTGGTGGGCGACGTACCGGGCGACGTGAGCGCGTTGGACGTGCTGTGTGCCGCGTTTCCAGCCGGCACCCTGTCGGGCGCGCCCAAGGTGCGCGCCATGGAGATCATCGAGGAGCTGGAGCCGACCCGGCGCGGGGTCTACGGCGGCGTCGTCGGCTACATCGACTTCGCCGGCGAGCTGGACACCGCGATCGCGATCCGCACCGTCGTGATGCGCGACGGCCATGCGTTCGTGCAGGCCGGCGCCGGCATCGTGGCGGACTCCGACCCGGCCAGCGAAGAGACCGAGTCGCGCAACAAGGCCGCGGCGGTGCTGCAGGCGCTCGCCACCGCCGAGGCGCTGCGGCACCCGTGAGCTCCCGGCGCGCCGTCGTCGAGGCCGTGCTCGGCATCGCGGTCGGTGCCGGGCTGCTGCTGCTGTCGGCCGCTGAAACCTGGTCGCGCGCCACGGTCACATCACCGGGGAACGGCGCATCCTTGCCGCTGTCGGTCACCGGCAAAGACGTCGCGCCGGCGTTGCCTGCGCTGGGCTACGCCCTGCTGGCCCTCGCCGGCGCCGTGATCGCCAGCCGGGGCGTGTTGCGGCGCGTCGTCGGTGCCCTGGTCGTGTTCGTCGGGGCGGCCGCGCTCGGCGTGGCGGTGACCGCACGCGGCGACGTCTCCGGCGCCTTGGAGGACAAGGAGCTCGGCGTCCGCGGCGTGGCCGTGCATGCCGGGGCGAACGGCTGGTGGGTGCCGGCGTTGCTCGGTGGCCTGGTCGCCGTCGTGGTTGGAGCCGTGGTGGTGGCGCGCTCTCGCAACTGGGCTCGGATGGGTGCGAAGTACGACGCGCCGACGGCGCCGTCGCCCGCCACCGCCGAGCCGAAACCGGTCGATCCCGACGCGCAGGCGTGGGCCGCCCTCGACCGCGGTGAAGACCCGACGGCTTGACCACGGGCGTTGCGGGTACGACGACCGCGTGGCGGACAGCGCAGGATCGGGCAATTTCGCACGAGAAGCACTAAACGGGGACAATCGGTTCGTAACCGGCATCGCGCTGGTGGCCGCGATCGGCGGCCTGCTGTTCGGCTTCGACACCGGCGTCATCTCCGGCGCGCAGCTGTTCATCGGCAAGGACCTTCACTCGTCGACCGGCGCACAAGCCTGGTTCGTGGGGTCGTTGCTGCTCGGCGCTGTCGGCGGTGCCGTGTTCGCCGGCTACCTCGCCGACCTGATCAGCCGGCGTTGGACGAAGTTCTGCGCCGGCTTGATTTACGTCGGAGCCGCGCTGTGGTCGGCGCTCGCGACCAGCACCGGATCGCTGATCGCCGCCCGCGCGGTGCTCGGCCTGGCCGTCGGCACGGCGTCGTTCGTGGCGCCGCTCTACATCTCCGAGCACGTGCCGCCGCGGTTGCGCGGCGGGACCGTGTCGTTCAACCAGTTCATGATCACGTTCGGGATCCTGCTCGCGTACATCATCGACTACCTGTTCAAGGACGTCGCCAACAACTGGCGCTGGATGCTCGGCCTCGGCGCGCTGCCCGGGATCGCGCTGGTCATCGCGATGGCGCTGGTCCCGCACACGCCGCGGTGGCTGCTGCAGAAGGGTCGCGAGGACGAAGCCCGCGCCGTACTCATGAAGACCCGCGACGACGAGAAGGCGGTCGACGAGGAGATCCAGGACGTCAAGGACGTGGTCAGCGAGGAACGCTCGGTCAAGACCCGCGACCTCATAACGCCGAAGCTGCGGCCGATGCTGCTCGTCGGTCTCGGGCTCGCGTTCTTCCAGCAGTTCGTCGGCGTGAACACGGTCATCTACTACTCGCCCACGATCTTGAAGTCGGCCGGCTTCACCGCCGACCAATCCATCACGCAGGCGCTGTCGGTCGGCATCACCAACGTTGTGTTCACGGTCGTCGCGATCCTGCTGCTCGACCGGATCGGCCGACGCAAGCTGCTGCTGGTCGGGACCGTCGGCCTCACAGGCGCGCTGGTGTTGCTGGGCATCTTCTTCCAGTCGGCGACGCTGCAGGCCGACGCCGCGTGGATCGCGGTGGTCGCGCTGGTCATCTTCATCGCGAGCTTCGCGATCGGCCTCGGGCCGGTGTTCTGGCTGATGATCGCCGAGATCTTCCCGCTCCGGATCCGCAGCCACGCGATGTCGGTGTGCACGGTCGTGAACTGGGGCGCGAACTTCCTCATCTCGTACTACTTCCTGGACCTGGTCGGCAAGATCGGCCGGCCCAGCACGTTCTGGCTGTACGCCGGCTTCGGCGTCCTCGCGACGACGTTCTTCCTGCTCAAGGTGCCGGAGACCAAGGGCCGCTCGCTCGAGCAGATCGAGCGCGACCTCGGGGCCGACACCGACGCCGGCGGCACCTCGGGCCGCAAGCGCAAGGGCTCAGCCCGGAGTCAGTCGCAGGCCGCCTGACTGGGCTTACTACCCTGACCGGGTGTCCGTCCTCGACGACATCCTGGTCGGTGTTCGCGAGGACCTCGCGGCCCGAGAGGCGGCGCTGCCACTCGACGCGGTGAAGGCGCAGGCGGCCACCGTCCGCCCCGCGCTGGACGCGGCCGCGGCACTGTCCGGCCCCGGCATCGCGGTCATCGCCGAGGTGAAGCGCTCGAGCCCCAGCGCCGGCAGCCTGGCGACGATCGACGACCCCGCCGAGCTGGCCCGGGCATACGCCGCCGGCGGCGCATCGGTGATCTCGGTGCTGACCGAAGCGCGCCGGTTCGGCGGGTCGCTCGACGACCTGGACGCGGTCCGCTCCGCCGTCGCCATCCCGGTGCTGCGCAAGGACTTCGTGGTCACGCCGTACCAAGTGTGGGAGGCGCGCGCCCACGGTGCCGACGTCGTACTACTGATCGTCGCGGCACTCGAACAGCAGGTGCTGGTTAGCCTTCGGGAGCGCGTCGAGAGCCTCGGCATGACGGCGCTGGTCGAGGTGCACGACGAGGCCGAGGCGCTGCGGGCGCTCGACGCGGGCGCGCGCGTGATCGGCGTCAACAACCGCAATCTGCACACCCTCGAAGTCGACCGCGACACCTTCGCGAAGGTCGCCGCGACGCTGCCCAGTTCGGTGATCCGGGTGGCCGAGAGCGGCGTTCGCGGACCGCACGACGTGCTGGCCTTCGCTGCCGTCGGCGCGGATGCCGTGCTGGTGGGCGAGGGGCTGGTGAAGGCGGCGTCGCCCCGGCAGGCGGTGGCCGGGCTGGTGGCGGCCGGCGCCCACCCGTCCTGCCGCCACCCGGCGTGACCGCGATGATCGACCGGTCCGATGTGCTCGCCGGGAGGTTCGGCCCGTACGGCGGGCGCTACGTGCCCGAGGCGCTGATCGCCGCGCTGGACCAGCTCGACGAGGTGTACGCCGCGGCGCGCGCCGACGCCGCCTTCCAGGCCGAGTTCGAGCGGCTGCTGCACGGCTACGCCGGGCGGCCGTCGCTGCTCTACGACGCGACTCGGTTCGGCGAGGCGGTCGGCGCTCGCGTGCTGTTGAAGCGCGAGGACCTGAACCACACGGGCGCCCACAAGATCAACAACGTGCTGGGGCAGACCCTGCTCACCAAGCGGATGGGCAAGACCCGGGTCATCGCCGAGACCGGGGCCGGCCAGCACGGGGTGGCGACGGCGACCGCGGCGGCGCTGCTCGACCTCGAGTGCGTTGTCTATATGGGCGAGGTCGACACCGAGCGGCAGGCGCTGAACGTCGCCCGGATGCGGCTGCTCGGCGCTGAGGTCGTGCCGGTGCGCAGCGGGTCGCGGACGTTGAAGGACGCGATGAACGAGGCGTTCCGCGACTGGGTCACCAACGTCGACTCCACGCACTACGTGATCGGGTCGGTCGGCGGCCCCGCGCCGTTCCCCGCGATGGTTCGCGACTTCGCCGCCGTGATCGGCACCGAGGCGCGTGCCCAGTGCCTGGACCTGCTCGGGACGCTGCCGGATGCGGTGCTCGCCTGCGTCGGCGGCGGGTCGAACGCGATGGGCATCTTCACCGCCTTCATCCCGGACGAGGGCGTGCGGTTGTACGGCTTCGAGGCCGGAGGTGAGGGCGTCGAGACCGACCAGCATGCCGCCACCCTGACCGCCGGCGCGCCCGGCGTGCTGCACGGCGCCCGCTCCTACGTGTTGCAGGACGCGGACGGGCAGACCCGCGAGTCGCACTCGATTTCCGCCGGCCTCGACTACCCGGGCGTCGGCCCGGAGCACGCCTGGCTGAAGGAGCGTGGCCGGGCGACGTACCAGGCGATCACGGACGCCGAGGCGATGGACGCGTTCCGGCTGCTCTGTCGCACCGAGGGGATCATCCCGGCGATCGAGAGCGCGCACGCGCTGGCCGGCGCTGCGGTGGTGGCTCGCGACCTAGGGCCGGACGCCGTGCTGCTGGTCAACCTGTCCGGCCGGGGCGACAAGGACATGGACACCGCGGCCCAGTGGTTCGGCCTGATCGACCCGCCGAGATGACGGCCGCGCCATGACGTCCGGCGAGGCGTACGCCAAGGCCCGGGCCGACGGGCGAGCCGCGCTGGTCGGTTACCTGCCGGCCGGCTTCCCGTCGTACGACGGTGCCGTCCGGGCGCTGCGGGCGATCGTCGACGGCGGCGCTGACATCGTCGAGGTCGGCCTGGCCTACAGCGACCCGGTCATCGACGGCCCCGTCATCCAAGCGGCGACGGAGGCCGCACTGCGCGCGGGGGTGCGGACGGTCGACGTGCTGCGGACCGTCGAGGCGGTGGCGGCGACCGGCGCCGCGATCGTGGTCATGACCTACTGGAACCCGGTGCTGGCGTACGGCGTCGACCGGTTCGCCGCCGACCTGGCAAGCGCGGGTGGCGCCGGCCTGATCACGCCCGACCTGATCCCCGAGGAGGCGGGCGACTGGCTCGCCGCGAGCGACGCCCACGACCTCGAGCGAATCTTCCTGGTCGCGCCCTCGTCGACGCCGGAGCGGATCGAGGCCACGACGGCGGCCTGCCGCGGCTGGGTCTACGCCGCATCGACCATGGGCGTCACCGGCGCCCGGACGGAGACCTCTCGCGTGGCGCCGGAGCTGGTCCGCCGGGTCCGCGCGACGACCGCGTTGCCGGTCGGGGTCGGCCTCGGCGTGTCCAACGGCGAGCAGGCGGCCGAAGTCGCGTCGTATGCCGACGGCGTCATCGTCGGATCCGCCTTGGTGCGGTGCCTGCTCGATGCGCCGGACGAGCGGGCCGGCGTGGCGGCGGTGGCGGCGCTGGCCAGCGAGTTGGCCGACGGCGTCCGTCGCCCCCACTAAGCAAAGTTGTCAGCGTTTCCGGGTGCCAGGGCCCCCGGAAACGCTGACAGGATCTCGCATAGCCTCGGTTCGTGCTGCCGGCGTACATCCCGAGCCCGCCGGGCGGCGTCGTCCATGCCGGTCCGATCCCGATCCGGGCCTACGCGCTGTGCATCATCCTCGGCGTCATCGCGGCGGTGGTCATCGCCGACCGGCGGCTGCAGGCGCGCGGGGGCCGCAAGGGCGTGGTCGCCGACATCGCGGTCTGGGCGGTGCCGTTCGGCCTGGTCGGCGCCCGGCTCTACCACCTCGCCACCAACCCGGAGATCTACTGGGGCGGGCCCGGGCGGGCCGGGACAATCGGCGCGCTGAAGATCTGGGACGGCGGCCTCGGCATCTGGGGGGCCGTGCTCGCCGGCGCGCTCGGCGCATGGATCGGCTGCCGCCGGCACGGGGTGCCCTACGCCATGCTCGCCGACGCCCTCGCGCCGGGACTCGTCGTCGCGCAGGCGATCGGGCGCTGGGGCAACTACTTCAACCAGGAGCTGTACGGCGGGCCGACGCACCTGCCGTGGGCGCTGCACATCACCCATCCCAGCGACGGCGGGGTGCCGGGCTTCTACCACCCGACGTTCCTCTACGAGTCGCTGTGGGACGTCGGCGTCGCGCTGGTCGTGATCTGGGCCGATCGCCGTTGGCGGTTGCGTAACGGCCGGGCGTTCGCGCTCTACGCGATGCTCTACGTCGCCGGCCGGTCGTGGATCGAGGAGCTGCGGATCGACGACGCCCACCGCTTCTTCGGTGTCCGGCTCAACGACTGGACCTGCATGATTGTGTTCGTGCTGGCCCTGGCCTACTTCGTGATTCGCCGGCCGCGGCGGGAACAGGAACAGCCGCATCCCGTCACCGAGCCGGTTGGGACCCCGTGAGCACGACCGAGTCGCATCAGCACCATCACCACCACCGCGCCATCAGCGGCGGCTGGCTGCGCCCGGCCGTGTTCGGCGCCATGGACGGCGTGGTCTCCAACGGCGCCCTTGTCGCCGGTGTTGCCGGTGCCCACACGTCGACGCACGACATCCTGCTCGCCGGATTGGCCGGCCTGCTGGCCGGAGCCTTCTCGATGGCCGTGGGGGAGTGGACCTCGGTTCGGTCACAGCAGGAGCTGCTCGACGCCGAGATCGCGGTCGAGCGGGCTGAGATCGAGCGCCGGCCGCACAGCGAGGAGGCCGAGCTCGCCGGGATGTTCCGCCACCGCGGCCTGTCGCGGGAATTGGCGGCGCGGGTCGCGCACGAGCTGTCGCAAGACCCGGACGAGACCTGGCGGATCCATGTCCGCGAGGAGCTCGGGGTCGACCCCGACCAGCAGCCGTCGCCGTATGTTGCCGGTGCCTCGTCGTTCATCACGTTCGCGGTCGGCGCGTTCGTGCCGCTGCTGCCGTACGCCGCCGGCGCCCATACCCTGCTGTGGTCGATCGGGTTCGGGGCGGTCGCGCTGCTCGGCCTCGGCGCGGCCGTCGCCCGGTTCACCAAGCGGCCGGTGCTGCTCGGAGCGCTACGGCAGCTCGCGCTGGGCGCGGTCGCCGTGGCTGTGGTCTTCGGGGTCGGCCACGCGGTCGGAGCGAGCGTCACGGGATAATTGCGCTGGCGTTACGGCAGCGTGAGGTAGCGTTGTCCGTGCAGGGCCGACGTCGTCCCGCGCCAGTGCCCAAGTCCTTCCCACCGCACGGTCGCCATCGAGCGAGCCTGGGTGACCGGGGAAGCGACCGACGACTCGGATCGGAGGACGACGCGATGAGCCGACCGCACCGTCCGGACCCACCGTCGGTGTTCCGCACCGGCGGGCCGCAGCCGCAGGGGCTGTACGACGGCAACCACGAGCACGACGCCTGCGGCGTGGCCTTCGTCGCCGACATCCAGGGCCGCCGCGACCACGCGATCGTCGCCGACGCGCTCACGGCGCTGCACAACCTCGACCATCGCGGGGCCTCCGGCTCGGAGGTCAACACCGGCGACGGCGCCGGCCTGCTGGTGCAGGTCCCCGACGAGTTCCTGCGGGCCGTCTCGGGCTTGGACCTGCCGAAGCCGGGCGGCTACGCGGTCGGGCTGGCGTTCCTGCCGGACGACGACGAGGCCGAGCGCAAGGCGATCGACGCGATCGAGCGGATCGCGATTGAGGAAGAGCTGCGGGTCGTCGGCTGGCGCGACGTGCCGACCGACCCGACGCCACTCGGTGCCACCGCACTGTCGGTGATGCCGCGGTTCCGCCAGCTGTTCGTCACGTCGACGCACGGCGAGATCGGCATGGCGCTGGAGCGGCGCGCGTTCTGCGCCCGGAAGCGGATCGAACGCGAAACCGGCGTCTACCTGCCGTCGCTGTCGTGCCGGACCCTGGTCTACAAGGGGATGCTCACGACCGACCAGCTGCCGGTCTTCTTCCCCGACATGACCGACGAGCGGTTCGCCAGCGCGATCGCGCTGGTGCACTCGCGGTTCTCCACCAACACGTTTCCGTCGTGGCCGCTCGCCCACCCGTACCGCTACATCGCGCACAACGGCGAGATCAACACGGTCATGGGCAACCGCAACTGGATGCGCGCCCGCGAAGCGCTGCTGAGCAGCGACCTGATCCCGGGCGAGCTTGAGCGGCTGTTCCCGATCATCACCCCGGGCGGAAGTGACTCCGCGAGCTTCGACGAGGTACTCGAGCTGCTGCACCTCGGCGGGCGGTCGCTGCCGCACGCCGTGTTGATGATGATCCCAGAGGCATACGAGAACAACCCGGCGATGGATCCGGCTCGGCGGGCGTTCTACGAGTTCCACGGCTACCTGATGGAGCCGTGGGACGGCCCGGCCTGCGTCGCCTTCACCGACGGCTCGGTGGTTGGCGCCGTGCTCGACCGCAACGGGCTGCGGCCGTCGCGCTACTGGGTCACCGACGACGGCCGGGTGATCCTCGCGTCCGAGGTCGGCGTGCTCGACATCCCGCCGGCGAAGGTGGTGCGCAAGGGCCGGCTCCAGCCGGGCCGGATGTTCCTCGTCGACACCGTGGCCGGCCGGATCGTCGACGACGACGAGCTGAAGGCGGAGTTCGCCGGCGAGCATCCGTACGCCGACTGGCTGCATGCCGGCGTACTCCAGCTCGACGCCCTGCCCGAGCGCGAGCACGTCGAGTACTCGCACGAGTCGGTGCTGCGCCGCCAGCAGACCTTCGGTTACACCGAAGAGGAGCTGCGGTTGCTGGTCGCGCCGATGGCGCGCTCCGGCGCCGAGGCGATCGGCTCGATGGGCACCGACACGCCGGTCGCCGCGTTGTCGTCCCGGCCGCGGCAGCTGTTCGACTACTTCACCCAGCTGTTCGCGCAGGTCACCAACCCCCCGCTCGACGCGATCCGCGAGGAGCTGGTGACCTCGCTCGCCACCTCCATCGGCCCGGAGCAGAACCTGCTCGACCCGACGCCGGCGTCGTGCCGGCAGGTTGCGCTGCCGTTCCCGGTCATCGACAACGACGACCTGGCGAAGATCATCCACATCAACGACGACGGCGACCTGCCGGGCCTTGCCGCCACCGTCGTGCGGGGCCTCTACCGCGTCAGCGGGGGCGGCCCGGCGTTGCGGGAGGCACTGGAGCGGATCCGGCGCGAGGTCAGTGACGCGATCGCCGGCGGCGCCCGGCTGATCGTGCTGTCCGACCGTGACAGCGACGCCGAGCTGGCGCCGATCCCGTCGCTGCTGCTGACCGGCGCCGTCCACCACCACCTGATCCGGGAGAAGACCCGGACCCGGGTTGGCCTGGTCGTCGAAGCCGGCGACGTGCGCGAGGTCCACCACGTCGCGCTGCTGATCGGCTACGGCGCCGCCGCGGTGAACCCGTACCTCGCGATGGAGTCGGTCGAGGACCTGATCGCCCACGGCGTGGTGACCGGCCTCGAGCCGGACGTCGCGATCCACAACTACATCAAGGCGCTCGGCAAGGGCGTTTTGAAGGTGATGAGCAAGATGGGCGTCTCGACGGTGGCGTCCTACACCGGTGCGCAGATCTTCGAGGCGATCGGGCTCGCGCAGGACCTGGTCGACGACTACTTCACCGGCACCACCTCACGGCTCGGCGGCGTCGGCCTCGACGTCATCGCCGCGGAGGTCGCGGCGCGCCACCGCCACGCCTACCCGCGGGTGCCGCACAAGCACCGCCGGCTCGCCGTCGGCGGCGAGTACCAGTGGCGGCGCGAGGGCGAAGCGCACCTGTTCAACCCGCAGACCGTGTTCAAGTTGCAGCACGCCACCCGCAGCGGCCAGTACGACGTGTTCAAGCAGTACACGTCGATGGTCGACGACCAGGCCGCGAAGCTGATGACGTTGCGCGGCCTGTTCCGGTTCGCCGACGGCGTCCGTCGGCCGGTGCCTATCGACGAGGTCGAGCCGGTCAGTGAGATCGTGAAGCGGTTCGCCACCGGCGCCATGTCCTACGGATCGATCTCGGCCGAGGCGCACGAGACGCTGGCGATCGCGATGAACCGGTTGGGCGGGAAGTCCAACACCGGTGAGGGTGGCGAGGACACCGAGCGGCTGCGCGACCCCGCCCGGCGCAGCGCCATCAAGCAGGTGGCCAGCGGCCGGTTCGGCGTCACCAGCGACTACCTGACCAACGCCGACGACCTGCAGATCAAGATGGCGCAGGGCGCCAAGCCCGGTGAGGGCGGCCAGCTGCCCGGCCACAAGGTCTATCCGTGGATCGCGAAGACCCGGGGCTCCACTCCCGGTGTCGGCTTGATCTCACCGCCGCCGCATCACGACATCTACTCGATCGAGGACCTCAAGCAGCTGATCCACGACCTGAAGAACGCGAACCCCAACGCGCGGGTGCACGTCAAGCTGGTCGCGGAGGTCGGTGTCGGCACCGTCGCGGCGGGCGTGGCGAAGGCGCACGCCGACGTCGTCCTGATCTCCGGCCACGACGGCGGCACCGGCGCCGCCCCGCTGACCTCGTTGAAGCACGCCGGCTCACCCTGGGAGCTGGGGCTCGCCGAGACGCAGCAGACGCTGCTGCTCAACGGGTTGCGGGACCGGATCGTCGTACAGGTCGACGGCCAGATGAAGACCGGCCGCGACGTCGTCATCGCCGCGCTGCTCGGCGCCGAGGAGTTCGGCTTCGCGACCGCGCCGCTGGTCGTCTCCGGCTGCATCATGATGCGGGTCTGCCACCTCGACACCTGTCCGGTCGGCGTGGCGACGCAGAACCCCGAGCTGCGGAAGCGGTTCACCGGCAAGCCGGAGTTCGTGCAGACGTTCTTCGAGTTCATCGCCGAAGAGGTGCGGGAGCATCTCGCAGCGCTCGGGTTCCGCTCCATCGAAGAGGCGGTCGGCCATGTCGAGTCACTGGACATGCGCGGGGCGATCGACCACTGGAAGGCCAACGGGCTCGACGTGACGCCGATCCTGCACAACCCGGAGGTCGACGGGCCGCGGCACCGAGTGCGGGCCCAGGACCACGGCTTGGACAAGGCGCTCGACAACACGTTGGTGCAGCTCGCGGAGGGTGCGCTGTCCGACGCGCAGCCGGTGCGGCTCGAGCTGCCGATCCGCAACGTCAACCGCACCGTCGGCACGATCCTCGGCCACGAGGTGACCAAGCGGTACGCCGACGCCGGCCTGCCCGACGACACCATCGACGTCACCTTCACGGGGTCTGCCGGTCAGTCGTTCGGCGCATTCGTGCCACGCGGCGTGACGCTGCGGCTGCTCGGTGACTCCAACGACTACCTCGGCAAGGGCCTGTCCGGCGGCCGGCTGATCGTCCGGCCGCACGCCGAAGCGCCGTTCCGCGCGGAGCAGAACATCATCGCCGGCAACGTCGTGCTCTACGGCGCCACCAGCGGCGAAGCGTTCATGCGGGGCGTCGTGGGCGAGCGGTTCTGCGTGCGCAACTCCGGCGCGACGGCGGTGGTCGAGGGGGTCGGCGACCACGCCTGCGAGTACATGACCGGCGGCCGGGTCGTCATCCTCGGCCCGACCGGACGCAACGTTGCAGCCGGCATGTCCGGCGGCGTCGCCTACATCCTCGACCTCGACGAGGCACGGACGAACCTCGAGATGGTCGACCTCGAGCCGCTCGAGGACGACGACCGCAGCTCGCTGCGCGAATTGGTGGCACGGCACGCCGCCGAGACCGGGTCGGCTGTCGCCGCGAGCCTGATCTCCGACTGGGACGTCGCGGTGCGGCGGTTCACCAAGATCATGCCGCGCGACTACAAGCGGGTGTTGCAGGCCGCGAAAGCGGCGGAGGAGTCGGGCAGCGACGTGAACGAGGCGATCATGGCGGCGTCCCATGGCTGACCCGAAGGGCTTCCTGACCACGCCGCGCGAGACGCCGATCCGCCGGCCGGTCGACGTACGGATCAGGGACTGGCGCGAGGTCTACGAGGACTTCGAGGACGACCGGCTGCGCCGCCAGGCCGGCCGGTGCATGGACTGCGGCATCCCGTTCTGCCATCAGGGCTGCCCGCTGGGCAACCTGATCCCGGAGTGGAACGACCTGGTCTGGCGCGACGACTGGCGCGAGGCGATCGAGCGGCTGCACGCGACCAACAACTTCCCGGAGTTCACCGGCCGGCTCTGCCCGGCGCCGTGCGAGACCGCCTGCGTGCTCGGGATCAACTCCGACCCGGTCACGATCAAGCAGGTCGAGGTCGAGATCGTCAACCGGGCGTGGGACGAAGGCTGGGTCGCGCCGCAGGTCGCCGAGCGGCTGTCCGGCAAGACCGTGGCGGTTGTCGGCTCCGGCCCCGCCGGGCTGGCGGCGGCGCAGCAACTGACCCGCGCCGGCCACACCGTGGTGGTCTACGAGCGGGCGGACCGGATCGGCGGACTGCTGCGCTACGGCATCCCCGAGTTCAAGATGGAGAAGCGTCACCTCGACCTGCGGTTGATGCAGATGGAGGAAGAAGGCACCCGGTTCCGGACGGGTGTGAACGTCGGCGTCGACATCACCGCAGCCGAGCTGCGCAAGCGGTACGACGCGGTGGTGCTGGCCGGTGGCTCAACCGTGCCGCGCGACCTGCCGGTGCCCGGCCGGGAGCTGCGCGGCATCTACCCGGCGATGGACTACCTGCCGCTCGCCAACCGGGTGCAGCAGGGCGACCTCGACGACTCGCCGATCTCGGCTGCCGGCAAGGACGTCGTCATCATCGGCGGCGGCGACACGGGCGCTGACTGCCTCGGCACCGCACACCGGCAGGGCGCGCGCTCGGTGACCCAGCTGGAGATCCTGCAGCGGCCGCCGGACCAGCGCAGCGCGACGATGCCGTGGCCGACGTACCCGATGATCTACCGCGTGTCCAGCGCCCACGAAGAGGGCGGCGAGCGGGTCTTTGCGGTGTCGACGCAGCGGTTCGAGGGCGACGCCGACGGCAACGTCGCGAAGCTGGTGCTCGCCGAGGTGGATGAGAAGTTCCAGCCGATCGAGGGCACCGAGCGGGAACTGCCCGCCCAGCTGGTGTTGCTGGCGATGGGATTCGTCGGACCCGAGAAGGGCCCGCTGCTGGACGGGCTCGAGGTCGACCTCGATGACCGGGGCAACGTCGCGCGTGGCGCTGACTGGATGACCAGCGCGCCCGGGGTGTTCGTGTGCGGCGACATGGGCCGGGGCCAGTCGCTGATCGTCTGGGCGATCGCCGAGGGTCGCTCGTGCGCGGCGGCTGCCGACCGGTGGTTGATGGGCGACAGCCAGCTGCCCGCACCGATCGCCCCGACCGACCGCCCCATCGCCTGACGACGCGACGGCCGCACGAAGTCTCGGCGGCGTCGTCGCGACTGCAGCGGCGCACAACCGATACGCCAGAGCCGTATTTAGCGGGTTACCGACGCTCAGGCGCTTCTGTTGTATTGGTTGTGCGCCGCATCGGTTTCTGGTGCCCCGGGTCGGATTCGAACCGACACTGTATGGGTTTTGAATCCATTGCCTGCTGCCAGTTGGGCTACCGGGGCTCGGCCGTTGAGTCTATGAGAGCGCGGCTACGCTCGCCGACGTGGCCGAAGCGTCTCCGAGGCGGGTGGTGATCGCGGAGGACGAGGCGCTGATCCGGCTCGACTTGAAGGAGATGCTGCAAGAGGCGGGGTACGACGTCGTCGGTGAGGCCGGCGACGGGAAGCAGGCGGTCGAACTGGCCCGATCGCTCGCGCCGGATCTCGTCGTACTCGACGTCAAGATGCCCAAGCTCGACGGCATCTCGGCCGCGGAGCAGATCACGGCGGAGGCCATCGCGCCGGTGGTGATGCTGACCGCGTTCAGCCAGCGCGACCTGGTCGAGCGCGCCGTGGACGCCGGGGCGATGGCCTACCTGGTCAAACCGTTCCAGGCCAGCGACCTGTTGCCGGCGATCGAGGTCGCGATCAGCCGCTACCAGCAGCTGCGAGCGCTCACCGACGAGGTCGCCGACCTGGCCGAGCGGCTGGAGACCCGCAAGCTGATCGACCGCGCGAAAGCGAAGCTGCAGATTGACCACGGAATGGCCGAGCCGGACGCCTTCCGGTGGATCCAGAAGGCGGCGATGGACCACCGTACGACGATGCGGCACGTGGCCGAGACCGTGCTGGCGGACGATCCGCAGCCGGGCAAGGGTTAGGTAACGACCTGGCAACGACGGCAGGGTTTCTCGTCGTTTTGCCGTTCCGGCGCTAGGTTTCCACCGAATGCCTCAGCGATGGCAACGGAGGGAGCAGATAGATGCACACCGGTCGAACGGTTCGACTGGCTGCGCCGCTGGCAGTTGCGGCGATAGTCGCCGCAGCGTGCGGCAGCGGCTCTAGCGGCGGGAGTTCGTCGTCGTCCAGCAGCTCGAAGAGTTACACACTTGCGTGCCAAGGCCCGTTGACCGGCGACAACGCAGCGCTCGGCATCAACATCTGCGATGGTGCCAAGCTGGCGATCGACCAGGCCAACCAGACCGGCGGGCTGCCGTTCAAGCTGGTCTACAAGGGCGTTGACGACCAGGGCACGCCGCAGGCGGCGCAGCCGGCGTCCGCCAGCATCGTCAGCGACAGCAACGTGGTCGCGGTCATCGGCCCGGCGTTCTCGGGCGCCACGCAAGCCAGCGAGCAGAACTTCGCGAACGCGAACCTGGTGTCCGTCACCGCATCGGCCACGCTGCCGACGTTGACCGACCCGAGCAACGGCTTCACGACCTTCTACCGCACGGTCGCCACCGACAGCTCGCAGGGCGCGGGCGCCGCGCAGTACCTGGCCAAGAAGCTCAACGTGAAGAAGGTCTACTCGATCGACGACGCCGAGGCGTACGGCCAAGGCCTCGCCAAGGAGCTCGACACGGACCTGCAGAAGCTCGGCGTGACGGTGATCCACGACGGCCTGCCGCAGGGCACGAAGCCCGGCCCGGAGGCCGCGAAGGTCAAGCAGTCCGGCGCCGACGCGGTCTACTACAGCGGCTACTACGCCGACGGCGGCCCGCTGGCGAAGGCGCTGCGCTCGGCCGGCTACACCGGCATCTTCATGTCAGACGATGGTGTGAAGGACCCGAACTTCGTCAAGCTCGCCGGCAAGAGTGCGGCCGAAGGTGCCTACTTCACCTGCCCGTGCTCCGACCCGTCGAAGGCCAAGTCGTTCTTCACGGCCTACAAGGCGGCGTTCCACCAGGACGCCGGCACCTACTCCGCCGAGGCGTTCGACGCCACCAACGCGGTCATTGCCGCGATGAAGACGCTCGGGTCGAACGTGACCCGGCAAGCGCTGGTGACGGCGGTCTCGAAGGTCAACTACCAAGGCATCACCAAGACCATCCAGTTCGGCTCGAACCACGAACTGGCCACGACCACGGTGTACCTCTACCAGGTCAAGAACGGCCAGATCGTCTACCTCGGTCCGATCAACAGCTTGGTCTGACAGGCTGACCGCCGCTGCGGGCGGGGCGCACTGCCCCCGCCCGCAGCGGCGCTGCCTCGCGAAACAACTGAAGGACGACACTCGCCGATGTGCTTCCAGCACAACTTCTGGCCGCTGTTCGTCAGCGGCATCGAGAACGGTTCGGTGTACGCGCTCGTCGCGCTCGGCTACACCCTCGTCTACGGCGTCCTCCAGCTGATCAACTTCGCGCACAGCGAAGTCTTCATGAGCGGCGCGTTCGGCGGCCTGTTTGCGGTGCAAGCGGTCGTCGGCTCGAGTACGCCGTCCGGCTGGGCGAGCGTCGGTTACATCGCGCTCGGCATCGCCGCCGGCGCGGTGGTCGGTGGCATCGCCGCCTTCGTCCTCGAGCGGGTGGCCTATCGCCCGCTACGACGCCGCGGCGCGCCGCCGCTGGCCTTCCTGATCAGTGCCATCGGTGCGTCGTTCTTCGCGTTGAACCTCGCGGGTAAAGAGTTCGGCAGCAACCCGATCTCGGTGCCGCAGCTCTACCAGGAGCACGCGCTGTTCCACATTTTCGGCGCGCCGGTGCTCAACACCTACGTGATCATCGTGTGCGTCGCCCTCGGCTTCTACCTGATCGTCGACCGGGTGATCGCTAAGACCCGGCTCGGGCAGGGGATCCGAGCGGTCGCCCAGGACGCCGAGACCGCCAGCCTGATGGGGGTCAACGTCGAGCGGATCATCGTCGCGACGTTCGTGCTCGGCGGCCTGCTCGGCGGCGCCGGCGGCTTTCTCTACGGCGTCGCGTACAACGTGCAGTTCAACATGGGCTTCTTCCCGGGCCTGAAGGCATTCACGGCAGCGGTGCTCGGCGGCATCGGCAACATCCGTGGCGCCGTGGTCGGCGGGTTGTTGCTGGGGGTCATCGAAGCCCTCGGCGTGTCCTGCATCCAGACCGAGTGGTCCGACACGATCGCGTTCCTGGTGCTCGTGCTGGTGTTGATGGTGAAGCCCACCGGGCTGTTCGGCGAGAGCCTGGGGCGGGCCGCATGACACGGGTGCGCGACTGGCTGGCGCGGCTGCCCGAGGGAGCAATCCGGCGGCTCGGCGCTTCGGTCGCGTTCTTCTTGGTGATCGCGCTGATCAGCGGGCCGGACGGGACGTCATCGGCTCCGTCGTACGGCTTTCGGCACTCGCTGCTGCGACCCCGGGTGATCCCGTTCGTCATCGTCGGGATCGGCTTCTGGGTAGCGACCGAGCTGCTCCGCCGGCATTGGGGGAGCCTGTCCGCCGCCGGCCGCGCGGGATGGTCGGCGGTGCGCGAGCGCAGCGCTCCCGTCACCGACAACCGGCTGTCACGCGCCATCCCGGTGCTGCTGGCGCTCACCTTTGCGGTAGCCGTGCCGCCGTTCCTGAACTTCCACTGGCAGACGGTGCTCGTGCCGGTCATCGGCGTCTTCGTGCTGCTGTCGCTGGGCCTCAACGTCGTGGTCGGCTTCGCCGGCCTGCTCGACCTCGGCTACATCGCGTTCTTCGCGGTCGGGAGCTACACCACGGCGTACTTCACCGGCCGGCTGCCGGTGCAGCCGCCGTTCCTGCTGAACCCGTTCTGGATCCTGCCGCTGGCAATCATCGCGGCGCTGATCGCCGGCGTGATCCTCGGCGCTCCGACGCTGCGGCTGCGCGGCGACTACCTCGCCATCGTCACGCTGGGATTCGGTGAGATCGCCTACAGCTTCGCCCGCAACAAGACCGACGTCACCGGCGGCGACAGCGGGGCGTTCAACATCCCGCACTTCTCGGTGCACATAGGTCCACTCCACTACACCTGGGGCAACAGCCAGCTGCCCTACTACTGGGTGCTGCTGGTCTTCGTGATCATCGTCTTCTTCCTGTTCCGGCGGCTCGAGAATTCGCGGGTCGGGCGCGCGTGGGCCGCGATCCGCGAGGACGAGGTCGCGGCGGCGGCGACCGGCGTCCCGACGGTGCGCTACAAGATCTTGGCGTTCGCGATCGGCGCCTCGACCTCCGGTTTCGCCGGCGTGCTGTACGCCGCGAACGTCGGTTTCATCACCGACTCGAACTTCGTGCTGCAGCAGAGCATCCTGGTGTTGGTGCTGGTCATCTTCGGCGGCATGGGCTCGATGTGGGGCGTGCTGATCGGTGCCGCGTTCCTCGAGTGGCTGCCCGAATACCTCCGCAACGTGGTGCCGGTGTCGGACCGGTTCATCTACTTCGGCCTGCTGATCATCCTGATGATGATCTTCCGGCCGCAGGGCATGCTGCCGTCCCGGCGGCGCAGCCTCGAGATCCGCCAGGCCGAGCACGGCATTGGTGAGGCCGACGCGCTCGGCCTGCCGAAAGAAGTCGCGTGACCGCGCCGCCGACGGTGCCCGGGCCGCCACCGGCGTCGAGCGCCGCGATGGACGTCGTCGATCCGGTGATCTCGATCAACGACGTCACGCTGCGCTTCGGGGGAGTCACCAGCCTGGCCGACGTCAATGTGCAGGCGCCGCGCGGCGAGGTGCTCGCGGTCATCGGCCCCAACGGCGCGGGCAAGACGTCGTTGTTCAACTGCCTGACCGGCGTCTATCAACCGCAGGCGGGGACGATCTGGCTGCATCCCAACCGTGACGAACGGGTCTCGCTCACCGGCCGCAAGCCGCACGTCGTCACTCGGTTGGGCATTGCCCGGACGTTCCAGAACATTCGGTTGTTCAACGCGTTGACCGTCCTCGAGAACGTCAAGGTGGGTTGCGACTCGCGGGGCAACGCCGGCCCGATCAGCGTCATGCTGGGCCTGCCGTGGATGCGGCGCGAAGAACGCGGTGCCACGCAGCGCGCCCTCGAGCTGATCGACTTCGTCGGGCTGGCCGGCCGGCACGACGCGCTCGCCGCCTCGCTGTCGTACGGCGAGCAGCGCCGGCTGGAGATCGCGCGTGCGCTGGCCACGACCCCGACCGTGCTGCTGCTCGACGAGCCGGCAGCGGGGACCAACCCGGCTGAGAAGAACGACTTGGAGCGGCTGATCCGGCGGATCAACACCGAGACCGGCGCGAGCGTCTTGCTGATCGAGCACGACATGCGATTGGTGATGTCGGTGGCGACCCGGGTGGTCGTGCTGAACTTCGGCCGAGTCATCGCGACCGGCACGCCCGAACAGGTGCAGCGAGACCCGGCGGTGGTCGAGGCCTACCTCGGCACCGCGGCCGACGACGAGGACGCCGATGCTGCTCCAGATTGAGGGGCTGCGGGTCGCCTACGGCCGGATCGAGGCGCTGCGCGGCGTCGACCTGGTCGTCAACGAGGGCGAGATCGTGACGCTGCTCGGCGCGAACGGCGCCGGTAAGACCACGACGCTGCGGACGATCTCGGGCCTGCTGAAGCCGAGAAGCGGTGCGATCACGTTCGGCGGTGAACGCATCGACGGCCGCCCGCCGCACGAGATCGTCACCCTCGGCATCGGGCAGGCGCCGGAAGGCCGGCGGATCTTCCCGCGGATGAGCGTCGCCGAGAACCTCACGATCGGCGCGTACGCGCGGCGCGGCGACCTCACCGCGGACGTCGACCGCGTCTACGACCTGTTCCCGGTGTTGAAGGAGCGGCGCAGCCAGGCGGGCGGCACGCTGTCCGGCGGCGAGCAGCAGATGCTGGCCATCGGCCGCGCCCTCATGGCCCGGCCGAAACTGCTGTTGCTCGACGAACCGTCGATGGGCCTGGCGCCGCTGATCGTCGCGCGGATCTTCGAGATCTTGCAGGAGATCAACGCCCAAGGCACGACCATCCTGCTGGTGGAGCAGAACGCCGCGCAGGCGCTGCGGCTCGCAGCCCGCGGCTACGTCCTGGAGACCGGAACTATCGTGCTGAGTGACCGGGCGGACGCACTGCTGGCCGACGATCGGGTGCGCTCGGCGTACCTCGGTGAGACCGTCGCGGAGTCAGGTACGACGACTGGCGCTGACGGCAAAAGCGTTGAAACGTAAGGGGCCCGGCACCTTTGGGTCCATCCGCGCCTTCCCCGCGCGCGGACGTTGTCTACTCGGTGCCGGGCTTGAGGCGCCACGCTAGTCACCCGTGCAGAACTCGGTCAACGGCTGTTCGCTCACCGTTGCCGCCGACTTTGCCGAGACGGAACGGACGAAACCGGTCATCTGTGTGCCGATCGGATCACAGGTCTGCCGACACGGGTGACGAGGTGTCGCCCGGGCGTTACTGTTCGGGCCGACGGGCGGCATCGCCCGGCTCCTTCACCGGCGAAGCGAGGCGGCGTGGCGCGATCACCCATCACCACTCGTCCCGCCGAAGCCAGCGACCTGCCGACGCTGCGCGCGCTCTGCGAAGAACTCGACCAGGTCGGTGGCCGCGCCGAGCGTGCGGTGAACCCGCTGATCGGGTTCGACGTCGGCGCCCGGCTGCTCGCCGTGCTGTCGGACCCGGCTTGTCGCGTCATCCTGGCCTGCGCCGAGCAGGTCCCGGCCGGCATGGTGGTGTTGCGGATCATCCAGCCGGACCCGTTGTCCGACGCGCGGATGGTGCAGGTGTCGCAGCTCGTCGTCGGGCGTCGCGAACGGCATCGGGGCGTGGGCCATGCGCTGCTGATCGCGGCCGCGGAGTTCGCCGAGGAACGCCGGATCGATCACCTTGCCGTCTCGGTTTATCCGTCATTGCGCGACGCCCACCGGTTCTACGCGCGGCTTGGTTTCGCCCCGGCGTTCGTCCACCGGATCGCGCCGGTCACCGTGCTGCGGCGCCGGGTGAACGGCGACCGGCCGGTCGCGCCGTTCGCCGAGGCGGTGCGCCGGCGTACCCGGTTGCTGCGCAGCGTGCCGCCACAGCCCGCCCGCCGTGCCGGCGAAGCGCCGCCGGAGCGGGCGTCCTCCTAACGGTCAGCGGGCGTCGCGGAGCAGCGCGGTCAGCCGGGCGGTGCAGATCCGGCGGTCGTTGTCGTCGGTGATCACGATCTCGTAGGTCGCCGCCGACCGGCCGAGATGCAGCGGCGTCGCCACCGCGGTGACGTGGCCGCTGGTCGCCGAGCGGTGGTGCGTCGCGTTGATGTCGACGCCGACCGCGATCCGTCCCTCCCCGGCGTGCAGCGCGGCGCCGATCGAGCCGACCGACTCCGCCAGCACGCAGGACGCGCCGCCGTGCAGCAGGCCGTAGGGCTGCCGGTTTCCCTCGACCGGCATCCGTGCGACCACGCGCTCCGGTGAGGCTTCGAGAAACTCGATCCCCATCCGGCGCGGCAGTTCCCCGACAGGGTCCATCCCGGCTGGCAGCGTCATGCCGCGACATTACGATGCGAGGCATGCCCGCAGCCGCCACCGCCGGGACCGACCGGCCGCGGCTGCTCCTTCTCGACGGCCACTCGCTCGCCTATCGCGCCTTCTTCGCATTGCCGGTCGAGAACTTCTCCACCACGACCGGGCAGCCGACCAATGCGGTCTACGGCTTCACCTCGATGCTGATCAACGCGCTGCGGGACGAGGCGCCGACGCACGTCGCCGTCGCCTTCGACGTGAGCCGCAAGACGTTCCGCTCCGAGACGTACGCCGACTACAAAGCCACCCGCAAGGAGACGCCCAGCGACCTGACCAGCCAGTTCGGCCTGATCCGCGAGGTCCTCGACGCGCTCACCATCCGCAGCCTGCAGGCCGAGGGCTACGAAGCCGACGACGTGATCGCGACGTTGGCCACGCAGGCCGCCGAGCAGGGGATGGACGTGCTCATCGTCACCGGCGACCGCGACGTGCTGCAACTCGTCGATGACCGGATCACCGTGCTGATGACCCGGCGCGGGATCAGTGACATGACCCGGTTCACTCCCGCGGTGGTCGCCGAGAAGTACGGCCTCACGCCGGCGCAATACCCCGACTTCGCCGCGATCCGAGGTGACCCGAGCGACAACCTGCCGTCGATCCCCGGGGTGGGCGAGAAGACCGCGTCGAAGTGGATCCGCGACTTCGGTTCGCTGGCGGCGCTCGTCGACCGGGTCGACGAAGTCCCGGGAAAGGCAGGCGGCGCGCTGCGCGACCATCTGGCCGGCGTGCTGCGCAACCGCCAGCTCACCGAGCTGCGCCGCGACGTCCCGCTCGACGTCACACCGAGCGAGCTGCAGCTGGGGCAGTGGGACCGCAACGCCGTGCACACCCTCTTCGACACCTTGCAGTTCCGGGTGCTGCGCGAGCGGCTGCAGGCCAACTGGGGGATGGAAGGCGAGGCTGCGCCGGACGACGCCGGGTTCGACGTCGACGGCCGGGTGCTCGGTCCCGGTGACGTGCCGCAGTGGCTGCAGGAGCACGCCCGCAGCGGTGCGCGCTCCGGCGTGGCGATCACCGGTACGTCGGGACGCGGCCACGGCGTCGTGACCGGGCTGGCGATCGCGACCGCCGACGGCTGCGCGGCCTTCCTCGATCCGGAGCAGCTCACCGCCGACGACGAGCAGGCCCTCGCCGCCTGGCTCGCCGACCCCACGGCGCCGAAGGCGTTCCACGACGTCAAGGCCGCGCTGCTCGCCGCCGCCGACCGCGGCTGGGAGGTCGTCGGCGTCACCAGCGACACGGCCCTTGCGGCGTACCTCGCCCTTCCCGGTCAGCGGTCCTTCGACCTCGGCGACCTGGTCATCCGGTACTTGCACCGCAGCCTGCGACCGGAGGCCGCCGAGGAGGGCCAGCTGTCACTCGACGGGTCGGTCGAGGAGGACGCCGCGCAGGCAGACATGGTGCGCGCGCACGCCATCGCCGACCTCGCCGACGCGCTCGACCAGGCACTCGACGAGCGCGGCGGCCGCCGGCTGCTCGACGAGGTCGAGCTGCCGCTGACCGCGCTACTCGCCGAGATGGAACGCGCGGGGATCGGCGCCGACCTCGAATGGCTGGCCGAGCTGGAGGCGCGGTTCGCCGGCGAGGTGAAGCGGGCGGCCGACCAGGCGTACGCCGTCATCGGCCGCGAGGTGAACCTCGGGTCGCCGAAGCAGCTGCAGGAGGTGCTGTTCGTCGAGCTCGACCTGCCGAAGACCAAGCGGATCAAGACCGGCTACACCACCGACGCCGACGCGCTCGCCGACCTCTACGCAAAGACCGAGCACCCGTTCCTCGAGCACCTGCTGCGGCACCGCGACGTCGCCCGGCTGAAGACCGTGGTCGACTCGCTGATCCCGATGGTCGACGAGGCGGGCCGGGTCCACACCACGTTCAACCAGACCGTCGCGGCCACCGGCCGGCTGTCGAGCACCGACCCCAACCTGCAGAACATCCCTGTGCGGTCGTTGGAAGGCCGGGAGATCCGCAAGGCGTTTGTGGTCGGCGACGGCTACGAGGCGTTGATGACGGCCGACTACTCGCAGATCGAGATGCGGATCATGGCGCACCTGTCCGGCGACGCCGGACTGATCGAGGCGTTCACCTCCGGCGAGGACCTGCACAGCTTCGTGGCCGCCACCGCGTTCGGCATCCCGATCGACCAGGTTGCTCCCGAGCAGCGGCGCCGCATCAAAGCCATGTCGTACGGCCTTGCCTACGGGCTCTCGGCGTACGGCTTGGCGCAGCAGCTGACGATTACGCCGGAAGAAGCGCGCGCGCAGATGGACGCATATTTCGAGCGGTTCGGCGGGGTGCGCGACTACCTCGCGGGCGTCGTGGACCGGGCGCGGACGGACGGTTACACCGAGACCATCCTCGGTCGTCGGCGCTACCTTCCGGACCTGACCAGCGACAACGGGCAGCGGCGCGCGATGGCGGAGCGGATGGCATTGAATGCGCCGATCCAGGGCTCGGCGGCCGACATCATCAAGGTCGCGATGCTGCGAGTCCGCGCGGCGCTCGCCGCGGAATCGTTGAAGTCGCGGTTGCTGCTGCAGGTGCATGACGAGCTCGTGCTCGAGGTGGCGCCGGGGGAGCGCGAGGTGGTCGAGGAACTCGTCTGTCGCGAGATGGGTGCCGCCTATCAGCTCGATGTCCCGATGGACGTCTCGGTCGGTTTTGGCCGCACCTGGGACGACGCCGCGCATTAGGGAGTGCCGGTAACCCTGCCGGTCGGGCTTTGATCTCACCGCGTTGGTTTCGTGGTCGCGAAGATCGCGGTGCCGGGGAGGATCTTGCCGCGGAGGGGGCTCCATTGCGCCCAGGGGTGGTCGTGGCCGGCGGGCCACTCGGGCTCGATCAGGTCGTCGAGGGTCAGGCCGGCGGCGACGAGTTCGCGGACGCGGTCGCCCAGGGTGCGGTGGTGCTCCACGTACGTCGCGGTGCCGTGCTCGTCGGGCTCGATGTAGGCGTCGCGGTCGAAGTAGGAGTTCTTCGCGATCAGGCCGTCCGGGCCGGGGTCGTCGGCGAAGCACCAGCGGATCGGGTGGGTGACCGAGAACACCCAGCGGCCGCCGGGCCGTAGCACGCGGGCGACCTCGCGCATCACGGCGGCGGAGTCGGCGACGAATGGGACCGCGCCGAACGCCGAGCAGGCGAGGTCGAAGCACTCGTCGCGGAAGGGGAGATGCGCCGCGTCGGCCTGCACCAGTGGCACGGGGATGCCGGTGCGCGTTGCGAGGGTGGTTGCGTGGCGCAGTTGGCCGGCGGAGAGCTCGAGTGCGAGGGGGTGGGCGCCTTGCGAGGCGAGCCAGCGGCTGCACTGGGCGGCGCCGGCGCCGACTTCGAGGATTCGGCGGCCGGCGACGTCGCCGAGCAGCCGGGCGTCGGCTTCGCGCAACCCTTCGGGGCACCACAGGAAGTCCACGTCGCCGAGGAACTCGCCGTGCTCTGCTTGGTAGTCGTCAGCGGTGGTGTCCCACCAGGAGCGCGCCGCGCGGCGGGACTCGAGCTCGCCGGCGGGTCGGCGTACCGGTGTGATGATCTTCGGCGGTTCGACTGGCTCCATACCCCGCATTAGACTTCAAGATCGCGTCGCGGAACCCCCGGCGCAGCCATTGACATCTGTCCCGACGACCCGCTGTTCCTACAACACTGCGTCCCGACGACACTGTCCGTTCCCCGGAGCCCCTACTACATGACCACAGCAGTCACCGATCAGAACGCCGAACCAAATCAAGGCCCTGAGCACGTCGCCGTCAATGACATCGGCAGCGCCGAGGACTTCCTCGCCGCCATCGAAGGAACCATCAAAGAGTTCAACGACGGTGACATCGTCTCCGGCGTGATCGTCCGGGTCGACCGTGACGAGGTGCTGCTGGACATCGGTTACAAGACCGAGGGCGTCATCCCCAGCCGCGAACTGTCGATCAAGCACGACGTCGACCCCAACGAGGTCGTCTCGGTGGGTGACGAGGTCGAGGCCCTGGTCCTGCAGAAGGAGGACAAAGAGGGCCGGCTGATCCTGTCGAAGAAGCGCGCGCAGTACGAGCGGGCATGGGGCACGATCGAGTCGATCAAAGAGGGCGACGGGATCGTCACCGGCACCGTCATCGAGGTGGTCAAGGGCGGCCTGATCCTCGACATCGGGCTGCGCGGCTTCCTGCCCGCGTCGCTGGTCGAGATGCGCCGCGTGCGCGACCTGCAGCCGTACGTCGGCAAGGAGCTCGAAGCCAAGATCATCGAGTTGGACAAGAACCGCAACAACGTCGTGCTGTCCCGGCGCGCGTGGCTGGAGCAGACGCAGAGCGAGGTCCGGCAGAACTTCCTGACGCAACTGGTCAAGGGCCAGGTCCGCAAGGGCGTGGTCTCCTCGATCGTGAACTTCGGTGCCTTCGTGGACCTCGGTGGTGTCGACGGTCTGGTGCACGTGTCCGAGCTGTCCTGGAAGCACATCGACCACCCGAGCGAGGTGGTCGAGGTCGGCCAGGAGGTCACCGTCGAGGTGCTCGACGTCGACATGGACCGCGAGCGGGTGTCGCTGTCGCTGAAGGCGACGCAGGAAGACCCGTGGCAGGCGTTCGCCCGCACCCACTCGATCGGGCAGGTCGTGCCCGGCCGGGTCACCAAGCTGGTGCCGTTCGGCGCCTTCGTGCGGGTGGCCGAGGGCATCGAGGGTCTGGTGCACATCTCGGAGCTGGCCGAGCGTCACGTCGAGATCCCGGAGCAGGTCGTCAACGTCGGCGACGAGATCTACGTGAAGGTGATCGACGTCGACCTGGAGCGCCGGCGGATCTCGCTGTCGCTGAAGCAGGCCAACGAAGGCACCGTCGGCGAAGCCGTCGCGGACCACTTCGACCCGACGCAGTACGGCATGCCCGCGCAGTACGACGAGCAGGGCAACTACATCTACCCCGAAGGCTTCGACTCCGAGACCAACGAGTGGAAGCCCGGCTACGAGGCACAGCAGGCAGAGTGGGAGCGGCAGTACGCCGAGGCGCACGAGCGCTGGGAGGCCCACCAGAAGCAGGTCGAGGCCGCGCAGGCGGCCGAAGCCGAGGCCGCGCAATCCTCGTCGTACACCTCGGAGCCGTCGGCGGCCGGTGGCGCGGTGGCATCGTCTGCCGGCACGTTGGCCAGTGACGAGGCGCTCGCCGAGTTGCGCCGCAAGCTGACCGGCGGTGCCAGCACCGAGCCGGCGGACGAAGCCGGTGACGCGGCGGCGACGGAGCCGGCTGCGGACGGCGAAGCCGGCGACGCCGGCGAGCCGACCGACACCGAGTAGCCGCGACCCGGATGCTGATCGTCGGGTTGACCGGCGGGATCGGCTCGGGCAAGAGCGAAGTCGCCCGGCGGCTGGCGGAGCTGGGTGCGGTCGTCGTCGACTCCGACCTGATCGCCCGCGAGGTCGTCGAACCCGACAGTGACGGGCTGGCGCAGGTCGTGGCGGCGTTCGGCGAGGACGTCCTCGCCACCGACGGCTCGCTCGACCGGGAACGGCTGGCGGAAATGGTCTTCGGCGACGACGACGCCCGCGCCCGGCTCAACGGCATCCTGCACCCGCTGATCGGCGCCCGGGCGATGCAGCAGATCGCGGCGGCCGGTGAGCGCGATCCCGACGCGATCGTGGTGCAGGACGTCCCGCTGCTGGTCGAGGCCGGCGCGGCCGACCGGTTCGCGGCGGTGATCGTGGTCGACGTGCCGCCGGAGACCCAGCTCGCCCGGCTGACCGAGCTGCGCGGGATGTCCGAGGCGGACGCTCGCGCGCGGATGGCGACGCAGGCGACCCGGGAGCAGCGCCGTGCCGTCGCCACCTACCTGATCGACAACACCGGAGACCTGGCCGCGCTCGATCGGCAGGTGGCCGAGGTCTGGGCCGACCTGAAATGTCGGACCGCCGGCGTAGGTTGAACTTCCTATGTCCGCCGTGACGTCGATCCGACCTAGCCAGGCGCCGTTCAAGGTCGTCTCCGACTTCGAGCCGTCAGGCGACCAGCCGGCAGCGATCGACGAGCTGGCCCGCCGGGTCACCGCCGGCCGCAAGGACACGGTGCTGCTCGGCGCCACCGGCACCGGCAAGTCGGCGACCATCGCCTGGCTGATCGAGCGGGTGCAGCGGCCGACGCTCGTGATGGCGCCGAACAAGACGCTCGCCGCGCAATTGGCGAACGAGTTCCGCGAGCTGCTTCCCGACAACGCGGTCGAGTACTTCGTCTCCTATTACGACTACTACCAGCCCGAGGCGTACGTCCCGCAGACCGACACCTACATTGAGAAGGACTCCTCGATCAACGAGGAGGTCGAGCGGCTGCGGCACTCCGCGACGATGAGCCTGCTCACCCGCCGCGACGTCGTGGTGGTCGCCAGCGTGTCCTGCATCTACGGTCTCGGTACTCCGCAGGAGTACGTCGACCGGTGCGTGCAGCTCGACGTCGGCGAGACCATCGAGCGCGACGTGTTGCTGCGCCGCCTGGTCGACGTGCAGTACACCCGCAACGACTTGGCGTTCACCCGCGGCACCTTCCGGGTCCGGGGCGACACCGTCGAGGTGTTCCCGGTCTACCAAGAGCTTGCGCTGCGGATCGAGATGTTCGGCGACGAGATCGAGCGGGTGACGACACTGCACCCGGTCACCGGGGAAGTCATCGCCGAGCACGAGAGCGCGCTGATCTTCCCGGCGACCCACTACGTCGCCGGTCCGGAGCGGATGGAACGCGCGATCCGGGGCATCGAGACCGAGCTCGAGGAGCGCCTTGCCGATCTCGAGAAGCACGGCAAGCTGCTGGAGGCGCAGCGGCTGCGGATGCGCACGACCTACGACATCGAGATGATGCGGCAGGTCGGCTTCTGCTCCGGCATCGAGAACTACTCGCGTCACATCGACGGCCGCGGCCCGGGCACGCCGCCGCACACCCTGCTCGACTACTTCCCGGACGACTTCATGCTCGTCATCGACGAGTCCCACGTCACCGTGCCGCAAATTGGCGGCATGTACGAAGGCGACATGTCGCGGAAGCGGACGCTGGTCGAGCACGGCTTCCGGCTGCCGAGCGCGATGGACAACCGGCCGCTGAAGTGGGAGGAGTTCCTCGACCGGATCGGCCAGACCGTCTACATGTCGGCGACGCCCGGGTCCTACGAGATGGGCCGGGTCAAGGGCGATGTGGTCGAGCAGGTGATCCGGCCGACCGGGCTGGTCGACCCGTTGGTCGTCGTGAAGCCGCCGAAGGGTCAGATCGACGACCTGATGCACGAGATCCAGGTCCGCACCGAGCGCGACGAGCGCGTGCTGGTGACCACGCTGACCAAGAAGATGGCCGAGGACCTCACCGACTACCTGCTCGAGCACGGCATCCGGGTGCGCTACCTGCACAGCGAGGTCGACACGCTGCGCCGGGTGGAGCTGCTGCGCGAGCTGCGGATGGGGGAGTACGACGTACTCGTCGGGATCAACCTGCTCCGTGAGGGTCTCGACCTGCCGGAGGTGTCGCTGGTCTCGATCCTCGACGCCGACAAGGAAGGGTTCCTGCGCTCGGGGACGTCGCTGATCCAGACCATCGGCCGGGCGGCGCGCCACGTGTCCGGCGAGGTTCACATGTACGCCGACACGATCACGCCGTCGATGCGCAACGCGATCGAGGAGACCAATCGTCGGCGGGAGAAGCAGATCGCCTACAACACAGCGCACGGTGTCGACCCGCAGCCGCTGCGGAAGAAGATCGCCGACATCCTCGACGACATCGTCCGGGAGGACCCCAACGAGCTGATCGGCGGCAGCGGTCGCACCCAGTCGCGCGGCAAGACGCCGGTGCCGGGCATGGCGTCCAAGGCGCCGGTCGGCCAGCACGCGGCGGACCTCGCCGGGATGCCGAAGGCGGAGCTCGCCCTGCTGATCCAGCAGCTGCAGGACCAGATGCACGCGGCCGCCGCCGAGCTGCAGTTCGAGCTCGCCGCCCGGCTGCGCGACGAGATCAACGAGCTCAAGAAGGAGTTCCGCGCCATGGACGCCGCCGGCCTACCCGGCTGAGCCCGCCGCCACGACGGCGATCATGGCGTTAGTGACCGGGTATGGGGTCGATCATGGCGTTAGTGGGTCAGTAACGCCATGATCAGCGAGGACGGTTAAGCACGCGGAGCGGAACGGGCGATGACGACGTATCTGGTCACGGGCGGCACCGGCTTCCTCGGCCGGCGGCTGGTGCGGCTCCTTGCCCGGCGCGAGGGTGCGCGGGTCGTGGTCGTGGTCCGCGAGCAGTCGGCCGGCAAGCTCGCCGCTCTCGGTGACCGGGTCGAGCCGCTGATTGGCGACCTGACGGAGCCGTTGCTGGGCGTCGGCGAGGCGGAGCGCGACCGGCTGCGCGGTCAGGTTGACCACGTCGTGCACATGGCGGCGCTCTACGACATGACCGCCGGTGAGGATGCCAACCACGCGGCCAACGTCGGTGGCACCCGAGACGCACTATTGCTGGCCGGTGACCTGCGGGCCGGTTGCTTCCATCACGTCTCCTCCGTCGCGGTCGCGGGGGAGTACGCCGGCCGGTTCACCGAGGACATGTTCGACGAGGGCCAGCACCTCCCGTCGCCGTACCACGCCACCAAGTTCGAGGCCGAACGGTTGGTGCGGGAACAGCCCGACCTGCCGTGGCGGGTCTACCGGCCGGCGATCATCGTCGGCGACTCGCGCACCGGCGAGATGGACAAGATCGACGGGCCCTACTACCTCTTCCCGCTGATCGCCCGGCTCGCCGCGCAGACACCGTCGTGGCTGCCACTCGTCGGACCGGATCTCGGTGACACCAACATCGTGCCGGTCGACTACGTCGCCGCGGCGATCGATGCGTTGATCCATCGCGACGGCCTCGACGGCCGGGCGTTTCATCTGGTGGCACCCGAGCCGCAGCCCGTGCTGGCCGTCTTCAACGCGTTCAGCCGGGCGGCCGGCGGCCCGACGTTCGACCTGTCGATCGACCGCCGGCTGCTGCAGCCGGTGCTCGGCGGACTCACGCTCGCGCAGGCCGTTCCCGGCGTCCGGATCGTCGAGAACGTGCTGCTCGACCGGCTGGCGATCCCGCCGGAGGTCGTGCCGCACCTGTCGTTCCGCCCCGCGTTCGACTCGGCCGTGACGCAACGCGAGCTGGCCGGCAGCGGCGTCGAGGTGCCGGCGCTCGACGACTACGCGCCGGTGCTGTGGCGCTACTGGGCGAAGCGGCTGGACCGGATGCGAGCGCGCCGGCCGCGGCCAGGTGGTCCGCTGGCCGGGCGCGCCGTTGTCATCACCGGGGCGTCCTCCGGCATCGGCGCAGCGACCGCGCGGCTGGTCGCCGCTCACGGCGGCGTGCCGCTGCTGGTGGCCCGCAGTGCCGACAAGCTGGAGTCGCTGCGCGACGAGATCGCCGCCGACGGCGGCACCGCCCGGGTCTACCCGTGTGACGTCACGGACGCCGAGGCAGTCGCCGCGACGGTGAAGCAGATGATCGCCGACACCCCCGAGGGCATCGACTACCTCGTCAACAACGCCGGCCGGTCGATCCGGCGCTCGGTCGCGCTCTCGCACGACCGGATGCACGACTACGAGCGCACGATGACGCTGAACTACTTCGCTGCGGTGCGGATGATCTACGCGTTGCTGCCGCACATGGCCGAACGGCACTTCGGCCACGTCGTCAACGTCTCCTCGATCGGCGTGCAGGCGGCCCCGCCGCGGTTCTCGGCGTACGTCGCGTCGAAGGCCGCGCTCGATGCGTTCAGCCGGGTGGCGGCGAGCGAGACGTTCGGCGACGGCGTCACCTTCACGACGATCCACATGCCGCTGGTGCGGACGCCGATGATCAAGCCGACGCGGATCTACGACGCGTTCCCGACCCGGACGCCGGACCAGGCGGCCGAGCTGGTGGTCAAGGCGCTAATCGAGCGGCCGAAGCGGATCAGCACCCGGCTCGGAACGTTTGGCGAGATCTCCTATGCCGTCGCCCCGCGGGTCGTCGACGCGGTGCTGCACGTCGCCTATCGCGTGTTCCCGGACTCGCATGCCGCCGGCGGCCGCGGCTCCGACCGGCCGTCGCTGTCGCGGGGTGCGCAAGCGATGGTGCGGCTCCTACCCGGCGTGCACTGGTAGGTCAGCCGGCGCGGCGGCCTTCGGCGAGCGCGTTGTGCCGCGACTTCTCCGTGGCCGTCGAGCGACCGCTGCGCAGCGGGACCGCGGCTTGCGCCGTCTCGGCCGGCTTGAAGTAACGGCTCGCCGCGACCGTCGTGCCGTGCTGGGTGGGCATCCGTTGCCTGGTCGGCAGCGCGGGTGACGCGCCGCCGAAGTTGGTCTCCTGGTTGACGTCCGAACAGCTGCCGCTCAGCGTGAACGGCGTCTGCTTGACCCGGGGCAACGCCGGCATCGAGGCGTCGTGATGGCCGCGGAACAGCGCGTGCGTCAAATCCCCGACGGTGATACGGCGCCAGTGCGAGATCGCGGGCACCCGGATGCCGAACCGCTCCTCGAGCAGTCGCAGCTGGGAGGTGTGGTCGTAGGTGGTCGAGACGACGTGACCGCCCCGGCTGAACGGGGAAATCATGATCGCCGGCACCCGCATGCCGAGCCCGACCGGCCCTCGGATCCCGTAGGTCTTGCTGCTGATCTTCGCGGCGGTCAGCCACTCGCCGGCGGCGTGTCGCGACGGCGTCGGCGGTGGCACATGGTCGAACCAGCCGTCGTTCTCGTCGTACATCAGGAACAGCACCGTCTTCGACCAGACCTTCGGGTTCGCGGTCAGCGCATCGAGCACCAATTGAACGAACCACTGGCCGCGCTCCGGCGACGTCGACGGATGGTCGTCGAACCCCAACGGCGGGATGATCCACGAGACACTCGGCAGCTGCCCGCGCCGCACGTCGCGGCCGAACTGGCCCGGAAACGTCGGGTCGAACGCCTTGTGGTGCAACGGCGTGCCGGACTTCTCAAAGGTGCGGAAGTACGGCAGCACGTTGTCGGTCGCGAGCATGACGATCGGGTTGAGATTCGGGTTGTAGAGCACCGGGTCCCAGGTCGGGTACTGCGCCAGGTTGAGCCGCTTCGGCGCCGCATCGAGAAACGACGGGTGGTAGACCTTCCAGGACACGCCGTGGTCCTCGAGGATCTCGGGCACGGTCGGCCAGTCGCAGCTCCACCGCAGCGTCGGGTCGGGGCTGGTGTCGGTGATCGGACCGCCGTGATGGCCGGCCGGATCGATGGTGCCGGTCAGCGACATCAACCGGTTCGGATGGGTCGGGCCGAGCACCGAGCAGTGGTAGCCATCGAGCAGCGTGAAGTGATCCGCCAGCGCCCAGTAGAGCGGCAGCTCACGCCGGGCGAAGTAGCCCATCGTCAGCGCGCCGTCGGGCACACCCTCCAGCGCCTTACCGGTGTGCGTGACGACGAACCGGTCCATCCGGCCGTGGTTCCAGCATTCGTGCTGCGGGCCCCAGTCGTGGCTGAGGTCGTGGGTGCAGTCCTCGCCGGCATCGGCCGACAGGTGAAACGGCAGCAGCTTCCGCCGCGGTGAGAGCGCCGTGCCGGCCGGATACGACTGCGCGAACGACCGGAGCGAGTGCTTCGGGTGGTCGTCGAACCCGCGGCCCTTGTGGTACGCGCCGAAGTAGTGGTCGTACGACCGGTTCTCCATCATCAGGAAGACGATGTGCTCGACCGCGCCGAGGTCGCCGCCGTGCGGCTTGGTCATCGCGGCGCGGGCAACCGAGCGCTCGGCCGCGGTTCGGGCGACGGTCGGCGCGCGCCCGGAGGCCGCCACCGGGGCGGCACTCGCTTTGCTCGAGATGCCGAGCGCCGCGGCAGCGCCGACCGCGGAGACGGCGGCGATCAGGTCGCGACGTGACAGTTCGGCCGGATCGGGCATGGAGGCAGGGTAAGGCCCGGCGCGACACGGTAACGGGTCGGCAACGAAATCGCGGCTCGGTAGGTTGAGCGCGTTACGGTGCGAGCGGTCGGGGGTCACTACGGGGGGTGGAACGGAGACCGGGTTGGCCGACTTGGTCCTGTCCCACGTGGGCAAGGTGTACGACGACGGCACGCGCGCCGTCCGCGACCTGAACGTTGAGATCAGCGATGGCGAGTTCGTCGTCTTCGTCGGCCCGTCCGGCTGCGGCAAGACCACCGCGCTGCGGATGGTCGCGGGCCTGGAGACCATCACCGAAGGTGAGATCCGGATCGGTGGCCGGATCGTCAACGACGTGCCGCCGCGCGACCGGGATGTCGCCATGGTCTTCCAGTCGTACGCGCTCTACCCCCACCTCAGCGTGCGCGACAACATCGGTTTCGGGCTGCAGCTGCGCAAAGTCCCGAAGGCCGAGCTCAACCGCCGGGTCGAGGAGGCCGCCGACATCCTCGGGCTGCGCGAACAGCTGGATCGCAAGCCGCGCAACCTCTCGGGTGGGCAGCGGCAGCGGGTCGCGATGGGCCGCGCGATCGTGCGCAACCCGCAGGCGTTCCTGATGGACGAGCCGCTGTCCAACCTGGATGCCAAGCTGCGGGTGCAGATGCGCGCCGAGATCGGCCGGCTGCAGCGCGATCTCAACGTGACCACGATCTACGTCACTCACGACCAGACCGAGGCCATGACGCTGGGGCACCGGGTCGCGGTGATCAAACTCGGGGTGCTGCAGCAGATCGCGCCGCCGCAGGAGCTGTACGACCGGCCGACCAACATCTTCGTCGCGGGTTTCATCGGGTCGCCGGCGATGAACTTCCTCGGCGGCCGGTTGCAGGTCGACGACCGGGGCAGCTATTCGCTGGCGCTCGGCCAGCACGTGCTGGCGGTCCCGGCCACCGTCGCCGCCGCGAGGCCGGGACTCGCGGCGTTCCAGGACCAGGAGGTCGTCATCGGCATCCGGCCGGAAGACGTCGAGGACGCCGCGATCGCCGGCAAGGTCGAGGGGCGGACGCTGCCGGCGCGCGCCGAGCTGGTCGAGCCGCTCGGCGCCGACGTGCTCGTGCACCTGGCGATCGACGCCCCGCCTCCCACCGAGCACGAGGACTTCGCCGAGCTGGCGCGCGACCTGGGCGAGGATCTGCCGGGGCCGGCCGCGGGATCGAGCATGGTCGCGCGGTTCAGCTCCCGCAGCACCCTTGATGTGGGCGACGACGTACTCGTCACGATCGACACCGAACGACTGCACTTCTTCGCGCCCCACACCGGCGTCGCGATCTGGGAATCCGCCTAACCACGTCCACCAAAGGAGCTGGCATGCGTCTTGGAAAATCGAAACTGGCCGCGACTGCCGCCGCCGCGAGTGCCTCCGTCGTCCTGGCGGCGTGCGGCTCCGGTAGCTCCGGCGGGTCGGGGGGTCCGTCGGCGGCGCCGTCGCTCGGCACCACCAACCTCTCGAACAAGTCGTTCACCATCCTCGGCCAGTGGACCGGCGGGGAGCAGGCCGCGTTCCAAAAGGTGATCGACGCGTTCGACAAGGCCACCGGCGCCAAGGGCCACTACACGGCGGCCCCCGGCGGCGACGAGGCCACCGTGCTCGGCGCCAAGGTCAACGGCGGCAACCCGCCGGATGTCGCGATCCTCGCGCTGCCGGGCGCGATCGCGCAGTACGGCAAGGCGGGCAAGTTGCAGCCGGTCTCCGCGGGCGGGAAGGCGATCACGGCGGCCAACTTCTCCTCCGAGTGGGCGAAGCTGGCCAGCGTCAACGGCAAGCTCTACGGCGTCCCGGTCGACGCCTCCGACAAGTCCACCGTTTGGTACAACACGAAGCTGTTCAAGGACGCCGGCATCTCCAGTCCGCCGACGACCTGGACCGGCTTCGTCAACGCGGCGAAGACGCTGAGCGACTCCGGCGTGTCGGTGCCGGTGTCGGTCGGCGGCGGCGACGGCTGGACGTTGACCGACTGGTTCGAGAACGTCTACCTGCGGACTGCCGGCCTGAAGAAGTACGACGAGCTGACGCATCACAAGATCAAGTGGACCGATCCGTCGGTGGCGACCGCGCTGAACGTGCTGAAGCAGATCTGGGGCGACTCGACGCTGTCGGGCAGCCCGACCAGCGCTCTGAAGTCGACCTTCCCGACGTCGGTCGACAACGTGTTCAAGGCCCACCCGACGTCGGCGATGGTGTTCGAGGCCAGCTTCGTGGCCACCACGATCACCAGCGACAAGGACCCGGCCAAGGTCGGGGTCGACGCGAAGTTCTTCCCGTTCCCGTCCGTGAACAACTCGAAGCCGGCGCTCGAGGCCGCCGGTGACTGGGCCGTGGTCTTCACGAAGAACCAGGCGGCGGCCGACTTCGCGACGTACCTCGGCTCGCCGCAAGCGGCGCAGATCCTGGTCTCCGCGCCCGGCAGCGGCTTCCTGTCGGCGAACAAGAACCTGCAGTCCTCGGCGTACCCGGACTCGACTTCGGCGCAGCTCGGCCGGCAGATCGTGAGCGTCGGCAACAACTTCCGGTTCGACATGTCCGACCAGGCGCCGGCGGAGTTCGGCGGCACGCCGAACCAGGGCGAGTGGGCCGACCTGCAGACGTTTCTGAAGACCGGCAACGTCAAGGCGGCGCAGCAGCAGCTGGAGAAGGACGCCAGCGCGGCGAAGGGCTGGTAGCGAGCAGGGCTCGGGCATGACGGACGCAACGGGGGAGCCGACCGCTGCCGCCTCGGCGGCGGTCGGCACCCCGCTGCTCAGCGACCGGAACGTCCCTGGTCGGCGGCGACGCCGCAGGCCGACACGCGCACCCGGCGAGAAGCAGTGGTCGGCGCTGATCTTTTTGGCGCCGGCACTGATCCTGCTAGCCGCAGTGCTGCTGTATCCGCTCGTCTACTCGGTGATCCGCAGTCTGTTCTCGGACAACTCGGCGGGCGGTTTCGGGTCGTTCGTCGGGCTGGACAACTACGGCCACATCTTCTCGAACAGCTCGACGTTGCGAGCGGTCCGCAACAATGTCATCTGGGTCGTGGTGGTCCCGACGGTGGTCACGTTCGTCGGGCTGGTCTTCGCGGTGCTGTCCGAGCGGATCCGGTGGGCGACCGCGCTGAAGACCGTGCTCTTCATGCCGATGGCGATCTCGTTCCTGGCATCGGGCATCACGTTCGACCTGATCTACGCCGACCAGCCGAGCCGCGGCCTGGCGAACGCGGTCACCGTCGGCATCCACGACACGTTCGCACCGTCGAGCCCGTATCCCGGCGTCCATCCGCGGGATACCAGCGTGCTGATCGGCAGCGCACACGCCGGCTACACGACGAAGGCCAGCAAGCCGGTGACGCCGGGCAGCGTCGCATTGCTGCCGATGACCGGCATGGATCTGCAGTCGCCCCCGGGCTCGGCGAAACAGGCGACCGCGCCACCCGCCGGCCCCGGTGTGCGTGGCGTCGTGTGGAACGACTTCCGGCTCGGCGGAGGCGGCACGATCGGATCCGTCGACCCGCGGGAGCTCGGTCTCGGCGGCGCCAAGGTCGAGGCGCTCCAAGGCGGCAAGGTCGTCGCCACTACGAAGGCCGATTCCAACGGCAGCTTCGCCTTCCCCGACCTGACCTCGGGGCAGTACCAGCTGCGGTTGCCGGCCAGCGACTTCGCCGCGGCGTACGGCGGACTATCGTGGCTCGGCCCGAACCTGATCGTGCCGGCGATGATGCTTGCCTACCTGTGGATCTACGCCGGCTTCGCGATGGTGTTGCTGGCCGCCGGCATGTCGGCGATCCCGCGGGACGCGCTCGAGGCTGCGCGGATCGACGGCGCCACCGAATGGCAGGTGTTCCGCCGCGTCACCGTGCCGTTGCTCGCGCCGGTCTTGCTGGTCGTGTTCGTCACGCTCGTCATCAATGTCCTCAAGGTCTTCGACATCGTGTTCGTGCTGGAGCAGGCCGCCGGCGCGAACGCGAAGTACGGCGACGTGCTTGCGGTGTCGCTGTACGACGCCTTCGGCAACCTGCACTACGGGCTCGCCAGTGCGATCGGCGTGCTGCTCGTGCTGCTCGTCATCCCGGCGATGGCGTCCAACATCCGCCGGTTCAGGAGGGAGCAGGCATGAGCGAGTACCGAAGCGAAGCGGAGGTGGCTCGCTTCAATGAAATCGGCGCCTCCGCATTGGTGCGGCCGATGAGGGCGCACCAATGAGCACGTTGGCGCAAACCGACATCGTGACCGGCTCGTTGAATCGGAGCCTCGCCGCGCGGATCGCCGCTCGGACCGGTGGTGGTGTGGTGCGGCTCGGCCTGATCGTCATCGCGCTGGTCTGGCTGGTGCCGACGTTCGGCCTGCTGGTCGAGTCGTTCCGCGACCCCGCGCAGTACACCAACGGCGGCTGGTGGGACGCGATCACCCACCCGGCGCAGCTGACGATCTCGAACTACTCAGCGCTGGTGAACAACCATACCGTGATGTCGTCGCTCGCCAACACCGCCAAGATCACCATTCCGGCGACGCTCGCGGTCATCCTGATCGGCGCCGCGGCCGGCTACGCCTTCGCCTGGATCAGCTTCCCGGGTCGGGACTGGCTGTTCCTGCTGGTCGTTGCGCTGCTGGTGATCCCGATCCAGATCGCCCTGATCCCGGTCGTGAAGCTGTACTCGACGCTGGGGATCTCCGGCTCGATCCTCTCGGTCGTCATCTTCCACGTTGCCTTCGGGCTGCCGTTCGCGATCTTCCTGTTACGCAACTTCTTCGCCGGGATCCCGCGCGACCTGCTCGAGGCGGCGCGGATGGACGGCGCCGGCGAAGCCAGGATCTTCGCCCGGATCGTGCTGCCGCTGGGGCTGCCGGCGATCGCCTCGCTGGCGATCTTCCAGTTCCTGTGGGTCTGGAACGACCTGCTGGTCGCGCTGGTGTTCAGCAACGAGTCGAGTCAGCCGATCACGGTCGCGCTGGCGAGCCAGACCCGGCAGTTCGGCAGCAGCATCGACATCCTCGCGCCCGGCGCGTTCCTGTCCCTGGTGGTCCCGCTGATCGTCTTCCTCGCCTTCCAACGCTTCTTCGTCCAAGGAGTAATGGCCGGATCGGTCAAGTGACGCTGATCTTCGCGAAACTGCCCGCGACAGGCCGTGATTCGGCAGCGGACTGGGCGGTTTCGCGAAGATCAGCGGCTTACCAGCCGCGGGCGCGCCAGTCCTCGAGGTGGGGACGCTCGGCACCGAGCGTGGTGTCGCCGCCGTGACCGGGGTAGATCCAGGTGTCGTCCGGCAGCGCGCCGAACACCTTGGTCTCCAAACCGGCCATCAAGGTGGCGAAGTTCGCGGCGTTGCCGGCGGTGTTGCCGGGGCCGCCGGGGAACAGGCAGTCGCCGGTGAACAGATGCGGCCGGTCCGGGCCGTCGTACAGCAGGGCGATCGATCCGGGCGTGTGGCCGACGAGGTGGATGGCCCGCAACCGGCAGCTGCCGACGCTCACCGTGTCGCCGTCGAGCACCGGCTCGCTCACCGTCACCGGCAGCGGGTCGGCGTCGTCCGGGTGGCAGGCGACCGGAGCGCCGGTGGCGGCGACCATCTCGGGCAGCGCCTGCCAGTGGTCGGGATGCTGGTGGCTGGTCACGATCCGCACCAGCCGGTCGTCGCCGAGCACCCGCAGCAGCGTGTCCGGCTCGTTCGCGGCGTCGATCAGCAGCACCTCGCCGGTGTCGGCGCAGCGCAGAAAGTAGGCGTTGTTGTCCATGCTGCCGACCGCCACCTTGGTGATGGTGAGCGGCCCGAGATCCCGCACGTCCGGCGGCCCGCCGACGCTGACGTTGCCGGTGTAGCCCTCGCTCATGACCCCGAGCGTAACCTCCGCCGCCGCCCTCGCCGATCTTGGCGTTAGTGACGCACTAACGCCAAGATCGGCCGAAGTTCCGGTGACTAACGCCATGATCGTCGGGGGGTGGCGGGCGGGGAGCGACCCTCGCGGTGATCGGCGGGCGGAACTGTCGGAGGGCCCACGTAGCATCGATCGCGACCTTCGCGGATCGCGGCAGAGCGTTCGAGGGGCCACGTGGCTGAGCGGCTGATTGTCCGAGGCGCGCGCGAGCACAACCTGCGCGACGTCAGCCTCGACCTGCCCAGAAACGCGCTGATCGTGTTCACCGGGCTCTCCGGCAGCGGCAAGTCCAGCCTGGCCTTCGACACCATCTTCGCCGAGGGTCAGCGGCGCTACGTCGAGTCGCTGTCGGCGTACGCCCGGCAGTTCCTCGGGCAGATGGACAAGCCCGACGTCGACTTCATCGAGGGGCTGTCGCCGGCGGTGTCGATCGACCAGAAGTCGACCTCGCGCAACCCGCGGTCGACGGTCGGCACGATCACCGAGGTCTGGGACTACCTCCGGCTGCTCTACGCCCGGATCGGCACCCCACACTGCCCGGTCTGCGGCGCGCCGATCGCCCGCCAGACCCCGCAGCAGATCGTCGACCGGGTGATGGAGCTCGAGGATGGCACCCGGTTCCAGGTCCTGGCCCCGGTGGTGCGCGGGCGCAAGGGGGAGTACGCCGACCTGTTCCGCGAGCTGCAGACCAAGGGCTTCGCCCGGGCCCGGGTCGACGGCGCCGTCGTGCCGCTCTCCGAGCCGCCGAAGCTGGCGAAGTACGAGAAGCACGACATCGAGGTCGTGGTCGACCGGCTGGCGGTCAAGGACAGCGCCAAGCGGCGGCTGACCGACTCGGTCGAGACGGCGCTCGGGCTCGCCGGCGGCGTGATCGTGCTCGACTTCGTCGACCTGCCCGAGGACGACCCGGACCGCGAGCGGCGCTACTCCGAACGGCTGGCCTGCCCGAACGACCACCCGCTGACCATGGAGGAGCTGGAGCCGCGGGCGTTCTCCTTCAACTCGCCGTACGGCGCCTGCCCGGTCTGCACCGGGCTCGGCACCCGGCTGGAGGCAGACGAGGAACTGGTCGTCCCCGACCCCACCCGGTCGCTTGCCGACGGTGCCGTCTCGGTCTGGGGCGGCCGCAACGGCCGCGACTACTTCGGTCGGCTGGTCGACGCGCTCGCCGAGGAGCTCGGGTTCGACGTCAACCTGCCGTGGGAGGACCTGCCGGCCAAGGCGCGGAAGGCGATCCTGCGCGGCCACCCGACGCAGGTGCACGTCCGCTACCGCAACCGCTACGGCCGGGAGCGGTCGTACTACACGAAGTTCGAAGGCGCCATCCCGTTCGTCGAGCGCCGTCACCGCGAGGCGGAGAGCGACACCAGCCGGGAACGGTTCGAGGGCTACATGCGCGAGGTGCCCTGCGACGCCTGCGGCGGCACCCGGCTGAAGCCGGAGTCGCTCGCTGTCACCCTCGCCGGCCGGTCGATCTCCGACGTCGCGGCACTTCCCATCGGCGAGTGCGCGCAGTGGCTGGCCCGGCTGAAGCTCACCAAGCGCGAGGCCCACATCGGCGCCCGGGTGC
>DASZPL010000093.1:0-2422 GCA_035550315.1 Mycobacteriales bacterium | reverse complement strand
CGCCCGCGGCCGGGGCGACCGCGGCGAGTGCGGCATCCCGGTCGTCAACCCGCACGTTGACCAGCACCTGCGGGTAACGCGACACGAGTGACGCGAGCGCTTGCAGCGGCTGCGCCGCCGCCACTATGCAGCTCAGCAGGTGCAGCCCGGTCAGGATGCCGTCGCCGGTCGTCGCGTGGTCGGCCAGCACGATGTGGCCCGACTGCTCGCCGCCGAGCGCGAGATCGTCGGCCTGCATCCGCTCGATGACGTGCCGGTCGCCGACCGGCGTGGTGTGCAGCGTCACGCCGTGCGCCTCGAGCGCCTTGGTCAACCCGAGATTGCTCATCACGGTCGCCGCGATGGCCGCGTTGCGCAGCTGCCCCCGGCGCTGCAGGTCGAGCGCGAGGATCGCGAGCAGGGCGTCACCGTCGACCGGCTCGCCCGCGGCGGTGACGGCCAGGCAGCGGTCGGCGTCCCCGTCGTGCGCGACGCCTACGTCCGCGCCGGCGGACCGTACGGCGGCCGCCACGGCGTCGAGGTGAGTGGCTCCGCAGCCGTCGTTGATCCGCTCGCCGTCGAGGTCGTCGTTGATGACGGTCACGTCGGCTCCGGCGCCGCCGTAGGCAGCGGCGGCCACGGTTGCCGCCGCACCGTTTGCGCAGTCGACGACCACGCGCAGGCCGTCGAGCCGGTTTGGCACCGTCGCGAGCACCGCGTCGACGTACCACTGCGGGTCGTCCGAGAGGTCCGCGACCAAGCCGCCGCCGCCCGGCGTGTCCGCCTGGCCGAGGCGCTGCTCGATCCGTCGCTCGGCGTCGTCGGTGAGCTTCCGCCCGCCGGCACCGAAGAACTTCACGCCGTTGTCCGCAGGCGGGTTGTGGCTGGCCGAGATGACGACACCGAACGCCGGCGTCCGTGAGATGGCCGGCACGCCGTCCGCGACGGCTCGCGCAACCGCTGGCGTCGGGATGACTCCGAGCAAGGCCACGTCCGCGCCGGCCCCGGTGAGGCCGTCGACGACCGCCTCGGTCAGCCAACTGCCGGACGGCCGGGTGTCGCGGCCGACGACGACCAGCGGTCGATCCGTCGGATCGGCAAGCTCGGCGACGGCGGCCGCGACCAGGTCGCGCGCGAGGTCGGCCGTCAGGTCAACGCCCGCAACCCCCCGTACTCCATCGGTGCCAAAGAGGCGACTCACCGCCGTAAACCTCCAGACCGAATCAGCGAGCGCTGATTCGGAGGCTGGCAAGGCCGCAGCCGCCGCCGCGTGCTCGTAGCACGCAAGGCGGCGAGAACGCAGCCAGCGTTCGAATCAGCGCTTGCTGTACTGGGGGGCCTTGCGGGCTTTCTTGAGGCCGTACTTCTTGCGCTCCTTGACCCGAGCGTCGCGGGTGAGGAAGCCGGCGCGCTTCAGCGGCGCGCGGGCATCGTCGTCGGTCTGCAGCAGCGCGCGGGCGACGCCCAACCGGACGGCACCGGCCTGCCCCGAGACGCCGCCGCCCTGCACCCGGACCAGCACGTCGTACCGGTCGGCCAGGTCGAGGGTGACCAGCGGCTCGTTGACGATCTGCTGGTGGACCTTGTTCGGGAAGTACTCGTCGAGGGTGCGGCCGTTGATGTTCCAGGTGCCGCTGCCGGGCACCAGGCGCACGCGGGCGATCGCCTCCTTGCGCCGGCCGGTCGCGCCGACCGGGCCGCTGCTGGTTGCGATCGGGCGGCGGGTCGTCACCGGATCCGGCTGCGTCTCGGTGACGTCGGTGGCGACATCGTCAGAGCCGACTACAGACTCGACCGGCTCGCCGGTGACGTCGCCGGTCGTCTCGTCGTCCGGTGTCTCGATGACGCTGTCGCTCACTGCTGTGCCACCTGCGTGATCTCGTAGGGCACCGGCTGCTGCGCCTGGTGCGGGTGGTCGGGCCCGGCGTACACCTTCAGCTTCTTGGCCATCTGCCGGCCGAGGCTGTTGTGCGGCAGCATGCCCTGGACCGCCTTCTCGACGGCCTTGGTCGGCTGCCGCTCGAGCAGCTGGCTGTAGGGCGTGGCGCTGAGCCCGCCGGGGTAGCCGGAGTGGCGGTAGGCCAGCTTCTGGTCGCGCTTGTTGCCGGTGAGCGCGACCTTGGCGGCGTTGACGATGATGACGAAGTCACCCGTGTCGACGTGCGGCGCGAACACCGGCTTGTGCTTGCCGCGCAGCAACCGTGCGGTCTGGCTGGCGAGCCGGCCGAGCACGACGTCGGTCGCGTCGATGACGTGCCATTGGCGCGTCACCTGGCCGGGCTTCGGTTGGAACGTGCGCACGGATGTGCCCTTGCCTTGTCGTCGGATGATGATGCCGAGCATGCGCGGACCAGCGGGAACGCGCGACCCATTAGGTTACCTGCGCGGTTCCACGAGGGTCAAAGCCGGCCTTACCCCATGATCATTGTGCGCTCTTCGCGCC
>DASZPL010000092.1:0-17637 GCA_035550315.1 Mycobacteriales bacterium | reverse complement strand
GTGCCGTTGGTGCCGGTAGCCCCGGTGGCTCCAGTAGCGCCCGTCGGGCCGGTCGGGCCGGTGGCGCCGGTCATTCCGACTGGTCCGGTGGCTCCGGTCGCTCCGGTGGCGCCCGTGCCGCCGGTCGCCCCGGTCGGTCCGGTGTTGCCGGTCGCGCCCGTCATACCGACCGGTCCGGCGGCCCCCGTCGGGCCGACCGGTCCGGTGGCCCCCTGTGGACCGGTCGCCCCCTGCGCTCCGGTAGCGCCAGTGGCGCCCGTCGCTCCGGTCGGGCCGATCGGACCACGCGGCCCTAGCTCACTGACGCCAGGCGCTCCGGTCGCTCCTGGCTGGCCCGTGGCGCCGGGCGCGCCTTGCGGCCCGGGCGCGCCTTGCGACCCCGGTGCGCCCTGCGGTCCCGGCGTACCTGCCGTGCCGGTGACCTGCCAGGCGATCTTGCGCTCGTGCGGACGGCACGGGTGGTGGGGGTGCTTCAACAACCGGACATGGCCGGTGTGCACGTTGTAGCAGGCGTAGATCTTGCCGTCGTGGGCCGGGATCGCCGCGCTTGCGGTCGGCAGCCACGGCCCAACGATGTTGGTGACGGCCATCGCAACCGTGGCGGCACCCGTCAACTGCTCGCGGCGTCGACTACGCTGCGAACGCACGGATGCAGACCTTGCCAATTTCCCCCCAAAAGACCGCACAGAGCATCGGCCGAGTGCGGATCATCAAAGCACAGATTCCGGCATTCGGGACGCGGTGCGCAGGCATACTTGCGCAAGTAGTTGTGCGATCAGGGGGGCGGGGATGTCCGTTCAGCTTGCCGGTGCCTTGCGCCGGCCGGCCATCGGGATAGCGGTGGCGATTGCCGTCGCGCCGCTGGCCGCCGGCTGTGGCGGGGGCTCGAGCGAGGGCGGCGGCGGTACGCCGGCGAGCAACCTCGCGGCGGGGCTGCAAGCCGAGCACGCCGGCAACCAAACGGTTGCTCGCGAACTGTTCGAGAAGGTGCTCGCGGCCGACCCGAGCAACGTCTACGCGCATTTCGACCTTGGCGTGATCGAACAGCAGGCGAACAACACCCAGGCGGCGCTGGCGGACTACGGCGCCGCGCTGACCGCCAATCCCAACTTCGTCCCAGCGTTGTACAACGAGGCCACGATCTACAGCTCTAGCGACCCGTCGCTGGCGATCACCGTCTACCAGAAGGTGCGGCGGCTCCAGCCGTCTGCCTCGGACGCCGCCCTCAACCTCGGGCTGCTCGAGGCGCAGGCCGGACAGCTGAAGGCGGCCGCGCGCGACCTGACCGACGCGGTCCGGCTCGACCCGTCGCTCGCCGGCCGCATCCCGAAGTCGGTCAGCGCGCAGGCCAAGATCGACCCGAGTAAGATCGCCGCGGCGAACCCGTCACCGACGGCCAGCCCGTCATAGGGGCGCGACCGATGCCGACGCCCACCATCGGCCTCGTGATGATCGTCAAGGACGAAACGGCGACGCTACCCAGGCTGGCCGCGTCGGTTGCCGGCCAGATCGACCGTTACACGATTGTCGACACGGGCAGCACCGACGGCACGCCCGAGCTGATCCCGACCTTGTTCAGCTGCCCGGGTGAGGTCGTTCACGTCGAGTGGCGCGGATTCGGCCCGTCTCGGCAAGCCGCCCTCGACGCCGCGCAAGCGCATTCCGACTGGATGTTGCTGCTCGACGCCGACGAGACCCTCGGCGGCAAGCTCGAGTCCGGTGCGGGTGACGTCGTCCACGTGCAGGAGCGGCACGGCGACCTGATCGCCTGGAAGCCCCGGCTGCTTCGATCCGGCGTGCCGTGGCGGTGGGTGGGCCGGACGCACGAGTTCCTGACGGCCGATGCGCCGGCGGTCGAACACCGGTCGACCGCGTGGTGGATCGAGTCGCACAACGACGGCGCGAGCCGCACCGTGAAGTTCATCCGCGACCTCGAGATGCTGAACGCGGACTGGGCCGAGACGCACGACCCGCGCAGCGCGTTCTATCTCGGCCGGACGCACGACGACCTCGCGCAGTACGGCGAAGCGATCGACTGGTACCGCACGCGGATCAGCCTCGGCGGCTGGGACGAGGAGGTCTGGTACTCGCGCTGGCGCCTCGGCGTTTGCTTGCTGCTGTCCGGCCGGACCGACGAAGGCTGCGGCGCGCTGTGGTCGGCGTGGTCGGCGCGGGCCTGGCGGGCCGAGCCGCTCGCCACATTGGCCGAGCACTATCGACGTACCGAGCAGTGGCAGCTCGCCTGGGAGGTGTGCGAACTCGCGTTCCGGCACTGCGGCGTCCGGCCGGCTGCGTCGACGGTGGAGCCGTCGGCCGATCGACTGTTCGTTCACACCGATGTTTACGACTGGCGGATCGCCTACGAGGCGTCGATCGTCGCCTGGTATGTCGACGCCCGCGCGCGCGGCGCGGAACTCGTCGAGTACTTGTTGCGCCGGACCGACCTGCCGCCCGATGTCCGGGCGAGCGTCGAAAGCAACCGCGCCTTCTATCAGGGCTGATCGGCCCGGCTTACTCTCAGGCCGTGCCCAAGGGTCGGCTCGAGGCGTTCAGCGACGGCGTCATCGCCATCCTGATCACGATCATGGTGCTCGAACTAAAGGTGCCGCACGGCACGGATGCGGCTGCCCTCCGGCCGGTCGCGCCGATCTTCGCGACGTACGTTCTGAGCTTCGTCAACCTCGGCATCTACTGGAACAACCACCACCACCTGCTGCAGGCCACCGAGCGCATCAACGGGCGCATCCTCTGGGCGAACCTGCACCTGCTGTTCTGGCTGTCGCTGTTTCCGTTCGCGACCGGCTGGATGGGCGAGAACCACTTCGCCAAGGGGCCGACTGCCGCCTACGGCGTCGTGCTGTTGCTCGCCGCCGTCGCCTACTACCTGTTGCAGGCGGCGATCATCAGAGAGCACGGCACGGACTCGCTGCTGGCGGCGGCGGTCGGTCGCGACGTGAAGGGGCGGATCTCGCCGGCGGTCTACGCGGTCGCCATCCCGATCGCGCTCGTCGACCGGTGGATCTCACTGGCTTTGTACGTCGTCGTCTCGCTGATGTGGCTGATCCCGGATCGCCGGGTCGAGTCGCGGCTGGCCGGAAGCAGAGACGGCACCGGCGAGGCGTGATCGCCGACCGTCGCCGGTACCCTTCGATCGACGGCGGCGCAACCACCGCCGACCGGGCCGTTAGCTCAACTGGCAGAGCAGCGGACTTTTAATCCGCGGGTTCCGGGTTCGATCCCCGGGCGGCCCACCGCGTTTTGCCTGGTCAGACCGGGTGTAACTGGACTGGATCGGTCTAGCTTTACGCGATTGGCAGCCATTGTGGCAGCCAATTCATTGCCGTTAAGTTCGTCGGCGGGGTCGGTGCCAGCCGTCGGAGTGCTCTGCTGCGCGTCCCACAGTGCGCGGCTCATGGCTTCGGCGGCGGCCTCGGCGAGCTCCGGGATGACGTGGCTGTAGGTGCCGAGGGTCAATGTGATCTGGCTGTGTCCGAGGACCTGCATGACGACCCGTGGCGGCACGCCTTGTGCCAGGAGCAGGGTGGCGGCGGTGTGCCGGGCGTCGTGCAGCCGGGCGGGGCGGACGCTGGCGTCGCGCAGCAGGTTGCGCCAGGCGCGGTAGTCGTTGCGCGGGTCGACGGGGGTGCCGGTCGGGGTGGTGAAGACGAAGCTGCCGTCGTGCCACATTGAGCCGGCGCGCAGCCGCTCCTGGTTTTGCTGCGCCCGGTGCTCTTTCAGCTGGGCGACCAGCGGCGCTGGTAGCACGATGCTGCGGCTGCCGGCGCGGCTTTTCGGCGGCACCAGGGTGAGGCTTCGTCCTTGGATGCGCTGCAGCGCGCGGCGCACCCGCAGTACGCCGGTGTCGAGGTCGATGTCCGGCCATTGCAGGCCGAGCGCCTCGCCTTGCCGGAGCCCAAGGGCGAGGGCGACCGACCAGCGGGCCGCGTTCCGCCGCCCGGCCGCGGCGTCGAGTACAGCGCGGGCCTCGGTCGCGCTGAGCGGCTCGATCTCCTCCCGGTTGACACTGGGCGCGTCGACCAGGGTGGCGACGTTGCGGGCGATCCGGCCGCGGCGGTGCGCGACCTTCAGCGACCGCGAGATGATCCGGTGCATCTGCAGCACGCTGGCCGGTGCCATCCCGTCGTCATGGCTGGCCCGGTAGAACGCTTCCAAATGTTCGGGCTGCAGCTTGTCGATCCGCAGATGCCCGAGCGCCGGGATGATCCGGCGGGTGATGTAGCCGCGGTAGCCGGCCAGCGTCGACGGACGGACCTTAGCCGCCGCGATGGTGTCGACGTAGAACGTCAACCACTCGCCGAAACTGATCGGCTTCGCGCCGACCTGCACCGCGCCGGCATCACGAGCGTCGACCGCCCGGCGTAGCCCGGCCGCCACCTCCTTGCGGGTGCGGCCACTGAGGTACTTGCGTGACCGCTTGCCATTGACGTATCCGAGGTCGACGTACCCGCGCCACCGGCCGTCCGCATCCTGGTAGATGCTGCCTTCGCCGTTTCCGCGCCGTGCCATCGTGGCTCCTCTTACCCGGACAGGTGCTCGCGCAGCGTGCTGACGTACGCGGCGAGCCCGTCGGCCGGGATCCGTCGCGCCGTCCCGATCAGCACCGACTCGACGACGCCGGCCCGCATCAACTCGTACAGCTTCGAACGCCCGATGCCAAGGGCCTCGGCGGCTTCTGCGGGGGTCAGCAACAGCCGGCCGACCGGATGCTCGGCGTCGGCGACGGCACTGCTCAGGGACGGGTTCATCGGGACAGTCCTCTAGAGAGCGGATCGGATCGGTTGTGGAACTGTGGGGGATCGGATCGGATTCGCCGTTGTGCGGTCAGCCCGGGGTCGAGCGAGTAGCTGCTGGCGAGGCGGTGCCGACGAGTGCGGCCGAGCTGCACGGCGAGTCGGTCGACCGTGGCGACCAGCCGCGAACCCAGCTCTCCGCCGTTGCGGGCGACGGCGTGCACGTCGTCGGGGGTGGTGTAGAGGTGGTTGGCGGTCCGGCCGCGGGACAACGCGACGTAGCCGGCTTCCTTCGTCAGGGCGGTCGTGCCGCTGACCAACGCGACGTCGATGGTGGCGCCTTGAGCCTTGTGGACCGTCATCGCGTAGCCGTGTTGCACGTCGCCGGTGGCGAGCAGCCGCCGGTCGAGGTGATGTTCGCCGCCGTCGGCGTCGACGATGCGGATCGCCTGGCCTTCCGGGTCGACACCGGCAACGTGGCCGCTGGTGCCGTTGAGCACGCCATAGCCGCGGTGGTTACGGGTAACGAGGACGGCGTCACCGACCGCGAATTCCACCGTGCCGCCGGGCGTGGGCACCGAGACGGCTGGGCCGTGCAAGTGACCGCGCCGCGACAACTCGCGCCGAATGGTGGCGTTCAGCGCGGCCGCCTCGGTGCGCGTCGAGGTGAGGATGACGGCTCGGCCGGCGGCCTCGGGCGAGGCGGCGGTCTGCAGGTAGTCGCTGGCCACCGCTGCGTGCACGTCGGCCGTCTCACGGTGGACATGGATGCGACCGGCGTCGAAGTAGGCGGTGAGAGCTTCGGCGGTGCGGCCAGCGCGAAGCTGGGCGAGCGCGTCGCGTTCCCACTCGCAGACCTGCCGCACGTTGCCGGCCAGCGTCAGGGTGTCGGGCGCCTGGGTGAGGGCGGCGAAGAGGCCGCCGGCGTCGATCTCGGGTAGCTGACTCGGATCGCCGACCAGCACGAGCCGGGCGCTTGAGTTATAGGCGTGGTCGAGCAGCCGGGCGAGGGTGCGGGTGTCGATCATGCCCGCCTCGTCGATGACCAGGGTGGTGCCGGGCAGGCAGCCGGCCGCGCGGCCGGTGCGCGGGTCGATCCGGTCCAGGTCGGCGAGTAGCCGGGTCAGGGTGGTGGATGGAATGCCGGTGGCGGCCTGCAGCCCGCGAGCCGCTAGCGCCGCGACGGCGGCGCCATGCACCGGGACGCCACCGGCCCGCCAGCCGCGGTGGGCGGCGGCCAGGGTGGCGGTCTTGCCGGAGCCGGCCGGCCCGACCAGCACGGTCAACTGCTTGTCGTCGAGGGTGAGATGTCGGGCGACCCGCCGTTGCTCGGCGGTCAGTGATCGGCCGGGCAAACAGGGGGCGGCGCGACCAGTCGGTGACGCGCGCAGCACCGCCGCAACCTTCAAAGCACGTCGTTCGGTGGCCAGCAGTTCGGCGGTGCTGTAGCGGGGCTCGTCGGCTGTCCCGCGCAGCGGTACGACGAGGCGCGGTTCGGCGGTGACGAGGTCGGTCAGCTGATCGAGCGAGGGCAGGCTGACCGGCGTGCCAGCGGGCAGCGCTTCGCAGAGGGATTGCAGGATGTCTCGGCGCGCGACGGTGGTGTGTCGGCGGGTCAGCCCGGCTGACCCGGTCAGCTCCCGGACAACCCGCTGGACATCGACTGCGGCCGGCGGTGGCGCGGCCCTGACTCCGGCGACCAGCTCGACGGGCCGGTAGCCGACCTGCCGGGCAATAGCCGCCCACCGCGCCCGCAGTTGGGCTGGGTCGCGAGGCTGTTTCGCGGGGCGGGTGGCCAGGCACGCCCGCTGCGCGGCCGCCGGATCGCTCCGACCAGTCGTCGCGAGGGCGGCGTCGATCGCCGTGCGGCGGCTGGAGAACGCCCGCTGCAGATCGGTCGGGACGCCGAGGACTTCGGCGATGCCGTGGTCGACGCTGGTCCAGCCCACCCCCAGGGTGCGGGTGAGCTCGGAGCGAAGCACGGCGTGGTAGAGGTAGCTGGCGGTGGTCGCGTGCCAGTACAACGACCGCGAGTCGATCGCACTCCACTTCCCGTCGGCACCGTGGGTCAGGTTCGCAACGACCATGTGGGTGTGTAACTGCGGGTCATCCGCTCGACTCGTCTCATGCGAGAACGCGGCCGCGATGAACCCGTTCGTAGTGATTCGGGCGGCACGTTGGCCGTGGCCTTGGTGCCCGCGCAGCCCGTGGCTGGTCTCCCGGTCGAGATAACCGAGCGCGCTCGCCGCCGCCACTTCATGTGAGCACCGGATGGCGACGGCGATGGCGGCGTCGGCGAGCGCATAAAGCGTGGAGACGCTCTTCGGCGCCGACACGCAGACGTCATAGCCCCGGTTGCGGGCGTCATACCGGTCGCCCGCCCGGCCGAGCGCCGGGCCAAACGCGTCAGTCCCGTCCGCCGTCCGGAAGACCGCGACCGGGTCCAGTCCGGCCGCGGTGGCCAACCGCTGCGCCACCCGTGGGTCCAGCGACCGGGTGAATGGCCGGCGGGCCGCAGCCGCCGCCACACCGAGATAGGTGTCGGCCAGCCGCTCGTCGCCGAGCAGCCAGGGCACATCCAACCGCCGGGTTCGGGCAGCCTGCTCGATTGCGGTGACGAGCGGTCGGGCGGGTAGCCGGCTGGACGGCTCGGCCCGCCAGACGGGGCGGGTCAGCTGCTCGCCGGTGACCGGATGCGCGCCACCCAGCAGCCGCCGCAACGCCAGCTCGCCTGCCTGGTCGAGTGGACCGCGCAGCTCGAGCGCACCGGCACCGCGGCCCAACCATCGGCCGACCGGCTCCCCCGGGTCCAGGTAGTAGCCCAGCTGACAGCCGGCCTCCCGGCGCAGGTAATAGTCCGCCGCGCCGCCACCGGCCAGCGGTCGCACCGAGATCACCACCGTGCACCCCGCCGCGATGGTCGTGGTCGGATCGCCATGACCGGCGAGGATCCGCCCGAGCCGTCCCCCGGAAGGTCCCCCGGCCCGTCGGAGCGCGGCCGATCGGGGACACCGTCGGTCGCTACCGCCCGTGGGGTCGGCTGGTCTCCGCGCATCGGCGCACCATGTCGACAACGCGAACCGTAACCGTGACCACCATGGCCAGAACGGCCGTTGCGCCCGGCCCGCGCGGCACGCGGTGTCGGCTGGTCATGGTTGTGGTTCGCCGGTAGCCGGTCGGTTCAGCCGCGCGGTCGAGTCGATCGACTCGTTGGTGCGGCTCAGCGGTCCCGCCGGTGGGTTAAGGCGTCGGTCGGCGTACCCGCAGCAGGCCATCCTGCAGGATCGTGACGGTACCGCTGAGCGCGACAAGATCGGGGTGGCGTGCCAACCGGTCGACCGCGTCGTAAACTGCGGCGGCGGACTGATCGGTCACCCGCACGACGACGATCCCGGCGTGGCTGCCCGGTGGATAGCGGCGAATGTCGCCGAGCCCACGGTCCAGGGTGACCAGCAGCCGCCCCGCCGACGTCGCGGCCCGCAGCACCGCGGCGTCGTCACATCCGGCCAAACCCTCACCGTGCACGGTGTCGACGTCGTGGCCCTGTGCCGCGAGCGCGCTCGCGGCCGAGACCGGGATGTTCTCGTCGAGCTTGACCTTCACCTGGGCGGCAGCGGGAGGAGCTCCTCGCGGGCCAGCGCGGCGCCGTAGGCGGCGGCCGCGTGCACGCCGGCAACCGTCAGTGTCGGGTACTCCGCCACGATCTGCTCATCGGTCATGCCCGCCGCCAAGCAGTCGAGAATCACACTGACCGGCACCCGGGTCCCGGCGAGCACCGCCTGCCCACCCATCACCGCCGGATCGGTCGAAATCAATTCCCACTGCTGCGCGGTCACGGCTATCAGTGTGCCAGCCAACGGGGAGTGCGCCGGCGTCCACGCCTGGCGATGCGCCGCCCGGCTCCCGCACGCCGCACCAGGCCGGCCGGTTGTCCACCGATGCCGCGCCATGGCCGGCTGCCGTGGACGACGCAGGGGACGCTACGAGTGGGCCGGGAGGTGGTGAGCGTGGACGACGACGAGCAGGCCCGCGACTACCCGTGGCTCGGCACCACCGACGAGCGGTTCACCCTCGCGCTGATCCTCGACGTCGGGGAGGCGCTCGCCCGCCATGGCTACCCGGCACCCTCCGGCGCCACCCTGGTCGACCTGACCGCCGGGCTGTACCGCGCCCTGCACCCGCCAGCCGGCTACCTGCCGCCACCGCTTCCCTAACCGGCCGACCGACAACCGAACCGCGCCGTTCCTAGTCCCGTCCGGCGACGAACTGCTCGCCGTTCCCGGTTCCCGCACAGCCCCGAACACACACCCCGGTATCAGCGATACGACGTTGCACCCGCGGTTGCGTCGCGGACGCTTTCGCCGCCATCGGCGGTCATGGTCCGCACGACTTAGAACTGCTTCGCCCTGTCTGGTTCGTCGTGACTAGGTCGCGTCATCCGAGTCAGTCAACTTCGGATCATTTCCGTGTACAGGCCGTTACTTCAGCCGATTTCCGGTGCAGAGTGTGCCGTCTTCACAGCGGCTGATCCGGGGGCTCGCGGCGGTGGGGTGGGCATGCGTCCGCGTGCCGCGAGTGGCGCGAGCAAGCTCTCGCGCCGATTGTTTGAAAGGGATCGGTCATGGCTTCGCGCCGTCTGGGTTACGTTTTGTTGCCGCTTCGTCGGGCGCCGCGCGCCCGCGCAGGAGTGGCCGTGCTCGCGCTGCTCGCCGGGTTCGTGTCGGTGACGCCATTCGCCGGGTCTACCGCTCGCGCGGCGGCGGCCGCGGATGTGCTGTCGCGGCCGGACGCGGTGTCGGCGGCGTTGACCGCGCGGCTGGAGAAGCACCGCGTGGCGGTCGAGGATGCGGAGACCGAGTCGTCGGTGACCTATGCGAATCCGGACGGCACGTTCACGACAGAAACCTCGCAAGGCCCGGTGCGGGCGCAGAACTCGGATGGGTCTTGGTCGCCGATCAACCTGAATCTGACGGCGAACGGTGACGGCTCGTATTCCCCGGCCGTGTCGGTCGCGCCGGTCACCGTGGGTGGCGCCGGTTCGTCGACGGCGGCGTCGCTGACTGCCGCCAATGGCCGGTCGGTGGGGTTGGGCTGGGCGTCGAAGCTACCGGCTCCGCAGGTCTCCGGTGGCACCGCGACCTACCGGTTGTCGGCGACGTCGAGCCTGGTGGTGTCGATGACCGCGTTGGGGTTCAGCGCGCACGTGGTGTTGACGGCACCTCCGACGTCGGCGTTGTCGCTGCGGCTGCCGCTGCGACTGGCGAAGCTGACCGCGACGCAAGACAAGGACGGCACCGTCAGCTTGTCGAATGCGGCCGGCAATGTGGTGGCGAGCGCGCATCAGTTCGCGATGTGGGACGCCACTGCCGGGGACGATCCGCTACCGGATCAGCTGACCCCGGTCGCGACCTCGCTGTCGACCAACGCCGGTGGGGATCCGGTGTTGACGCTCAACCCGTCGATGAAGTTCCTGACTGACCCGTCGACGACCTATCCGGTGACGATCGACCCGAACATCGCCTCGTTGACCCGCGCCGGGGACACCTACTGGTACACCAACAACACCACTCCGCAGATCAGCGACTACCGACTGATGGTCGGGACGAGCGACGCCGGCGCGACGAAGTACCGGGCGTACGTCAACTTCGACCCGAAGTCGATCACCGGGATGCATGTGACGAAGGCGACGTTGAGCCTGTTTCAGTACGATGCCGGGTCGTGCTCGGCGCAGCAGATGGACGGTTACCCGACGACGTTGAACGCCGATTCGCAGACGGTGTGGGCGAACCAGCCGCCGATCAACACGACCTCGACCTACACCGAGACGGCGACGTTCAACACCGGCAACGACACCTGCTCACCGGCGCAGCCGAACGGGTTCGAAACGATCGACATGACGAACATCGTCAACGGCTGGACCACTGGGGCGCTCGCCTGGCATGGCATCGAGTTGCGGGCGCATTCGGAGACCAGCAACACCGGGATGAAGCGGTTCTGCTCGATGAACCCGGATGCCTCCACCGGCTTCTGCGCCACCGCCGACCGGGAACCCGCCATGTCGGTGACCTACAACTCCTGGCCCGGTGTGCCCAGCCAGCTGTCGGCGTCCCCGACGGTGCTGGGAACCACCGGCAAGACCTACGCCACCTCGCTCACGCCGACGCTGCGGGCGTCGGTGACCAACTCCGACGGCAGCCCGGTCAACGTGTGGTTCGCGGTGCTGCACGACCCGAACTACCCGGGCGAGGGCACCGGCACGGTGTGGAGCACGACCACGCCACCGCTGGTGCAGCAAGGCACGCCGGCGCAGATCACCGTCCCGGCGAGCACGCTGGTCGCCGGTGATCATTACGAGTGGGAGGCGATCGGGTCGGTGCCCAACGGCAAGGGCGGCACCGACTTCTCCGCCGCCTGGTCGCCGATGCAGCACTTCGTCATCGACACCACCCGGCCGGCCGCGCCCACCGTGTCCTGCCCCGCCTACCCGGCGAACACCTGGACCGCCACCGCCCCGTCCGGGCAGGCCTGCACCCTGTCCGACACGACCGACAGCGACCTGGCCGGGTTCACCTACGCCTTCGACAACCCCGACCCGGAGACCGGCGTGGTGGTCGCCGCCGGCTCCAGCGCGACCGTGCGCCTGCCGGTGGGCACGGCCTACGGCTGGCACACGCTGTATGTGCAGAGCATCGACGCCGCCTGGAACCGCTCGACGACCGTCACCCAGTACAAGTTCGGGATCGGGGTCGGCGGGCTCATCGCGCCGGCGTCCGGTGACACCACGCAGCAGGCGGTCACGCTGTCCAGCGGCGCCAGCTCGACCGAAACCGGGGTCACCTACAACTACCGGCTCGGCACCGCCGGCAGCTGGACCACCGTGCCGACCGGCGACGTCACCATCGCCGGCGGCGGCGGTCACCCCAGCTGGCCGCAAGCCCTCTCCGGCGGCAGCGCCGCACCGCTGTCGTGGAACCTCGCCCAGACGGTCGCCGCCGTCGGCGGCAGCGACGGGCCGGTGCAGGTGCAAGCCTGCTTCTCCCACTCCGGGATAACCGACGACTGCTCCAGCACAGCCACAGTCACCCTGGCCGCGACCGCGTTCGGTGATAGCCAGGCCACGACCGACCTCGGCCCCGGCACCCTGTCGCTGCTCACCGGCGACCTCGACGTGCCCGCCACCGACGTCGACGTCGCCAGCGCCGCCGACGACCTCACCCTCAGCCGCGACGCCACCACCCTCGGCCCGCGCAGTACCGACACCGGCGCGACCGGGATCTTCGGCCCCGGCTGGACCGCCGGACTGCCCACCCCGAGCGACGGCGCCGCCGACCAGACCCTGATCACCGTCCCCGGCCACGGCTACGCCGTGCTGGTCGACCCCGACGGCAGCTCCTCGGTGTATGTGACCGCCGACACCGGCTACCCGTACACGTTCACCGGCTTCGGCGCCGCATCGGACGGCTCCGTGCTCACCCAGACCAGCGCGAGTGCCGCCAGCCTGACCGAAACCGACGGCACCGTCACCCACTGGACGGCCGCCGGCGGCGGCTGGCAGGTGCAAGCCGTCAACGAGCCAGGCGCGCACGACACCACCAGCTACAGCTACAACAGCCACGGCCAGGTCAGCCAGGTGCTCGCCCCCGTCCCCGACGGGGTCAACTGCGCCACGCCGCTGACCACCCGCGGCTGCCGCACCCTCACCCTCACCTACGCGACCACCACGACCGCGACCAGCGACAGCCCGTCCGGCTGGGGCGACTACTACGACACCACCAACAGCGTCGGTCGGCTCGCCAGCGTCGCGCTCACCGCCTACGACCCAGCGAGCTCCGCGATGTCCACCGTCACGGTCGCCCAGTACGCCTACGACACCCGCGGGCTGCTGCGCGCCGCCTGGGACCCGCGGATCAGCCCCGCGCTGAAAACCACCTACGACTACACCGCCACCGGCAACCGGCTCACCACGATCACCCCGCCGGGTGAGAACCCGTGGACGATCAACTATGACAGCAGCAACCGGGTCGCCTCCGTGCAGCGCACCGACCCGGCCAACGGCACCGCCACCACCGCCGTCGCCTACGGCCTGCCGATCACCGGCTCCGGCGCGCCGATCGACATGTCCAGCACCCAAACCGCGGCCTGGGGGCAAACCATCGACCTGCCCTACACCGCCACCGAGGTCTTCCCCGCCGACCACGTCCCCGCCACCGGTGCCGGCGGCGACTACGCCCCCAGCTCGAGCGACTTCCCGTACGGCGAACTCAGCTACCTCGACGTCAACGGGCAGCAGGTCAACACCGCCGACTACGGCGCCGGCGCCTGGCAGATCGACGCCACCCGCTACGACACCAACGGCAACACCGTCTGGCAGCTCAGCCCGAAAGCCCGCGCGCAAGCGCTCAACCCGACCAGCGACACCGACCCGCTCGTCGCCGCCATGGCCACCAGCGCGCAACGCGCCGACGCGCTAGCTACCACCAGCGTCTACGCCGCCAACGGCTACGACCTCACCGACGTCTACGGCCCGACCCACCCGATCGTCACCGACGCGAGCATCGTCGTCGACGGCCAAGAACACGACCACTTCGTCTACAACCAGGGCGCCCCGGCCGGTGGGGGCCTGTACGACCTGCAAACCGAAGCCGACGTCTCCGCCTACTACCTCGACGCCAGTTCCGGCCTGCCCACCGACCACGACACCCGCACCAGCAAGACCGGCTACGACCCGATCGATGGATCCAGCAGCACCGGACCGACCAGCGGCTGGACGCTCAGCGAACCCACCACGCAAACCACCGTCATCCCCAGCGGGGCCAACATCACCAGCCAGACCGCCTACGACGCGGACGGCAACATCATCCAGTCGCGGATGCCCAAGGCCAACGCGAGCGGCACCGACGCCGAAACCACCAACACGACGTACTACACCGCCGACGCTAACGCCAGCTATCCCGAATGCGGCAACCACTCCGAATGGGCTGGGCTGGTCTGCCGGACGGGTCCGGCGGCGCAGCCCACCTCCGGGCCACCGGTCCTAACGACCGAGATCACCTACGACCTCTACGACCAGCCGCTCGTCACCACCGAGTCCACCGGCTCGGTCACCCGCACGACCACCGTCGGCTACGACGACGCCGAGCGGATCCTCACCAAAGCGGTCAGCGACACCGGTAGCGGTGTAACGCAGATCCCGACCGAGACCACCAGCTATGACATTGCCACCGGGCTGCCCATCAAGATCAGCGTTCCTGGTAGCGCGATCACGACCGGTTACGACGCGATCGGCAGGGTCACCAGCTACACCGTGCCTGCCGCATCCGGGACGAACACGACGACAACCAGCTATGACATCGACGGACGCCCGATGTCGATCAACGACGGCAAAGGAACGGCAACCTACAGCTACGACGGCACCGACAGCCTCGGCCGCACCGAACACCGCGGCGTTCCCACAAAGGAAACCACCGGGGTCGGTACTGACGCGTTCACCGGTGCCTACGACGCCGACGGCAACCTCGCCAGCGAGACCTACCCCAACGGTCTCGTCGCCACCACCCGCTACGACAACGCCGACCAGCCCGTCGACCTCAGCTACGCGATGGGCTCCACCCCCTGGATGGACTTCGCGCGGATCGGCAACGCTTTCGGCGAGGTCCGCGCGCAGGCCAGCCCCGAATCAGCCCAAGAACTGAAATACGACGCAGACGGCCGGATCAGCCAAGTCACCGACATCGGCGACGCCACCTGCACGACACGCAGTTACAGCTACGACGCCGACTCAAACCGAATCGTGCTCAGTAGCTATCCGGCCGACGCCGCTGGCAACTGCTCGACCAGCACCACGCAGACCCAGGAGAACTACGGACACGACGAAGCCGACCGGCTCAACAACACCGGCTACAGCTACGACAACCTCGGGCGCACCCTCGCCGTGCCGGCCATCGACACCATCGACAGCAACTCCAACCCGACACCACTGTCGCTTAGCTACTACGCCGACGACATGGTCCACACCCAAACCCAGGACGGCGTCACCAAGACGTGGACTCTCGACCCCGCGGAACGTCTACTCGGCGAGACCGACAGCAGCAGCGGCATCACCCAGACCAACGTCTACGCCGGCGACAGCGACTCACCCGCCTGGATCGCCAACAGCAATGGCACCTGGACCCGTAACATCACGGACCTCGCAGGCAACCTCACGGCGTCCGAAGCTGCTGCCGACACCAGCCACACCACGCTGCAGCTTGCAAACCTCCACGGCGACATCGTCGCCACCGCCGCCGACACCAGCAGCGCGGCCGGTATCAGCAGCTACAGCGAACAAACCGAATTTGGAGCTCCCCGGCCTCCGACAACAGTGCCGGCGCGGTTCAGCTGGCTAGGAAGTAAGCAACGTTCGAGTGACGGGCTCGGCGACGTAGTGCTCATGGGCGTCCGAGCTTACGATCCTGCGCTTGGCCGGTTCCTCCAAATCGATCCGGTTTTCGGAGGGAGCGCCAACAATTATGACTACTGCGACCAAGACCCAATCAATGGTTTCGACCTACTTGGTCTCGACCACCACAAGAACCTCGCAACGCATCATTTCGGCCATAAGAGGACCAAGCGAGTCATCCGGTCGATACACAGATTCATAGCTGGCGTCGAAACGCTCGGGGTCCTCGCTAGCGTCTTTCCCGAGGTCGACATTTTCGAGGAGGCGCTTGGTGCGTCCCTGCTTGTACCAGCACTCGAACGGGTAGCACACTACTTCCATCGCTTCAACGACGTACCGAAGAGCAAAGGTATTGATTTCTACTTTCAGATAGGAATTCCCCACTACTGGGACCCGAATATCACCCTGAAACTCTACATCTCATCGCGCGTGCGACACGCGATTAACTGCCCCGCGATGGACTCATTCCTGATCTGGCACCTATGGTAGGGATATCAAGATGAACCGCGGTCGACATGTGACGTATCTCGCCGGAGTCGCCTTATTCACCTCCGGCATTATCGGTTTGGGTGGGTGTGGCCACGCCACCGGTCCTCGAGGCGATCAGCGGACAAGGGCGGCGACGTCCCCCGCCCTCCCGACAGACTTCCCCCGCCCCCCCTCGAGTGTTCTACTGAAAGAGCATCACGATCGACACCGCGATGCGTACCTTCTCGCTGTCGGGAGCCGGGGCTCGGCAGTGCGCTATTGGCGGCAGGCGTTGCCGCAGCACGGCTGGCGAATCCTCGCCGACCATCACGTCAAGGGCTTTGCCCAGCTCCAGTTCACGGGACACGGATACGGTGGCGTAACCCGCATCAACTTCTTCGGAAGACGTGCGGCAGTCATTTTCCAGGAGCGTCGCTGAGGAGGCGCTGCCGATGCAGGATCAACTTCAATGAAGGAATCGGCCAAGGAGCAGTGGGCCATCTGGCTGACGATGGCACCACCGGTCACCGCCGGAATTGTCGTCTCGCTAGCGGTGGATCCGGGAGTGTGGTGGCTGCTCACCGCGGTAGTGGGCGTTCTCTACGTCATCGTGGCGGCGGCAATTTATGTGCGAATTCTCATGCGGTCCGACTCGAATCGCCGCCGTAGGCGGCATAGAAACTATAGGACAAGGAGCTCGCCAGGGCGCTGAGGTAGATTCGGACCATAGCACCTCAAGTATCGACCTTCGACGCTACGCGCGAGGAAGCGCCACGGCAACGGATGCTGCTGTGCCGTGGTCTGGAATTCCTGATTCACCGGGATGTCAGGAACCTGATCTGCGGGCTATCGGCCATTGGCAGCGGCACCAAGCGCGTTGCTACTCATTTCTGGAAGCGAGAGTTACCCGTACGCGGTTGGACAATTACCAAGATCAGTCATCTTGATACCTTGACCAGCCTGCATTCTCACGGCCATGGCTATGGTGGTCCAAAGACTGTAATCAACCTCTTTCGTGATCACGCATTCATGTTGTTTCATCGGGTCAGAGGCTGACAGACGCGTACCGCGATGGGGGACGGCACGGCAGTCGTTTGCGTAGTCGATCGGATGCCGGGCGGTGTGGTGAAGAGGCAGTTGCCGTTGTATACCACGTCAGGGGCCGCGACTTTGGGTTGCGCCCGGCGCCCTTCGGTCTCGCGGTCAGCCGCACCGTGCTTTCGTAAGCCCGTAGTCGCTCTGGCGTCCGTGGGAGTTGCGCCACTACTCGCTGGAACTGGTGATTCGGTAGCAACCGCACTCCAAGGTTCGCGGCTCGGTCCCGCAGGAGGACTTACTCTGGCGAGGCTGGGTGTTGAGGACGGGCATCATAAGGGTCGGGTCATCGAACTCATTGACGGGGTCTTCGAGACTTGGAGCGCAAAGGGACTCGTCGAGCAGTTACTTGCCGCCGGACGTAGCCTCGGAGGTGCCCCTGGAGCCGTGCTCGTCGTTACCGCGGGGGTGATTGCGGCCGCATGGCTTACCGCTCAGGCCGTTCAGACGATCTACGACGATCTGTCGCGTGAGCACCATCATCACCACAAGAAGCGCAAGGTAGTGACATGCACACGCTGCGAAATGTAGCGACGAGGCTGGGCTCAGGCGATGGATGACATGAACAGGGTATCCGCGACACGAGGTCGTGAGGTCAGAAGAGCGATGATCGCGGCTGCCGTGCTCGCCGCCGCGGCGTTGACCGACCTCCTAGCAACCCTGATTCTCGCGTCAAGCAACGTGGCAAGGCTCGCGATTCACATCGGCCTCGCCGCTGCCCTCTTCGTCTCCTTTGCACTCCTGCGGAGAGCGTCGTGAGCAGACGCGATCGTGAGTCCGCCGGCCATCATGCCTCCGGACCCCGCCGGCGGCGTACTGCGCGAGGCGAACGTCAGCCCGCTCGTCATTGGTATGGCCGTGGATGGCCCAGCCTGGTAGCCATTG
>DASZPL010000091.1:0-2945 GCA_035550315.1 Mycobacteriales bacterium | reverse complement strand
CTCGGCGTCCTGCTCCGGGACCATTCCCGCTAGCCGGAGGGTCAACCTTGCGCGCCGGGCCGGTTCAGCGCGCCGTGCAAAGATGGCGAATCCGTTGCCGCGCCTCGCGGCGAGTCCCAAGCCAGTGAGGAGCACAGTGGCTGAGGAACTGTTCGCGACGCTGTCGACGACCGAAGGCGACATCCGGGTCCAGTTGTTTCCGCTCCAAGCGCCGAAGACCGTCGCCAACTTCGTCGGCCTGGCCGAGGGCACCCAGGAGTGGACCGATCCGCGAACCGGACAGCACACCACCGAGCCGCTGTACGCCGGCACGGTGTTCCACCGGGTCATCGCGGGCTTCATGATCCAGGGCGGTGATCCGCTCGGCACCGGCACCGGCGGGCCCGGCTACCACTTCAAGGACGAGATCCACCCCGAGCTGGCCTTCACCCGGCCGTACCTGCTCGCCATGGCGAACGCCGGGCCCGGCACCAACGGGTCGCAGTTCTTCATCACCGTGGCGCCGACCCAGTGGCTCACCGGCAAGCACACCATCTTCGGGGAGGTGGCCGATGCCGACAGCCGTGCCGTCGTCGACAAGATCGCGACCACGTCCACCGGCAAGATGGATCGGCCGGACACCGACGTCACCATCAGCGGCATCACCGTCCAGCGCATCGCGGGCTGACCCGCCCCGCCAACCCGCCTGACGATGTCCGAGCCGAGTGACGCGGGAGGCTACGCCGCCGCACCCACCTGCTACCGGCATCCGGACCGGCCGACCGGGGTGCGCTGCTCCCGGTGTGACCGGCCGATCTGCCCGCAGTGCATGATCCCGGCGTCGGTCGGCTTCCAGTGCCCGGAGTGCGTCAACGAGGGTCGGCGTACCGTCCGCACCGGACGCACCGTGTACGGCGGCCGGGTGCAGGCCGGGGGCCGGCCCGGCGCCGTCACCATGACGCTGATCGGCGTCAACGTCGCGATGTTCATCATCACGTCGCTCGGCGGCGGGCTCTCGGTCGCCGGCAACGGCGGCCAGTCCGACCTCTTCACCGACCTCGCCCTCAACCCCGTCGCGGTGGGACACGGCCAGTGGTACCGGCTCGTCTCCGCGATGTTTCTGCACTTCAACGTGCTGCACATCGGCTTCAACATGTACGCGCTCTACCTGGTCGGCCCGCCGCTGGAAGCGGCCCTCGGCCGCGCGCGCTACTTGACGCTGTATTTCCTGGCGGGGCTCGGCGGCAGCGTGCTGTCGGTGGCGCTCGGCCCGCTCAGCGAGCTGGCCGCCGGGGCGTCCGGCGCCATCTTCGGCCTGTTCGGCGCCTTCTACATCGTGGCGCGCCACCAGCGCTGGCAGACCGGCGGCATCGCCGCCACGATCGTGCTGAATCTGGTGCTGTCGTTCTCGTTCAGCGGCGAGATCGACTGGCGCGGTCACGTCGGCGGGCTGATCGCCGGCAGCCTGCTGATGCTGGCGTTCGCCTACGCCCCCAGCGGGAAGTACCGCGGCCACTCGCAGGCGCTGGGGCTCGGTGCCGTCGCCCTGATCGTGGCGCTTGTCGGGTACGCCGGCGCGCATCGGGCGCGCAGCGACTGCCCCACGTTCCAGGAGTCTGACCTCAGCTCCGGCCTCGTGGTGCGCAGCACGGGGTGCCCGGCCAGCGGCGAGCTGATCATCCCGGGAACAGGACAGAACGCGATTCGGTTATCGCAGTACCATCGAGGTCAGGACCCGAGTCTGTAGGAGGACCGCCATGCGTGATGCCGTCATCGTCGATGCGGTGCGCACTCCCGTCGGCCGGCGCAACGGCGCCTACAAGGACGTCCACCCGGTGGACCTGTCGGCACACGTGCTGAACACCTTGGTGGAGCGGACCGGGATCGACCCGACCGTCGTCGACGACGTGGTGTGGGGCTGCGTCGGCCAGGTGGGCGAGCAGACCATGAACATCGGCCGCAACGCGGTCCTCTCGGCCGGCTGGCCCGAGTCCATCCCCGGCACCACGGTCGACCGGCAGTGCGGGTCGAGCCAGCAGGCGGTCCACTTCGCGGCCGCCGGCGTCATCTCCGGCCAGTACGACGTCGCCATCGCCGGTGGCGTCGAGTCGATGACCCGGGTGCCGATGGGCTCGTCGCTCGGCGCGAACGTCGGCTTCCCGTTCGGGCCGAAGATGCTCGCCCGCTACGAGGGCAAGCAGATCAACCAGGGCCTGGGCGCCGAGATGATCGCCGAGCGGTGGGGCTTCTCCCGCCAGCAGGTCGACGAGTTCTCCCTCGAGTCCCACGAGAAGGCGGCCGCGGCGATCGACTCCGGCGCCTTCGCCAAGCAGTACGCCGTACTCCCCGAGTCCGGGCTCGAGGTCGACGAGGGCGTGCGTCGCGAGACCACGCTCGAGAAGCTCGGCGGGCTGAAGCCGGCATTCAAGGAGGATGGCGTCATCACCGCCGGCAACTCCTCGCAGATCTCCGACGGCTCCGGCGCACTGCTGATCATGACCTCGGAGAAGGCGGCGTCGCTCGGCCTGAAGCCGCTGGCGCGGCTGCACACCTTCGCGCTCGCGGGCGACGACCCGGTGATCATGCTGACCGCGCCGTGGCCGGCCACGCTGAAGGCGCTGAAGAAGGCCGGGCTGCGGATCGACGAGATCGGCGCGTTCGAGGTCAACGAGGCGTTCGCGCCAGTGCCGATGGCGTGGCTGGTCGAGACCGGCGCCGACGCGAAGGCGGTCAACCCGCTCGGTGGCGCCATCGCGATCGGCCACCCGCTCGGCGGCTCCGGCGCCATCCTGATGACCCGGCTGGTCCACCACATGGCCGACAACGGCATCCGGTACGGGCTGCAGACGATGTGCGAAGGTGGCGGCCTCGCGAACGCCACGATCCTCGAGCGGCTGTAGGTCACCTTGGGGCGACGATGTGCCGCCCCGGCTAACGGACGAGAGCGAAGCTTCGTCCTAAACGCC
>DASZPL010000090.1:0-14977 GCA_035550315.1 Mycobacteriales bacterium | reverse complement strand
GATCCCCACCGAGGTGCTGCCGGTCGTCGCCGAGCCGGTGGCGGTGTTGCTGGCGAACTGGGGCTGGCCGCCGAACCGCCAGGCGTTGCAGCGGTTGCTGGCGCAGTGGCCGCAGGTGCGCCGCCGCGTGCCGGACGCGCGGTTGCTGCTCGCCGGCCGTGGCTCGACGCCTTCGATCGACCTGCCAGGCGTCGAGGTCGTGGGCGAGGTAGCGCGCACGGTTGACGTGCTGCGGCGCGGCGCCGTGATGGCATTCCCGTGCCCACCGACCAGCGGGCCGAAGATGAAGGTGCTCGATGCGCTGGCTTACGGCGTACCCGTCGTCACCACGGCGGCCGGTGTCGAGGGAATCGGTGCCGACACGACCGGCGACACCCCCGGTGCGACCGTCGCCGCGCCGCAGGACTTCGCCGATGTCCTGGCAGCCGTCCTCGCCGACGAGTCGCAACGCCGCCAGCTGGCGGCTGCCGGCCGGCAACTGGTGCTCGACCGTCACACCCCGCAGCGTGCCGCGGCGGCCCGGCTCGCGCTGCTCTCAGCCCGCTGAACCCGTTGGGCTCGGCAGTCGCTCGAGCCAGCGTTCCAGGTAGCGGCGCTCGCCGGCGACCAAGTTGCGACCGAGCAGGCGCGCGGAGATCACGGGTGGCAACATCGCGCGCGCCGCTTGCTTCTGTCCGGTTGCCCGGAGGAATGCGTTGAGGAACATCTGCCGACCGAGGCCGGCCACCGTGGTCGCGAGCCGCCCGCCGGGCGCTTCCGAGCTCGCAAGGATGACCCAGGTCGACGCGACATCGGTCTCCGGTCGTCCCTGCGAGGCGCTCGCCCAGTCGATGACGACCGGTCCGCTCGGGCTCATGATCACGTTCAGCGGATGCAGGTCGAGATGGACGAGCTTCGATCCGCCCTCGGGCAGAGCGGGCAACTCGGCCGGCGCGTCGATGGCACCGAGTCGACGGTGCAGTTGCGCGAGCATCACGGCGAGCGCCGGCATCCGGTGCGGCCGCTTCACCAGAAGGTCCATCATCAACGGTCCGTCGACCCGATCCATCACGAGCTCGCTGTCGTCCGCGCGGAGCTCATGGACGACGGGGGCGGGAAAGCCGGCCTTCCGCGCGGCTTCCATGGCAATCGCTTCGTGGGTCAACGGGCGACGATCGCGGGAGCGTCGCAACACCCGGTTGTCATCGAGGACGTAGATGTCGGCATCCCGGCCGGACGCCAGCAGCGGCAGCGTCATGCCGCGATCGGTTCCGCCATCGCAGCCAGTGCACTGAGCGGCGTCACGACCAGGCCGAAGCTGACGCAGAACGCCACCTTGTACCAGACGAATGTCATCCAGCCGACGCCGTCGTTCGCGGTGACGTCGAGCAGCGCGATGGCGAGCGGACCGAGCACGACCAGAAAGAACGCGCCGAGCAACGCCGCCCGCCGGAGCAGCTGCGGATGCAGTCGCATGATCATCGGCGACCAGGTGTCGACGGCGTCCAGCTGGCTCAGCGCACCGCGCTGCCGCTCTCGCCGGACGGCGAGGGTGACCGACACCGTCGTGACGAACGGCAGGACGAACAGCGTGCCGAGCGCGTCGACGGCGAGGCCGGTCTTGGTGATCAGTGACTGCGGCCAGAGCGGCAGGTGCTGCCCGTGCGCACCGAGCGCGGCGATCCCGCCGCCGAGCACGGTGTTGAGGACGATCGGAATGACGACCGCATTGATGAGCAGCCAGCGTCGGTGAGCGCCGGGAGGGCTGTCGGTCGCAGCGACGGCGGTCGCGGTCATCGCGGTGATCATGCCGCGATCCGCGGCGGCTGTCGTCAGAGGTGGCGGGGAAGCCGCCGGGCGCGGACCCGCCGGCGCAGCGGCAGCGGTGCCAACATCGCGATCGCGAACCCGAGCACAGCGCCGGACGCCGGCGCGGTCTTCCAGATCGTCGCGCGGGACGAAATCGGCGGTCCGGAGGTGAAGGTCTGGTAGGCCGCCAGCGAGGCGGCGTGATGCACGGTGTTGGCCAGGGTGTCGTACGCCGCCAGCGTCTGCCGGGTCGACGGCGACTCGATCCGCAGCGTGCCGACGCCGGCCGGCCCGTAGTCGTCGATGCAGTTGATGTGCACGTCCGGCATCGTCGGGTCGATCGCCGACGCCAGGCTGCACACCGTCCCGATCAGCAGCTGGCCGCTGGTGATGGCGTCGTACGGGTAGATGTTGCGAAGGGCCGAGACGGTGCCGAACTGGCGCTCCTGCGACACCGTGACCGGGGCGAGCAGGTAGGCGGCGAGCCCGGCCAAGGCGCCGGCTGCCGTCAGGAACGCGGTGCGCCGGGTCGACCATCGCGGCATCAGCGCGGGACCGCGCTCGGGTTCGGTGGCGGCGATACTCACCGCGACGAGCAGGACCAGCATCATCGCCTGCTGCTGGATCAGCAACGCGTCGTCGATCGCGCCACTCGCGAAGAACGCGATGACCCCGACGGCCGCCGCGCCCGTGACCATCCGGCGCCGCGGATCGGCCACCAGCAGGCCACGGCCGACTTGCAACAGCAGGAGGAGGCAGACGGCAAGCAGGATCGCCGCGCCGATCACGCCGGTCTCGCCGTACGCGTTCAAATAGAAGTTGTCGGTCGTCAGGAACCCGATGGTCTGCAGCCCGCCGAGCCCCAGACCGAGATACGGATGCGGCGCGACCGCGGCCAGGATCGGTGGCAGCCGCTGGAACCGGACGGCGGTCGATCCGCTGGTGCTCGACAACGACAGGTTCACGTGGCTGCGGATCGTCGGGTCGAACGCGAACAGCGCGACCGAGACCACGACGGCCGCGCCTGCCAGCCAGACCATGCGGCGGTCGCGCGTGAACAACGCGGCCAGCACCAGGACGACCGGCACGGCCGCGGCGGCGCTGCGCGCGTAGGTCCAGTAGATCGCGAGCAGCGTCAGCGCGAGCACCGGCAGCCAGACCCAGTAACGCCGAGCGGTGCGAACTGCCCGAGCGGCAACGAACGGCAGCATCATCACGGCAACCCAGGCGAATGCGAGCGCGAACTCGCCGCTGGAGCGCACCCGGACGTGCCCGTCGCGGGACTCCAGGACATGCGCCGCCACCGTCGGCCCGGGGTGGCCGGCGAGGTTGAACAGGAAGTGGCCGTAGGCGCGGCCGCTGAAATGCTCCAGCACCGCGATCACGACCGCGACGCCGAACGCCCTCGTGAGCATCCGCACCGCGTCGTCGGACCGGTCGATCACCCGCAGCAGCGTCAGCACGACGACGAAGAACAGCGCGACGAACGTCAGGTTGACCATCCGCAGCACGGCGGCGCTCGGCACGCCGGACAGTGGCGCGAACACCACACCCACGACCGCCCAGGTGACGAGCAGCAGCGCCAGCGCCAGATGGGTCGGGGTGGCGCGAAGCTGGTCGCGGCCGATCTCCCCGCGGCGGTACATCGAGACCAGCCGTACCGCGGCGGCGGCGATCACCAGGTCGTCGACGGTGGCGTACGACGTGTGCAGGTGCGGCGCGACCAGCGGCTCGGGGATAAGCAACAGCGTGCCGATGAGGACGCCGAGCATGGTGCGCGGCGAGCCGTAGGCGACGGCGAGCATCAGGATCGCCGTCACCAGGTCGACGACTAGCGGTCCCATTAGCGCCCGGTCACCTGTGCTCGGTCAGGCCGCGGCTACCGCCGGCGACGCAGCAGGTCGGCGATGATGACGAACGCGACCCCGACGACGATGAACGCGATGACGCCCGACGCTAGCGTCTTGGTCAGCCCCGGGGCGATCTTCGTCCCCTGGGTCGGCGTCGTCACCTCGGTCAGCACGACGCGATCGATCGCCTGCACACCGATGTTGGCCTGCTGCTGGCGGACGTAATGGATGAGCTCCTCGGTCGCGGCCTGGGCGAGCTTGTTGGAGGAGCTCGGGTCCGCGCCGCGCGCGACGATGTCGAAGGTGAACGAGCTCGGGTCGACCAGCGCGGTGAGGTGACTCTCTACCTGGGCCGTGGGGACGCCCAGCTGCCGGCCGACCGGCGCGCCGATCACGTCGGTGCGCAGCAGCCCGGCGTACTGGTAGCGCAGCGCCTGCAGCTTGGTGAGCGGAGCATCGCTCGGCGTGGTCGCGATCACCGTCGGCTGGTCGATCAGCAGCACGGAATAGCTCTGGTACGACGCGCCGGTCGACTGCTGGTAGACCGCGGCGCCGGCCCCGGCCATGATCGCGAGCGCGAGCGCGAGGATGGCGGTGACTGCGCTGACCTCGATCGGCAGCCGTCGACCGGCCGGCGGCCGGCCCGGTGCGTCTGACGTCATCGACTCAGGACGCTGGTGGGCTCGACGTCCGCGCTGGCACGCGGCAACGCTAGCAGCGGGTCTGGCAGTCTGCGGCTGTGCACTCGCTCTCGTCGGACTCGGCTCGGCCGCCCGTCACGGTCGTCGTCCCGACCCGCGACCGGCCGCAACAGCTCGCCACCTGCCTGCGGTCGTTGCGGGAGGCGTTGCGCGAGAGCGACGAGCTGATCGTGGTCGACAGCGCATCACGTGAGCCTGGGCGGGTCGCGGTGGCCGTGGTGGCAGCCGGCGGCCGGTTGGTGCGCTGTGAGCTGCCGGGTGTCAACCGCGCCCGCAACGCGGGCTGGCGGGCCGGTCAGCACGACGTGGTGCTGTTCACCGACGACGACGTGGAGGTCGAGCCCGGCTGGGCCGATGCGCTGGCCGCCGCGGTGCAGGCGCATCCGCAAGCCGGGTTCGTGACCGGTCGGATCCTGCCGCCGCCCGGCAGCACGCCGTCGCGCGACGTCGCCATCAAGCGCGAGGAGGGGCCGGAGCTCTACGACGCGTGGAGCGTCGGCAACCTCGGCCACAGTGCGAGCCTCGGGATCCGCCGCGAGGTGCTCGAGCAGCTCGGCGGCTGGGACGAGGCACTCGGCGTCGGCGGTTGGTTCCGCTCGGCGCCGGAGGCGGACCTGTTCGACCGGGCGTTCGCGCTGGATCTCAGCGGCTGTTACGAGCCGGCCGCGCTGGCGTGGCACGACCAGTGGCGCGGGCCACGGCAACTGGTGCTGCTCGAGGCGAGGTACGGCTTTGGCAACGGCGCCCGGCTGGCCAAGCTGGCCCGCACCGACCGGCGGCGGCTGGCACGAGCTGGGTTCGACGCCCTCGGCTCGTGGGGGCTGGCAGCGGTTGCAGGCGAGCTGCGCCGGCGGCACTTCTATCCGGCGCTCGGCGCGGTCGTGCGGCTGCTCGCGACCGTCGCCGGATTCGCGCGGGCCATCGTCGTACCGGTGGTCGACGGCCACTTCGTCGCTACTGGAAGTCGCGAGGCTCGCGAATGACGGCGGACCTCTCGGTGGTCGTGGCGACTCGTGACCGCCCGGAGATGCTCGACCGCGCACTGGCCAGCCTGCGGGCCTCACTGCGTCCCACCGACGAGCTGCTGGTCGTCGACTCGGCGTCTCGCGACGCCGCCGCAGTCCGCGCGGTGGTCGACCGGTACGCCGCGCGGCTGGTGCGGTGCGAGCAGCCCGGTGAGGCGCGAGCCCGCAACCGCGGCTGGCGTACGGCGTCGCACTCGCTGGTCGGCTACGTGGATGACGACGTGTGGGTCGCACCCGGCTGGGCGGACGCGATGCGGCAGGCCGCGGACTCCGCTCCGACGGTGGCGTTCGTCACCGGCCGGATCGACATCCCGGAGGGGCAGGGCACGCTGGCAGTCTCGATCAAGGCCGACCAGTCAGAGCAGGTCTTCGACCGCAACGCTCACGGCGTCATCGGGCACGCCGCCAACCTGGTGGTGCGCCGCGAGGCGGTGGCGTCGGTCGGCGGTTTCGACGAGATGCTGGGCGTCGGTGCGCGATTTCATGCCGCACCGGAGACCGACCTGTTCGACCGGCTGTTCGCCGTCGGCGCGACCGGGTGCTACGCGCCCGCGGCGCAGGCCTGGCACGACCAGTGGCGGCGCGCTCGGGAGTACGTGCGGCTGCAGCATCGCTACGGGATCGGAGCCGGGGCCCGGCTGTCGAAGCTCTGGCGCCTCGACCGGGGTCGCTGGCGGATCGTGGTCGTCGACGACGTCTGGCGGTGGGGTGTTCGGTCACTGGTCGGCGAGCTATGGCGCCGCGATTGGCCGCGGGCGGCCGGCAGCTTGCTGCGCGTGCTGGGCATGCTGCGCGGCTTCGTGGCGGCGGCCCGAGTGCCGCTGCGCGCCGGTCACTTCGCGGCGAGTAGCTCGTCGTAGAGCGCGTCGACGCGCGCGCTGCACGCCGCGGCTTCCCAGCGGGCGGCCTGGGCCGGACCGGCCGCCGCGAGGGCGGCGGCGAGGCTCGGCTCGGTCAGCAGTCGGGTGATGGCGGCGGCCACCGCGTCGCTGTCGCCTTCGTTAACCAGCAGGCCGGTGCGGCCGTCGTCGACGTACTCGGCGATCCCGCCGTGCCGGGTCGACACCACCGGCCGGCCGGTCGCAGCGGTCTCCAGGTTGACCAGCAGCAGGCTCTCGCCGTCGCCGTCGGCCGCCGTGCGGCTGGGCGTGACGACGACGTGCGCGGACTGCAGCAGGTCGCGGACCTGCTCGCCGCGGCGGCTGGCATCCGGCAGCACGCGCTCGATCCGCGGGTCATCCGTTGGAATCGCGTCGGCGAGGGGGCCGTCGCCGAGAATCCGCAGTTGGGCGTCGGGCACGGTGGCGACGACCTGTGGCCACGCGGCGAGCAGTACGTCGATGCCCTTCTTCTCGACCAGCCGGCCGGCGAAGCCGACGATCGGCGGCCCGGATGGCAACGGCGACGGCCGGAAGAACGCCGTGTCCACCCCGCTCGGGATGACCCGGATGACCGACTCCGGAAAGCCGGCCGCGACGGCCGCTTCGGCGAGGAAGCGCGACGGGACGACGACGGCTGACACGTCCCCGACCACACGGTCATAGCGGTGCGGATCGGCGCGCAGCAGCCCGGTGACGTCGTGCCCGTGCAGCGACAGCACGAACGGCCGGCCGGCGAGCACCGGCGGGACGTCGGCCGCGGCGTACCCGAAGTGGACGTGCACCACATCGGCCCGGTGGGCGGCGAGCAGCAGCCGCAGCTGTGCGTGCAGCACGGCGGGCTTGAACCGCTCCGGCGCGGCGTTGCGGAGCAGGTGCAGCGAGTGGCGCGGCCGATGCGGGAACGCGTCCAGGTTGAGCCAACCGTCGCGGCTGATCACCACCGCGCGGTGCCGCGAGCGGGCGACATGGCCGGCGACGAACCCGGCCGACAGGTCGAGCCAGCGCTCGACGTAGTGGGCGACCGTCGTCACGGCCGGCTGGTCACGGCTCGGCGATGAGGTCGCGGATCGGCTTGGCCGGCACCCCGGCAACCAGCCAGCCGGCGGGCACGTCCCTGGTCACGACGGCCGCCGCACCGACGAATGCCTGGTCACCGATGGTGACGCCGTGCGTGACCACGGAGTGAGCGCCAAGCATGACGTTGCTGCCGATCACCACCGGCTTGCTCTCCGCCACGTGATGCACCGCGACGCCGGGCGCCGTCCGGGGATGCGCCGAGTCGAGGATCGTGACGTACTCGCCAGCGATGCTCAGTTCGCCGATGCGCACCGACTCCGCGCAGTGGATCACGACGCCGAGCGACATCCCGGTCCGGTCGCACAACGTCAGCTCGCCCCCGATCTGGTAGGTGCCGAGCCGGCGCATCTCGACCCCTTCACCGACGTCAAACGTGCCACCGCGGAACGAGAACTGCACGCCGTCGCCGATCCGCGTGCCCGGACCGATGCGGAGCCGGTTCCAGGTGCGGTCCCAGACCTGGATCTCGATCCGGCCGTCGAGCTGTAGGTCGTGCGCGATGTCGACGTCGACGGTCGCCCGGGCCGCCCACGCCGCCAGCTTCAGCCGGACGATAAGCAGCTCGCGCCGCCACCGGCGACGCAGCTGGCGCATCGCCGGCAGCGTGGGGGACAGCGGCGACGCCAGCACGCGGAGGGCATGGCGATAGGTCGATCGGCCGCCGCTCACGCGAGGCACGCTAACCCGAAGTGGGCAGAATGGCGGCATGCCTGCGAGTCCGGGACGTCTCGCTCGGCTCGGCCTTCCCGTCGCCCTGCTCGCGGCTGCGGCGCGCCGCCGGGCGTCGGGCCGGCAGCGCGCCGTCGCCCTCACCGGGCTGCTCGGCGTCTGGTCGTTGACCTACTCGCGTTACCGCCGGCGCGGCATCGAGGCGACGCAACGCGAGTGGGAACAGCTGCGCAGCGCGACCGACGCGGCGTTCTCGGCGCACTACAACGAATGCGTCCCGACGGTCGAGGAAGAGCTCGACCTGTGGAGCGAGTACCACGGCCATCGACACGAGATGCGCTACCGGCTGGTCAGCGACGCAGTGCGCGACCAGGTGCCGGACGGCGGCGTTGTGCTCGACATCGGCTGCGGGTCAGCGCTGGTCGCCGACCGGCTGCGCGACCGCGGCTACCACTACATCGGCCTCGACTTCGGTGGCCACCACATCACGTCGGCGGCGAAGAAGTACCGCGACGCCGACGGCCCGTTGCGCGCGTCGTTCGTGCAGGGCGACGGCGAGCGGCTGCCGCTGGCCTCCGGCAGCGTCGACGCGGTCGTCCTCACCGAGGTGATCGAGCACCTGCTCCGTCCGGAGCTTGCGGTCTGGGAGATCGCCCGGGTGCTGCGACCCGGCGGCGTGCTGGTGATGACCACCAACAACGCGTCGGAGATGCCGCTGCGGTTTCCGCTGTCCGACCCGTTCGCGTTCCTGGAGAAGGCGCTCGGCTTCAGCAACGACGCCCTGATCTCGCATCGGCCGTGGGTCTGGCCCGAGCCGGTCGACCGGTCGGTGCTCGCCGACGACGCTCCGCCGATCTGGCTGCCGCACACCTGGCACAAGCAGGCCGAGACGCGGCGGATGTTCGCGGCCGCCGGGCTGGAAACCTTCGCCGCGTCGACGTTCGAGTTCCCGCCGCCGCAGAGCGCGACGGCCGCCTGGTTCGACCGCCGTGGCGAGTTCGGCCGGCGGTTGGTCGACGTCCTCGAAGCGGTGTGCCAGGCGACGCCGGTCGTCAACCGGCTCGGCTGCCACGTGATGATGCTCGCCCGCCGCACCGGCGGCGGCAGCCCGGAGCCGCCGCCCGGCATCTGGCCCGGCCCGTTCTCGACATAGCCTCGCCGCCGTGGATCCGGTCGAGGCGATCGCAACCGGCACGGACGACGACGTGCGGGCGCTGGTCGACGCGCGCGAGTGGTACCACACCATCGAGCTGCGGCCGGGTGTCACGACACCCGGATGGTTCGACCTGCGGTCGGTGGTCGCGCGGCTGCCGATCCCCGAGACGCTCGCGGGCAAGCGCGCGCTCGACGTCGGGACGTTTGAGGGATTCTGGGCCTACCAGCTCGAGGCGCGCGGCGCCGACGTGATCGCGATCGACATCCTCGATCCGGCGCAGTGGGACTGGCCGGCCGGCAGCGACGCCGCGGTCCGCGACGCGATCGGCGCGCGCAAGGCGCGGGGCGAGGGCTTCGAGCTGGTGCACGCCGCGCTCGGGTCGTCGGTGGTGCGCCACGAGCTGTCGGTCTACGACCTCGACCCAGACCGGCTCGGCCGGTTCGACTTCGTGTACGTCGGCAGCCTGCTGCTGCATTTGCGCGATCCGGTGCGCGCGCTGGAGCGGGTGCGCAATGTCCTGACCCCCGACGGCCGGCTGCTGCTGGTCGACGCGATCGACCGCGGCCTGGCGCGCGACCGCCGCCCGCTGGCCAGCCTCGATGGTCGCGGCCGGCCGTGGTGGTGGAAGCCGAACCCGGCCGGGCTGGCACGGATGGCCGAAGCGGCCGGCTTCGAGCTCGTCGAGGGGCCGACCCAGGTGCACCTCCCGATCGGGCGCGGCCAGCGCGTGCCCGCCGTACCGTTCTGGCGGCTCGGCACCGCACCGGGACGCGAGCAGTGGGTCACGCGCCGGCGCGGCGATCCGCACGCCTACCTGCTCGCCAGCGACCGGCTCAGATGATCAGGGTGCGGTGCTTCACCGAGCCGACCAGGCAGGCGGTCAGCTCGGCGCCGTCGAGCACGAAGGCGCCGGGCAGCAGCAGCCACCGTCGCCGTGGCCCGACGCCAGGCAGCGGTGCAGTCTTGGTGCGGAGCTTCACGTACGGCGCGGCCGCCGCGGCGGCCCCGAGCCATGCCACCGGCCGGCGCGGCGCCACGGCGACCAGGCCGATGCCGGCAAGCGCCCACAGCGCCAGCGCGTGCTGCCGCCGCCACACGTGGCGCGACACCAGTACGCCGCGCAGTTCTGGATGCCGGCGCGCGGCGAGCGCCACACTCTGCCAGCGCCAGCTGTCCTTGACCGCGGCGACCAAGTTCGACGTGCTGACGTCGTGGCGCACGACGGCATCGCGACTGAAGCTCGTGCGGGCGCCGGCACTCCGCGCCCGCCACGCCAGGTCGGTGTCCTCGCCGGCCGGGTAGCGGAACTGCTCGGCGAACCCGCCGAGTCGCTCGAGCCAGTCGCGCCGATAGGCGATGTTGCAGGTCTGGTAGAAGCCGGTCTCGGAGTCGACCTCGAGCATGCGGCTGAACGGGCCGGCGTGCTGCAGCTGGTCGACGTCGGCGATCGTCCGGCCCTGCACGACGTCGGCCCCGGACGCGGCGGCGGCAGCGAGCGCGGCCAGCCAGCCGGGCTCGGGGGCGCAGTCGTCGTCGGTGAACGCGATCAGCGGCGCCGACGTCTCCTGCCAGGCGACGTTGCGGGCCGTGGCGGGCCCGCGGTTGGCGGCCAGCCGGATCCGCCGCAGCGACAGCGTCGTACGCCGGCACAGGTGGCCGAGCACCGACCAGGTGTCGTCGGTCGACGCATCGTCCACGATGATCGCTTCGAACGGCGGGGCCCCGACCTGCGCTTCGAGCGCCGCCACCAGGCGCGGCAACAGGTGCGCCCGGTTGTGGGTCGGGACCACGACGCAGACCGCTGGCGTCGGATCCGGCTCAGGCAGCACGTGTCCATCCTGCTAGAACCGCGCGCCTGGCGTGGCACGATGGACCGGGCCATGCGGGCGCGAACACCTGATCGAGGAGGGTCACCGTCGCCACGATGACCGCGGTGACCGTGTCGCCAAGGCGGCGCTCGGACGACGGGTTCGAGCTGCGCGGCCCGTCGACCCCGCCGCGCGTCATGGTGCGCGAGTTGTGGCAGGCGCGTGCCGTGCTCGCGATCCTGGCGCGCAAGGACTTCTACGTGCGCTACCGCCGCACCGTGCTCGGCGTGGTCTGGGCCGTCGGCGTACCGCTCGTGCAGGCGGTCGTGCTTGCCGTGGTGTTCACCCACGTCGTGGGAATCGGCCACGGCATCGACGCGAGCCAGCACAGCTACGCCGTCTTCCTCTATGCGGCGCTGGTGCCGTGGAACTACCTGGTCAACGCCGGGCCGGCGGCGTCGACCGCGATCGTCGACAACGTGGCGCTGGCAGGCAAGATCTACTTCCCCCGGGCGTTGCCGGTGCTGGTGGTCGCGCTGTCGAACCTCTACCCGTTCGGCATCGGCCTGGCGCTGCTGCTGCTGATGACCATCGCGGTGGGTGGCGGCGTCGGACCAGCCTTCCTGCTGGTGATCCCCGGCGGCCTGCTCACGCTGCTGCTCGTCGTCGCGATCGGGCTCTCGCTGTCCGCGCTGCACGTCTACTTCCGCGACATCCGCTACATCGTGATGGCGGTGCTGTCGGTCGGCTTCTACCTGAGCCCGATCATCTATCCGCTCTCGCGCCCGCACGGCGTGCTGCACGACCTGATCGCGATCGGGCCGGCGGCCGGGCCGATCGAAGTCTTCCGCGCCGCCACCGTGGGCGCGGACAGCTCATGGGGGCTGTCGGTCGCTGCCTGCGCGGTGTGGTGCGTCGTGCTCGGCGGCATCGGGTTCGCGTTGCAGTGCCGCCGCGACCGCGTCTTCGTCGACCTGCTGTGAGTACGTCGGTCCTGTCGCTGCAGGGCGTCGGGAAGCGGTTCGTGAAGTACGAGGATGCTCCGATGCTGGTGAACGCGCTGCGGTTGCGGGCGCGCAGCCGGCGCAGCTCGCTGTGGGCGGTGCAAGACGTCGACCTCGAGGTGGCGGCGGGCGAGAGCGTCGGCGTGCTCGGCCGCAACGGCGCCGGCAAGTCGACGTTGCTGCAACTTCTCTCCGGCGTCACCGCGCCGACCAAGGGCGTCGTGACCGTGCGCGGCCGGGTGGCGCCATTGATCTCCGTGGGTGTCGGCTTCCATCCGGAGCTCACCGGCCGGGAGAACGTCTACGTCAACGGCACGATCCTCGGCATGAGCCGCAGCGAGATCGACCGCAAGTTCGACGCGATCGTCGACTTCGCCGAGGTCGAGTCATTCATCGACACTCCGGTCAAGTTCTACTCGTCCGGCATGTTCGTGCGACTCGGCTTCGCGGCGGCGGTCGCGGCCGACCCGGACGTGCTGCTGGTCGACGAGGTGCTCGCCGTCGGCGACCTGGCGTTCCAGCTGAAGTGTTTCGGCCGGATGCAGGAGATCCGCGAACAAGGGACGACGGTCGTCGTCGTCAGCCACAACCTGAACGTCGTCCGCGGCTTCTGCGACCGCACCCTGGTAATGAGCCACGGCCGGAAGGTGTTCGACGGCCCGACGTTCGACGCGATCTCGGTCTTCTACGAGGTGATCGGGCGCGACACCGCCGCGGACGAGGCGCCGGCCGACCTGGCCGACCACGGTGCGGTGGTCGAGTCGCTGAGCGTGCACCGCAACGGCCAGAAGAAGTCGACGCTGCACATCGACAGCGGCGACGAGGTCACGGTCCGGCTGAAGGTGCGCGCCACCTCGGACATCGCGCAGCCGGTGATGGGCATGACGATCACCACCGAGGCCGGCACCGTGGTCTACTCCGACACCAACCTGATGAAGCCGTTCGCCGCGCTGGCCGCCGGCGAACGCGCGAGCTACGACCTGACCGCGCGGTTGCCCCTGCCGAGCGGGAGCTACCTGGCCACGGCATCGCTACACTCGGCGCGCGGCGCCGAGAGCGTGCTGCTCGCCCGCGCGGTGCCGGTCACGTTCTACGTCTCCGGCCGCGACCTGGTGTCCGGCGTCGCCGACCTCGGCGGCCGGTTCAGTCAGTCATGATCGCCGCGACCGCACCGGTGTTCGTGCTCGCCGAGGCGGCCGACGTCGATCCGGCCGCGGCCCAGGCGACCGAACTGCTCTGCGCCGGGCTGGCGCGGCTGCCCGGGTGGCTGGTGCCGGAGCGGGCGCCCGACCTGCTCAACGGGTTGGTGCGGCTGCTCTACGGGTTCGACGCCGGCACCGGCCAAGCGGGCATGTCCTCGTTGGTCGACCGCACCACGTTCCTGCGCGAGATCCGCCGGCTCGCCGACGGCGTGGTCGAGCCGGTGCTGGCCGACGGTGTGGTGCGGGTCGTCGACCGGCCGGCCGATCCGGTGCGGCTGGCGCCGTACCTGCGACGGGTCTGGCCGGATGCCGCGGTCGTCGTCGTCAGCGCGTTGGACCGGCTTGCCGCTGCGGTCACCGAGGCGGCGCCGGACGTCTGGCTGCAGCCGGCCGACATCGACGTCGACCCGGCCGGGGTGCTGTGCACCGTGGCCGCGGCTGCGGGCGCGGGCGTGCAACCGTCCGGCGCGGCGGTCCGCGCCGCCCGCGGCCGATCCTGGCGCCGGCCGCGGGAATCCCGACCGCAATTGCCGCCGACCGACTTCATTCCGACGGCCAGCCCGCTCGCCGACCACCTGGTGATTGTCCTGGGCGCCGCGCGCAGCGGCACCACTTGGCTGCACCGGCTGCTCACCGCGCACCCGATGGTCGGCGGCACCGAGACCGGCGAGACCTGGCTGTTCGGCGACGTGATGGCGCTGTGGAACTCACCCGCCCGCGACGTCGTCGGCGACGGCCCGCTGCTCGCCGCGATCCGGCGTTTCTGTGACGCGTTGCTGCTCGCCATGCGCGACCGGGTGGCGCCGGGTGCGGCGTACGTCTGCGAGAAGACGCCGGAGTCGGTGTGGCGGTTGCCGCTGCTCACCCGGCTCTATCCGGACGCCCGCTACCTGCACGTCGTCCGCGACGGGCGGGACGTCGCGCTTTCGATGTCGCGGATCGACGGCGGCACCGTCCGGCTCGCCGACGCGGCCGCGTCCTGGGTGTCGGCCGAGCGCGCGGTCCGCACGGCGGCGCCGCGGCTGACGCATCGGCTGGAGGTGCGCTACGAGCGGATGCTGGCCGACCCGGTCGAGGTCGCCGAGTCGGTCTGGCACTGGCTCGGCCTGCCGGTCGACGGTGCGGCCCGCACCGCCGCTCGCCGGCGGTCGCAGCAGCGGGTGACGCCGCTGCCGCCGACCGGTGAGATCGGCCAGCAGAAGTGGCGCGACCTGCCGCTGCCGGAGCAGCAGGAGGTGGAGGCGGTCGCCGGCGACCTGCTCCGCGAACTCGGCTATCCACCCCACGAAGTCCCGCCCGCTACCCCCCACCCGCCGCCCGCTCACGACTCCGCGGGGACCCCGGGAGAACAAAATCCGGTTGCCGAGTGACGGAGCTTCGGCGGCTGCCGTGGCGGCTGCGCTACCAGTACGCCGCCCGGTGGGCCTCGGCGCGGCGGCGACTGGCGGCGCGGCTGACCCATCTGCACGCCGACGTGACGATCGCGCGTAGCGCCTATCTCGGCCCCGGGTTCGGCCTCGCGGTGCCCGGCCCGGCCACGCTGCGGATCGGTGAGCGCAACGAGTTTCGGCGTGACTTCTTCTGCGAGATCGCGGCCGGCGGCGTCGTCGAGTTCGCCGACGACGTCATCTTCACGTCGTCGGCGCTGATTCAGATCTCGACGTCGCTGACGATCGGGCGCCGCGCGGTGGGCCTCGTCGCGGCGGCGGCTGGCGGCGCGCGTGACGCATCTGCATGCCGACGTGACCATCCCGCGCAGCGCCTACCTCGGTCCGGGGTTCGGCCTGGCGATCCCGGGTCCGGCGACACTGCGGAT
>DASZPL010000089.1:0-18603 GCA_035550315.1 Mycobacteriales bacterium | reverse complement strand
TCGCGTTCGACCGACACCGGCCGGCCGGCCGGGATGGCGTCGATCACCCGCCGGGCGAAGACGTAACACCCGGCATTGATGCGGTTGGTGACCGGCTGGTCCGACTTCTCGATGAAGGCCGTGACGCGCTGCTCGTCGTCGACCGGCACGCAGCCGAACGCGCGCGGATCCTCGACTTCGACCAGGTGCAACGTGACGTCGGCCGCTCGGCTGGCGTGCAGGTCGAGCTGGCCGGTCAGGTCGTGGCCAGACAGCACGTCACCGTTGAAGATGAGCACCGGGTCGTCCGGCTTCGACTCGAGCCGCTCGGCGACGTTGCGGATCCCGCCACCGGTGCCCATCGGCTCGGTCTCGGTGACGTAGTCGATCCGCAGCCCGAGGTCGGCGCCGTCACCGAAGTACGCCTCGAACACCTCCGCGCGGTAGGACGTCGCCAGCACGACGTGCTCGACGCCGGCGGCCGGCAGCCGGCCCAACAGGTGGCTGAGGAACGGCGCGCCGGCCAGCCGCAACATCGGCTTCGGCGTCCGCAACGTCAACGGCCGCAGCCGAGTGCCCTGTCCTCCGACGAGGACGACTGCCTCAGTCAAACCGTCAGCTCTGGCTGATCGCGCGGGAGTACGCCGCGAGGTGGGCCTCGGCGCTTGCCTGCCAGGTGAACTCGCGAGCCCGGGCGAGCGCGGCGTCGGCGAGCGAACGCCGCCGACCCGCGTCGTCGAGCAACGCCGACAGCGCCGCGCCGATGGACGCGGGATCGGGCTCGGTGTAGGCCACCGCGTCGCCGCCGACCTCGGGCAGCGACAGCCGTTGCGTCGTCAGCACCGGGACGCCGCAGGCCATCGCCTCCAGCACGGGCAGGCCGAAGCCCTCGCCGTGGCTCGGAAACGCGACGACCGTGGCGCCGCCGAGGTAGCCGGGCAGGTCGGCGAACCGGAGGTACCCCGGCCGCACGATCCGCAGGTGACTCGGCACCTCGGCGACCGCGGCGTCCACCGCGTCGTCCCAGCCGTTGCCGCCGGCCAGCACCAGCGCCGGTGGGTCGTCGCGCCAGGTGACCGCCTCGACCCAGCCCTGGATCAGCGCGGGAACGTTCTTGCGCGGCTCGAGCACGCCGAGGAAGGCGATGTAGGAGCCATGCAGGCCGAGCCGGGCGGCGACCCGGGCGCGGTCGGCCTCGGTCGGCACGTGGAAGATCTGCTGGTCGACGCCGTGGTAGGCGACGTCGATCATCGTCGGATCGGCGTCGAGCACCCGCACCAACTCGTCGCGCGTCGCCTTGCTCGGCACCACCACCCGGGTGGCGCGGCGCAGTGCGGTCCGGGTGGCGGAGCGGTAGAACGTCCCCTTCACCGCGGAGATCGCGTCGGGGGCGGTGAAGAACGTGGCGTCGTGGATCGTGACGACGACCGGGCGGCCGACCCGCAACGGCATCGTGTAATGCGGCGAGTGCACGACCTCGGCGCCCACCTGCTCGGCGATCAGCGGCAACCCGGTCTGCTCCCACGCCAGCCGCGCCGGCCGGTGCGAGATGGCGGCCGGCCCCGGCACCACGTCGGCGGTGGGCGCGATCCGGGAGTAGCGCTCCGCGTCCGACCGTTGGCAAACGATGGCGAGGTCGGCACCTGCCGTGCCGAGCGCCGCGAGCAAGCCGTCGACGTAACGCCCCACCCCGCCGCGATCTGCGGGCACGGCCGTCGCGTCGACCAGCACTCGGGGGGCCACTGTGCGGCTCCCTCCCCGTTGCCGAATCGTGCGTGGTCTTTCAGGTCAGGCTCAAGCGTAGACCCGCGGGATCACGGTTGCAGGCAACTCGCGCAGGGCATGAGCGGGGTTGATGACGGCCGACACCGGCATGGCGACGCCGGCGCACGAAGACCGCCCTGAAACCGAGGACCTGACTCCGGAACGCGCGTTCCGCCGCACCGTCGAAGACGGCCGGCGGCGGATCGGACGCCCGCTGCCGGCGATGATCGCGACCGGTGTCGTCGGAGGCATGGACATCGGCAGCGGCATCCTCGGGCTGCTGCTCGTCGAGCAGGCCACGGGCAGCCCGCTGCTCGGCGGGCTCGCGTTCGGCATCGCGTTCGTCGCGTTGCTGCTGGCGCGCAGCGAGCTGTTCACCGAAGGCTTCCTGGTGCCGGTTAGCGCGGTGGTCGCGCGCAAGGCGACGGTCGGCGGGCTGGCGAAGCTCTGGGGCGTCACCATCGTCGCGAACCTGCTCGGCGGCTGGTTCATCACCTGGCTGCTGATGCTCGCGTTTCCCGAGCTGCACGGCACTGCAATCAAGGCCGGCACGCACTTCGTCAACCTCGACTACACCGGTCGGTCGTTCGCGCTGGCGGTGCTCGCCGGTCTGACCATGACACTGATGACGTGGATGGAGAACGGCACCGAGTCGGTCACCGGCAAGATCGCCGCGGCGTGGGGCATCGCGTGGTTGCTGGCCGGCGGCCAGCTCTACCACTCGATCCTCGATTCGCTGTTGATGTTCGCCGCGCTGCACACCGGTCATGCGCCGTTCGGCTACCTCGACTGGTTCACCCGGTTCTGGTGGGCGGCGCTCGGCAACACGGTCGGGGGCGTGGGCCTGGTGACCGCGCTGCGGCTGCTGCAGGTGCCGCATCGCGTGGCGGTCGAGCGCGCCAACCCCGAAGTGTGAGCGACCGGTGACGTCGGCAACCGACGCGTTCGACCGCGAGGTGCGTCGCGACGCCGGTCGCCCGATGTTCACGATGTACGACGACGCCAGCGGTGAGCGGGTCGAGTTGTCCGTCGCCACTACCGCCAACTGGGTGGCGAAGACGGCGAACTTCCTGATCGACGAGATCGGGCTGGACCCGGGTGACGAGCTGTCGGTGCTGCTGCCGTTGCACTGGCAGACGGCGGTCGTCGTGCTCGCGGCCTGGTCGGCCGGCGCCGAGGTCCGGTTCACGGCCGGTGCGCGGATCGCTGTCGCGATGGCGGAGGAGCCGGTCGCCGAGGAAACCGTCGTACTGACCCTCGCTCCGATGGGCACCGACCTCGGCCGGCTGGTGGCGGCGCAGCCGGACCAGTTCGCACCGGTCGGCCCGTCGGGGCCGGCGGTCGACGACGCCGTGGCGGCGCCGGGCAGCCGGATCCTGACGACGTTGGGCTACGACACCAGCGTCGGCCTGCGCGTCGGGTTGCTGGCCGCCCTGTCCGGCGCGTCGGTGGTCATGGTCCGCAACGTCTCCGAGGCGGGGCTAGCGGAGCGGTGCGCGGTCGAGCGGGTCACCCACACCGCGGGTGTGACCGTCGCCGGCCTACCCCGACTGGGCTAGCGCGAGGAACGGCCGCAGCGACTCGGGGTCGCTCAGCGCGCCAGCTGCCACCGCTTGCTCGGGCGGCATCCCGGCGAGGATCCGTTTCACCGGCACCTCGCACTTCTTGCCGGACAGCGTGCGCGGCACCGCCGGGATCGCGATCACGTCATCCGGGACGTGGCGCGGCGAGAGCTGTTCGCGCGTGCGCCGGCGGATCTCCGCGGTCACATGCTCGAGCGACGCGCCGTCGGCAAGGACGACGAACAACAGCAGCTTCCCGTCGCCGCCCGCCGCCGACGTGTCGATCACCAGCGAGTCCACGACCTCGGGCAGCTCCTCGACGACTCGGTAGAAGTCGCTGGTGCCCATACGGACGCCGGCGCGGTTGAGGGTGGCGTCGCTGCGGCCAGTGATGATGCAGCTGCCGCGCTCGGTGAACTCCACCCAGTCGCCGTGCCGCCACACGCCGGGGAAGTCCTCGAAGTACGCCGCCCGCAGCCGGCTGCCGTCGGTGTCGCCCCAGAACCCGATCGGCATCGACGGCATCGGCTCGGTGATGACCAGCTCGCCGACTTCTCCGACGACCGGGCGGCCCGCGGCGTCGTACGCCTCGACGGCGCAGCCCAGCAACCGGCAGGGAATCTCGCCGGCGCGCACCGGCAGCATCGGCGCGCCACCAACGAAGGCGGTGCACACGTCCGTCCCGCCCGACAGCGACGACAGCATCACGTCGCTGCCGACCGCGTCGTAGACCCACGCGAAGCCCTCCGGTGAGAGCGGCGCGCCCGTCGACCCGACGGTACGGATCGCCGAGAGGTCGGCCGCCTCAGTGGGTCGCAACCCCGCTTTCTGGCAGGCCTGGATGAACGGCGCGCCCAGGCCCAAGCAGGTGATGCCGGTGCGCTCGGCGAGCCGCCACAACGCCAGCTGGTCGGGGAACGTGGGGCTGCCGTCGTACAGCACGATCGACGCACCGACCGCGAGCCCGGAGACCAGCAGGTTCCACATCATCCAGCCGGTCGTCGTGAACCAGAAGAAGGTGTCACCGGGACCGAGGTCGAGGTGCAGGGCCAGCTGCTTGGCGTGCTCGATGAGGATGCCGGCGTGACCGTGCAGGATCGGCTTGGGCAGCCCCGTCGTCCCTGAGGAGTAGAGCACCCACAGCGGATCGTCGAATGCCACCGGCTCGAAGGCGAGCGTGCCGTCGCACGCGATCAGCTCGGCCCACGGCGTTGTGACCGGCAGCCGCGCGGCCGGGTCGAGGTACGGGACCAGCACCGTCTCGCGCAACGTCGGCAGCTTGCCGCGCAGCGCCTCGACCGTGCCGGCGATGTCGAACTGCTTGCCGCCGTAGTGGTAGCCGTCGACCGTGAACAGCAGCGTCGGCTCGATCTGGGTGAACCGGTCGGCGATCGCCGTCGGGCCGAAGTCCGGGGAGCAGCTGGACCAGATCGCGCCGAGCGAGGTGGCCGCCAGCATCGCGACCAGGGCTTCGAGGCCGTTGGGCAGCAGCGCGACGACCCGGTCGCCGCGGCCGATGCCGTGCTGCGCCAGCCAGTGCCGCACCGCCGCGACCTGGGTCCGCAGCTCGCGCCAGGTGACCCGCACCTCGCGGCCGTCCTCTCGAGCCGCGATGACGGCGACGGCCTCGAGATCCGCCCGCTGCAACGGGTAGAGCAGGTGCTCGGCGTAGTTGGTCCGGCCGCTGGGAAACCACGTCGCGCCGGGCAGCTTCCGGTCGGCGAGGGCGCGGTCGTAGGGCGTCCACCAGCGGATGCCGAGCCAGCGGTCGAGTGCCGTCCAGAACTCGTCGAGCTGCTCGACCGACCAGCGGTGCAATTCGTCGTACGTCGCGAAGTGCAGACCGCGTTCGTCGGCCAGCCAGCCCTGGAAGGCGGCGAGCCGCGAGCCGGCGACCCGGTCCGCGCTCGGGGTCCACAACAGGTCACCCGCGCTCACCACAGTGGTGACGCTAGCCGGAGGCGACCCGGCAGCAGCCCGACGGGCACACGTCATGCGAGGGGCCGAGGGCGGACAGCGCCCGGCGGGGTGCGGAGGGGTCGCGCCGCTCTTGGACGAGCTCGCGAACCATCGCGACGAACCGCGGGTCGGTCGACGGCGTCGGCGTCCGTGCGAACCGCAGCCGCAACCGGGCCGCGGTGGCCGCCGCCTCGGTGTCCAGGTCCCACTGCACCTCGAAGTGGTCGCTGACGAACCCGGCCGGGACCACGATCACGTCGGTGACGCCGTCGGCCGCGAGCGCCTCGAGGTGGGCGTTGATGCCGGGCTCGAGCCACGGCACCGACGGCGGGCCGCTCCGGCTGCAGTACGCCAGGTCCCAGCCGATGCCGGGCGCGCCGGCCGACGCGATCAGCTCCGCGGCGGCGGCGAGCTGCGCGGTGTAGAGGCCGCCGTCCGGCCCGGCGGCAACGGCCATCGCAACCGGCAACGAGTGGGCGACGAAGACCAGCCGCGTGGTCGCCCTCCGATCGGGCGCGATGTCGGCGACCGCGTTTCGTACCGCGTCCGCCTGCGGCTCGACGAAACCGGGGTGGTCGAAGTAGTGGCGCAGCTTGTGCAGCTCGGGGGCGGTGTCTCCCACCGCAGCCCGCGCGCGCTGCAGGTCGTCGAGATATTGCCGGCAGGCGGAGTACGACGAGTACGCCGAGGTCACGAAGACCAGGGCGCGCCGGACCCCGGCCGCGGCCATCTCCGCGACGGCGTCCTCGACGTACGGATGCCAGTTGCGGTTGCCCCAGTAGACCGGCAGGTCGATGCCGTGCGCGGTCAGGTCGTCGCGGATCGCGGCCAGCAGCTCACGGTTCTGCGCATTGATCGGCGACACGCCACCGAACTGTTGGTAGCGGTCGGCTACAACCTGCAGTCGGGCCGCCGGCACGTCGCGGCCGCGCACGACATTGGCCAGGAACGGCATCACGTCGTCGGGACCCTCCGGTCCCCCGAACGACAGCAGCAGCAGGCCGTCGAACCGGCCGGGCGGGTCAGCGGGCAGGGTTCGCCTTCACGAGGTTGCGAGCCATCACCAGCCGCAGGATCTGGTTGGTGCCCTCGTAGATCTGGGTGATCTTCGCGTCGCGCATCATCCGCTCGAGCGGGAAGTCGCGGGTGTAGCCGTAGCCGCCGAGCAGCTGCACGCCGTCGGTGGTGACCTGCATCGCGGTGTCGGAGGCGAAGCACTTGGCGGCCGCCGAGGTGAAGGTCAGCCCCGGGTCCTGCCGCTCGCTGGCGGCGGCGGCGCTGTAGATCAGCGCGCGCGCCGCCTCCGTCTTCATCGCCATGTCGGCGAGCAAAAAGGACACGCCCTGGAACTCGATGATCGGCTTGCCGAACTGCTGTCGCTCCTGCACGTAGCGGGTGCAGTAGTCCACCGCGCCCTGCGCGAGGCCGAGCGCCTGCGCGCCGATCGTCAGCCGGGTGTGGTCCAGCGTCCGCAGCGCCGTCTTGAACCCGGTGCCGGGCTCGCCGATCATCCGGCTGGCCGGGATCCGGACGTCGTCGAAATAGACCTCGCGGGTCGGCGAGCCCTTGATGCCGAGCTTCTTCTCCGGGGCGCCGAAGCTCACGCCGGCGTCGGACTTCTCGACGACGAACGCCGAGATGCCGTTCGCGCCGGCATCGGGGTCGGTGACCGCCATCACGGTGTAGAGCTCCGACACCTCGGCGTTGCTGATCCAGCGCTTGACGCCGTTGAGGATGTAGTCGCCGCCGTGGCGCTCCGCCCGGGTCTTCATGCTGGCGGCGTCACTGCCGGCGTCCGGCTCCGACAGGCAGTAGCTGAACATCGCCTCGCCGCTTGCAACCCGGGGCAAATAGGTCGCCTTGACCTCTTCGCTCGCGGCGAGCAGCAGCGGCATGGTGCCGAGCTTGTTGACGATCGGGATCAGCGCGGACGCGGCGCACACCCGCGCGATCTCCTCGATCACGATCACGGACGCGATCGCGTCGGCGCCGCTGCCGGCGTACTTCTCGGGGATGTGCACGGCGTGCAGCTCGGCGTCGACCAGCGCGCGGTAGACGTCCCACGGGAACTCGCCGGTCTCGTCGATCTCGGCCGCGCGCGGCGCGATCTTTGTCTCTGCCAGGTCGCGCACCGTCTTGCGGAGCAGCTGGTGCTCCTCGGGCAGCACGAACGTGTCGAACCCCGGATTCACGGCTCGATGCTACGTGGGCCAGCACCTACCCTGCTTGCGTGGCACGTCCGCGGCTCACCGTCATCGGGACCGGATATCTCGGCGCCACCCATGCCGTCTGCATGGCGGAGCTGGGGTTCGACGTACTCGCGATCGACGTCGACGAGGCCAAGGTCAAGGCGCTGTCGAACGGTGAGGTGCCGTTCTTCGAGCCCGGGCTCGAGCCGATGCTGCGCACGACGCTCGCGACCCGCCGGCTGGCGTTCACGACGTCATGGGAAGAGGTGGCGGAGTTCGGCGACGTGCACTTCATCTGCGTCGGCACGCCGCAGCGCCCGGACGGGAACGCCGCCGACCTGTCCTACGTCGAGGCGGCCGTGACCTCGCTCGCCGCCGAGCTGCGCCGGCCGTGCGTCATCGCCGGGAAGTCGACGGTCCCGGTCGGCACGGCGGAGCGCCTCGCCGACCAGCTGCGGGCACTGGCACCGGCCGGCGACGGTGTCGAGCTGGCCTGGAACCCGGAGTTCCTGCGCGAAGGCTTTGCCATCGAGGACACGCTGCGACCCGACCGGCTGGTGTTCGGGGTGAGCTCCGCGCGGGGCGAGGCCGCGATGCGCGAGGTGTACGCCGCGCCGATCGCGGCCGGCACGCCGGTCGTCGTCACGGACCTCGCGACGGCACAGCTGGTGAAAGTCGCCGCGAACGCGTTTCTCGCCACGAAGATCTCGTTCATCAACGCGATGGCCGAGGTGTGCGAAGCGACCGGCGCCGACGTGACCAAGCTCTCCGAGGCGCTCTCCCACGACACCCGGATCGGCGGCCGCTTCCTGCACGCCGGCCTTGGCTTCGGCGGCGGCTGCCTGCCGAAGGACATCCGCGCGTTCATGGCACGGGCGGAGGAGCTCGGCGTCGAGCCCGCGGTGTCGTTCCTGTCCGAGATCAACGCGATCAACCTGCGGCGGCGCGCGCGAATGGTCGACCTGGCGCGCGAGCTGCTCAGCGGATCGTTCACCGATCGCCGGGTCGCGGTCCTCGGCGCGGCGTTCAAGCCGAACAGCGACGACATCCGCGACTCGCCGGCACTCGACGTGGCGCAACGAATCCACCAGGCCGGCGCGACCGTCCGGGTGTACGACCCCCGGGCGATGAACCGGGCGCGGGTCGCGTACCCGGACCTGGAGTACGCCGCGTCGGCGATCGAGGCGGCGCGCGACGCCGACATCGTGCTGCACCTGACCGAGTGGCAGGAGTTCCGCGACCTGGCGCCGGAGCTGCTCGGCACGATCGTCGCGCAGCGCAACATCGTCGACGGCCGCAACGCGCTCGACCCGCACCGCTGGCGCGACGCCGGCTGGACCTACCGGGCGCTCGGCCGCAAGTAACCGGCCGCCAGCTGCTGGATCGCGAGCCGGTCGGGCTTGCCGGACGGCAGCTGCGGGATCGCGTCGACGACGACCAAGCCCTGCGGCACCGCGGCCTTCGGCAGCCGGTCCCGACACCAGTCCCGGATGCCGGCCAGCTCGAGGGGCGCCGTCGCAACCACCACCGCGACCAGCCGCTGGCCCCACTCGGCATCGGGCACGCCCGCGACCGCCACGTCGGCGATCCCGGGATGGCCGGCGAGCACGGCAGTCACCGCGCCCGGCGCGACCTTCTCCCCGCCGGTGACGACGACGTCGTCGGCTCGGCCGAGCACCTCAAGCCGACCGTCGTCGATCCGGCCGAGATCGTCGGTGCGGAACCAGCCGTCCGAGAACGCGGCCGCGGTGAGGTCGGGTCGGCCGCGATAACCACTGGCCAGCATCGGGCCGCGCAACCGGATCCGGCCGTCGGCGTCGACATCGACCTCGACCCCGTCGAGCGGGCGGCCGTCGTACACGCAGCCGCCACAGGTCTCGGACATCCCGTACGTCGTCACCACCGGTACGCCGGCGGCGCGCGCCCGGTCGATCAGCGCGGGCGCCGCCGCCGCGCCGCCAACCAGCACCACCCGGAACCGCGACCAGTCGACGCCGGCGTCGAGCAGCCGGGCGAGCTGGGTGGGCACCAGCGACACCAGCGTCGCGTCCGCCGCCGCGAACCGCTCCACATCGAACCGCTCGTGCACGACCATCGGCAGCCCCAGCAACCGGGATCGCAGCAGCACCTGCAGTCCGGCGATGTGATGCCACGGCAGGCACGACAGCCAGCGGTCGCCCGGCTCGGCGCCGATCCGGTCGTGGGTGGCGCGCGCGGAGGCGGCCAGCGCCGCGCGGGTCAGCACCACTCCCTTGGCCTCGCCGGTCGACCCCGAGGTCGCGATGACCACGCCGGTGCCGGGCGCGACCGCCTCACCCACCGTTAGGTCCCGCCGCAGCCGGGCATTGGCATCCGGCGGAGCCGCGGGATCCAGCGGCAGCACGGCGTCACCGCGCGCCCAGGCCTCGTCGAGGGCGGCGGCGAACTCGGCGCCCGGCGGCAGCGCGAGGCCGACGAGCCGGACTGTTTCGGCGGCTGACATCGTTATGACGGTAAGCAACGGAGGTTTCGTGAAGGTCTGGGTGGAAGCGGCGCGGCCGCGCACACTGCCGGCGTCGGTGGCGCCGGTGCTGGTCGGCACGGCTGCCGGCGCGAGCGACGGCGGCATCGTCGGCTGGCGGTTCGCGCTGGCTGCGGTGGTCGCGCTCGCGGTGCAGGTAGCGGTCAACTACGCCAACGACTACTTCGACGGCGTGCGCGGCGTCGACACGGTGCAGCGCGCCGGCCCGCGGCGCGCGGTGGCGACCGGGCTGATCAGCCCGCGCGCGATGCTGGTCGGCGTGGCCGCCGCGATGACGGTCGCCGCTGCCGCCGGGCTGGTGCTGGCGGCCACCGTCTCGTGGTGGCTGCTGCTGCTCGGCGCGGCGGCGTTCCTGGCGCTGCTCGGTTACAGCGGCGGGCCCCGGCCGTACGCGTCGGAGGGCCTGGGCGAGCTGTTCGTCTTCGTGTTCTTCGGGTTGGCGGCGACGCTGGGGTCGTCGTACGTGCAGCACCACTCGCTGCCGGCGGCCGCGTGGGTCGGCGCCACCGCGACCGGCGCGCTGGCGGTCGCGATCCTGGTCGTGAACAACCTGCGCGACGTGCCCACCGACGCGGTCGCGGGCAAGCGGACGCTCGCGGTGCGGCTCGGCGAGCTACGCACCCGCCGGCTGTTCGTCAGCGCGGTCGGGCTCGGCCTGCTGCTGGCGGCGGTCGGCCTGCCGGTCGCGGCCGGATCGTGGTGGCCGCTGCTCGCCGTGCTGGCGGTGCCGCTCGCCCGCGAGCCGATCATGGCGGTGCGCGCCGGCAGCGTCGGCCGCGGCCTGATCCCGGCGCTCGGCGGCACCGGCCGGCTCGAACTCGCCGTCGCGGTGCTCTCGGCCGCCGGGTTGCTGCTCGCCAGATGACGGCGGCCGCGACCACCGCCGTCTTCGACCTCGCGATGCGAGTGCGGTTCCGCGGGCAGCGGCGCCGGCAGGGCGTGCTGGTTCGCGGCGCGGCCGGCTGGGGTGAGTTCTCGCCGTTCCCGGAGTACGACGACCGGGTCGCGGCGCGCTGGCTGGCCGCGGCGCTGGAAGCCGCGGAACGCGGCTGGCCGCCGCCGCAGCGTGACGCGATCCCGGTCAACACCACGGTGCCGGCGGTCGACCCCGAGACGGCGCACGCCATGGTGGTCGCCGCGAAGTGCGCGACCGCGAAGGTCAAGGTGGCCGAGCCCGGCCAGCCGCTGGCCGCCGACGTCGCGCGCGTCGAAGCGGTGCGCGACGCGCTCGGTCCGTCCGGTGCGCTGCGGATCGACGCCAACGGTGCCTGGTCCGTCGATGCCGCGGTCGAGGCGCTGCGCGCCCTGGGCCGGTTCGACCTCGAGTACGCCGAGCAGCCGGTCGCCACGCTCGAGGAGATGGCGAGCCTGCGCCGCCGCATCGACGTGCCGCTCGCCGCGGACGAGTCGGTCCGCACCGCCGCCGATCCGCTGCGGGTCCGCGGCCTCGATGCCGCCGATGTCGTCGTGTTGAAGGTGCAACCGCTCGGCGGCGTCCGAGCCTGCCTGGAGGTCGCCGAGGCCTGCGGGTTGCCGGTGGTGGTCTCGAGTGCGATCGAGACCTCGGTCGGCATCGCCGCCGGGGTGGCGCTCGCGGCGGCGCTGCCGGAGCTGAGGTTCGCCTGCGGGCTCGGCACCGTCCCGTTGCTCGCGGCTGATGTCTGCTCCGAGCCGCTGGCGCCGGTCGACGGCTGGCTGCCGGTGCGGCCGGTCGAGCCGGACCCGGCGCTCGTCACGGCCGCCGCCGCCGATGCCGCGGCGACGGCGTGGTGGCACGACCGGCTGACCCGGGTGAGGGCGGTGCTCGGCGGCGATGGCTGACGCGACCGCGCGGTTCGCCTGGACCCTGGTCGACGAGCTCGCCCGGCACGGCGTCACCGACGCCGTGCTCGCGCCCGGCTCGCGCTCGACACCGGTCGCGCTCGCGCTCGCCGCCAGCGACCGGATCCGGCTGCACGTCCGGATCGACGAGCGGTCGGCGGCGTACCTCGCGTTGGGCATCGCGCGGGTCAGCAACCGGGTGGTGCCGGTGCTGTGCACATCCGGCACCGCAGCGTCGTACTTCCTCGGTGCGGTGCTCGAAGCCGACCTGTCCGGCGTGCCGCTGCTGGTGCTGACCGCCGACCGGCCGCCGGAGCTGCGCGGCGTCGGCGCCAACCAGACGGTCGACCAGGTCGGGTTGTACGGCGGCGCGGTGCGCTGGTCGTGCGACGTGGGCGTGCCGGAGGAACGGCCGGACGCCGGGGCGTACTGGCGGTCGCTGACGTCGCGGGCGGTCGCCGCCTGCCTCGGTGGCGCCGTGCGTCCCGGTCCGGTGCACCTGAACCTGCCGCTGCGCGAGCCGCTGGTGCCGGACGGCCCGGTCGAGCCGGCACCCGGGCGGGCGAACGACGGGCCCTGGACGCTGCCCACGTCACTGCCCGCGACCCCGCCCGATCGGCTCGCCGGGCTGCTGCAGCCGGTGCGGCGCGGGGTGCTAGTCGCGGGCGACGGGCTTTCGCCCGCGCAGGCCGACGCGGTGGCGGACTTCGCCGCCCGCGCCGGCTGGCCGCTGATCGCCGAGCCGCACAGCAATGCCCGGCAGGGGGCCGCGGCGTTGCGGTGCGCGGATGACGTGCTGGCCGACGCGGACTTCATCGCGGCGCACCGACCGGACGGCGTCGTTGTCGTCGGGCGGGCGGGACTGTCGCGGACGCTGCTCGGCTGGCTGCGGTCGGTCCCGCACGTCGTCCTCGATCCGTACGGCGGCTGGTGGGACGCGACCCGCACCGCCGAGGCGGTGGTCACCGCCGACCCGTCGGCACTCGCCGACGTCGACACACCCGCGGCCGACGCCGAGTGGTTGCCGGCGTGGCAGGCGGCGGCCACGACCGCCGCCACGCGGCTCGATGCCCTGCTCGATGCCTCGCCGGTGCTCTCCGAGCCCCGGGTTGCCCGCGAGGTCGCCGACGCGCTACCCAACGGCGCGGCGCTGGTCGTCGGGTCGTCGATGCCGATCCGCGACCTCGACCTGGTGATGCGGCCACGGACCGGCATCCGGATCGTCGCGAACCGCGGCGTCAGCGGGATCGACGGCTTCGTCTCGGCCGCCCAGGGCGTCGCGCTCGCGCACGACGGTCCGACGGTCGCGCTGTGCGGCGACCTGTCGCTGTTGCACGACGTCAACGGATTGCTGCCCGGCCCCGATCGGCGGCCGGACGTCAGCTACGTGGTCATCAACAACGACGGCGGCGGCATCTTCTCGGTGCTGCCGCAAGCCACCGGCGTGGCCAACGAGGTGTTCGAGCGGCTGTTCGGCACGCCGCACGGGATGTCGCTCGCCAGGTTGGCGACCGCCTTCGACGTGAGCCACACCGAGGTGACCACGCCCCGCGAGCTCCGGCACGCGCTGGCGGAGCGCGGCGGCGTCCGGTTGATCGAGGTGCGCACCGACCGCCGGCAAAACGCCGAGCTACACCAACAGCTCCGCGCCGGTTAAGGCGGCGAGCACCGCGTCGAACTTCGCGGTGGTCTCGGCCACCTCGGCGTCGGGCTCCGACTCGGCCACGATGCCGGCACCGGCCCACAGCCGGGCCGTCGGGCCGGACAGCTGCGCACAGCGCAGCGCGATCGCGAACTCGCCGTCGCCGTTCGCGTCGACCCAGCCAACCGGTGCGGCGTAGCGCTCCCGGGACACCGGCTCGTGTGCCGCGATCGCCGCGAGCGCGACGTCGGTCGGGACGCCGCCGACGGCGGCGGTGGGATGCAGCCGTTCGGCGAGTTCGAGCGCGGTGAGCGGGTCGGGCGGCAGCCACGCCTCGACCCGGGTCGCGAGGTGACTGACGTTGGCCAGCCGCAGCAGCTGCGGGTGCGGCTCGGCGACGACGTCGGCCGCCACTCCGGCCAGCGTCGCGCGCACCGACTCGGCCGCCAGCCGATGCTCGTGCGCGTCCTTGGCCGATGCGAGCAGCTCCTGCTCGCCGCCGCGCGGCGCAGTGCCGGCGAGCACCAGCGAGTCGGCGTGCCGGCCGAACCGGCGTACCAGCAGCTCGGGCGATGCGCCGACCAGGCCGTCGCACACGAAGGTGAAGCACGACGGAAACCGGGCTGCCAGCCGGGCCGCGACCGCACGGCCGTCCAGGTCGCGGTCGGCGACCACGTCGATGGCACGTGCCAGCACGACCTTCTCCATCTCTCCGGCGCGAATCGATCTGACGGCGGCCGCGACCGCGCCCGCCCACTGCTCCGGCGGCGGCAACTCGGCGGCGACGTGCGCCGGCGGCAGCGCTTCTGCCGCCACCGGCCGGCGGCGCAGTGCCGGCACCTGCACCCCGCCCGGCGGCGTGACCAGGGTCAGCCAGCAGCGGCCGTCGCGACGGCCGAGGACCACCTTGGGTACGACGACGACCGACCGGTCGCGCGCCGGGTCGAACGCCAGTGACGCGATCGCGACCGGACCGCAGCCGGGCAGCCCGACGTCGTCACGGACGGTCAGGTCGGCCAACCAGGCGCCGACTTCGGCGGCGGCCTTCGGCTGCAACCGCGCGGCCACGCCCCACCCGACGATGCCGTCACCGCCGCGCAGGAACCCGTACGCCTCACCGGCCGGCAACCAGGTCAACAGGTCGCCGGGGTCGTCGACCTCGACGGTCGTCGCGACCAGTGTCATTTGCGCGCGGGGCACGTCATTCGGAGTCGGACAGCCGCGCCTGCAACGCGGCGTCCTTGGCGCGTGCCGCCTCGGCGAGGTCGGCCTGGAAGCGCAGCATCGCCGCCCGCAGGTCGGGGTCATGCACGGCCAGCACCCGCACCGCGAGCAGACCGGCGTTGCGGGCGCCGGCCACCGAGACCGTCGCCACCGGCACGCCCGCCGGCATCTGCACGATCGACAACAGCGAGTCCATCCCGTCGAGATGCGACAGCGGCACCGGCACGCCGATCACCGGCAACGGCGTCGCCGACGCCAGCATGCCGGGCAGGTGTGCCGCGCCCCCGGCGCCGGCGATCAGCACCCGCAACCCACGGTCGGCGGCGGAGGCGGCGTACTCGAGCATGTCGTGCGGGGTGCGATGGGCCGAGACCACGCGGACCTCGTGCTCGACCCCAAACTCCGTGAGCGCGTCGGCCGCCGGCTGCATCGTCGCCCAGTCGGAGTCGCTGCCCATGACGATGCCGACGCTGGTCACGATTCGCCTCGCAGGATCTCGACCGCTTCGCGCGCCCGGTCCCGGACCTCGACCAGGTCGTCGCCCATCGCGGTGACGTGGCCGAGCTTGCGACCCGGCCGCGGCGACTTGCCGTAAAGATGCACCGACGCCGACGGCACCGCCGCAAGCGCCCGCGGCAGGTTGGCAGCCAGGTCGGTGTGCTCGCCGCCCAGCAGGTTCACCATCACGGTGACCGGCGCGAGCGGCCGGGTCTCACCGAGCGGCCAGTCCAGCACCGCCCGCAGGTGCTGCTGGAACTGGCTGGTCAACGACCCTTCGATCGTCCAGTGCCCGCTGTTGTGCGGCCGCATCGCGAGCTCGTTGATCAGCAGGCCCGACGGCGCCTCGAACAGCTCGACCGCCATGACTCCGACCACCCCGAGCTCGTTGGCGAGGGTGACCGCGATCCGCTCCGCCTCGACCGCCAGCGCCGGGCTGAGCCGCGGTGCCGGTGCCACCACCTCCACGCAGATCCCGTCCCGCTGCACGGTCTCGACGACCGGCCAGCATCGGGTGTCGCCCGACGGCGTACGGGCGACCTGCACCGCCAACTCGTGCACCAGCGACACCCGCTCCTCGACGATCAGGTCGATGCCCGGCAGCGGGTCGCCGTCGTCGACGAACCACACGCCGCGGCCGTCGTACCCGCCGCGCACCGCCTTAGCGACGTACGGCCGGGGCAGCGCCGCCGGGTCGTCCGACCACCGCGGCACCGGAAGCCCGAGCTCGCCCAGCCGCTGCCGCATCGCCCGCTTGTCCTGGGCGAAGCGCAACGCGGCGGCGCCGGGATGCACGGCGACGCCGGTGCGCTCGAGCGCCGCGACCAGCTCGTTCGGCACGTGCTCGTGGTCGAACGTCACGACGTCGCAGCCCTTGGCGAACCGGCGCAGCACGTCCGCGTCGTCCGGGGCGCCGATCATCACGTCGGGCGTGACCAGGGCGGCGCCGTCGGTAGGTTCCTCGGCCAGCAGCTGCAGCGACAGGCCGAGCGAGATCGCCGCCTGCTGCGTCATGCGCGCCAGCTGCCCGGCGCCGACCATCCCGACAACCGGTTGGTCGGCCATCAGTGCGGCAGTCCGAGCTCGCGGGCGATCAGCATCCGCTGGATCTCGGACGTGCCTTCTCCGATCTCGAGGATCTTCGCGTCGCGCCAATGCCGGGCAACCGGGAACTCGTTCATGAACCCGTAGCCGCCGACCACCTGCGTGGCATCGCGGGCGTTGTCGACCGCGATCGTCGACGAGAACAGCTTGGCGATCGCCGCCTCGCGCTTGAACGGCTCGCCGGCGACCAGCCGGGCCGCGGCGTCCCGGTAGGCGCAGCGGGCGACGTGGGCGCGGGCATCCATGTCGGCGATCCGGAACGCGACCGCCTGGTAGGAGCCGATCGCTGCGCCGAACGCCTCGCGCTCGCGGGCGTAGCGCACCGACTCATCCACGCAGCCCTGCGCCAGCCCGACGGCGAGTGCGCTGATCGCCACCCGGCCTTCGTCGAGGGTGGAGAGGAACTGCGCATAGCCGCGGCCGCGCTCGCCGAGGACGTGATCCGCGGGCACCCGGCAGTCGGTGAAGCTGAGCTCGTGGGTGTCGCTGGCGCACCAGCCGACCTTGTCGTACTTCGGCGCGACGGTGAGCCCGTCGTTCGGCGTCGGCACCATGATCGACGTCAGCTCCGGCCGGCCGTCGGCGCGCTCGCCGGTGCGGCAGAGCACCGTGACCAGCGACGTGATGTCGGTGCCGGAGTTGGTGATGAACGCCTTGCTGCCGTTGATCACCCACTCGCCGCCGTCGAGCACCGCCGTGGTGCGGGGGCTGCCGGCGTCCGACCCGCCGCCCGGCTCGGTCAGGCCGAACGCCGCGAGCTCCTGGCCCCGGCACAGCGCCGGCAGCCAGCGCTGCTTCTGCGCCTCGCTGCCGAACCGGTAGATCGGCATCGAGCCGAGGCCGACGGCCGCCTCCAGCGTGATCGCCACGCTCGAGTCCGCCCGGGCCAGCTCCTCGATGGCGAGGCAGAGCGCGAGCATGTCGCCGCCCATCCCGCCGTACTCCTCCGGGAACGGCAGCCCGAACAACCCGAGCTCGCCCATCTGCCGGATCACGTCGTACGGGAAGGCGCGGTCGCGGTCGGCCTGCGCCGCCTGCGGCGCCACCACGTCGCGGGCGAACTCCTCGACCGTCTTGCGGAGCTGCTCGTGCTCATCACTGAGCCGATCCCTCACGGATTCATCATTTCACGCACGTAGCCTCGACTCCGTGGCGCTGCGGCTGGTGGTGCACGAGGTCGCGAAGTTCGGTGTCGTCGGAGCACTGGGGTTCGTGCTGACCAGTGCCCTGTCCAACGGCTTCCACTTCGGCATCGGGCTGGGCCCGCTGACCAGTTTCGGCCTCGCCACGCTGATCGCGGCCGTCGCGTCGTACTTCGCCAACCGCTACTGGACCTGGCGGCACCGGCAGGGCCACGGCTTCCGCCGCGGGCTGCCGCTGTTTCTCGGGCTGTCGCTGATCGGGCTCGGCATCTCCGAGATCCCGGTCGGGGTCAGCGAGTACCTGCTGCACCAACACTCGCCGCTGGCATTCAACATCTCCGGCACGCTGGTCGGCACCGCGCTGGGCACGGTGTGGCGGTTCTGGGCGTTTCGCCGCTGGGTCTTCCTCGACCCCACCGCGGTCGACGCGGTGCTACACCGGCGTCACGCCGTGCCGGCGCCGGGAGAAGAACCGGTCCTTGGTTGAGTACGCCGCGAATCGCCGGATCAGGTCGGGACGCAGGTCCTCCGGCTCGATGATGGCGTCGACCACCAGCTCGTTCGCCAGCCGGACGATGTCGACGTCCTCGTCGTACTCGGCCCGCAGCTGCTGCACCAACGCGTCGCGCTCGGCCGGGTCTTCGATCGCCTGGATCCGGTTGTAGTAGACGGCGTTGACCGCCGCCTCGGCACCCATCACGGCGATCATCGCGGTGGGCAGCGCGAGCGTCGCGTCGGTCGCGAAGCCGGGTCCGCTCATCGCGTAGAGACCGGCGCCGTACGCCTTGCGCACGATCACGGAGATCTTCGGGACGGTGGCCTCGGAGACGGCGCTGATCAGCTTCGCGCCGTGCCGGATGATGCCTTCGCGCTCCACCGCGCTCCCGACCATGAACCCCGGCACGTCGGCGAGGAACAGCAGCGGCACGTTGAACGCGTCGCAGAGCTGGATGAACCGCGCGCCCTTGTCGGCGGAGTCGACGAACAGCACGCCGCCCTTGTGCAGCGGGTTGTTGGCGACCACCCCGACCACCTGGCCGGCGAGCCGGCCGAACCCGACGACCAGCTCGCGCGCCCACAGCTCGTGGATCTCGAAGAACGTGTCCGCGTCGAGCAACGCCTTGACGTAGCGCCGCATGTCGAAGGCCTGGCGCTGGTTGGTCGGGACCAGCTCGCGCAGGTCACCCGGGCCGGCGTC
>DASZPL010000088.1:0-33208 GCA_035550315.1 Mycobacteriales bacterium | reverse complement strand
GGGTTGATCGTCGGCGCCCAGCCGGTGATCACCCCGTTGTGTTGCAGCCGGTCGAGCCGGGCCTGCACCGTGCCGCGCGCGACGCCGAGCCGGCGCGATGCCTCGAGCACGCCGATGCGCGGCTCTTGGGCAAACAGCAGCACGATCCGGCTGTCGAGCGCATCGAGGCTGGACATATTGCACAGCATATGCCCCGTGTGTTGTACGACGAGGCCAATCCCGGCAGGCTGATCCCATGGCTGGCGCAGACGAGTTCCCGGTCGAGGCGATCGACCACGTCCACTTCGCGGTCGGCAACGCCAAGCAGGCCGCCCACTTCTACACGACCGCCTTCGGCATGCGGGTGACCGCCTATCGCGGCCCCGAAACCGGCCGGCGCGACGCCGTCGACTACGTCCTCGAGTCCGGCAGCGCGCGGTTCGTCATCAGCGCCGAGATCCGGCCGGGCGGACCGCTCGGCCGCCACGTGGCCGACCACGGCGACGGCGTCATCGACATCGCGCTGCAGGTCCCGGACGCGGCGCACGCCTATGAAATGGCGATCGCTCGCGGCGCCGCCGGGCTGCAGCCACCGGCGGTCGAGGAGGACGAGAGCGGCAAGGCCGTGACGGCGGCGATCGCGACGTACGGCAAGACCCGCCACACCTTCGTGCAGCGCACCGACTACACCGGCTGCTTCCTGCCGGGCTATCGCCCGGTCGACACCGGCGCTGAGCAACCGGAGTGGTTCACCGGCATCGACCACGTCGTCGGCAACGTCGAGCTCGGCCGGATGGACGAGTGGGTCGACTTCTACCACCGCGTGCTCGGCTTCACGAACATGAAGGAGTTCGTCGGCGACGACATTGCCACCGAGTACTCCGCGCTGATGAGCAAGGTCGTCGCGGACGGGCACCGCAAGGTGAAGTTCCCGCTGAACGAGCCGGCCCTCGGCAAGCGGAAGAGCCAGATCGATGAATACCTCGAGTTCTACGGCGGGCCGGGTGTGCAGCACATCGCGTTGGAGACCGACGACATCGTCCGAGCGGTCACCGGGATGCGCGCCGCCGGCGTTGAGTTCCTGACCACGCCCGACACCTACTACGCCGAGCTCGGCAACTGGGTCGGCGACACCCGCGTGCCGCTCGACGTACTCCGGCAGAACGCGATCCTCGCCGACCGCGACGAGGACGGCTACCTGCTGCAGATCTTCACCAAGCCGGTGCAGGACCGCCCGACGGTGTTCTTCGAGCTGATCGAGCGGCACGGCTCGCAAGGCTTCGGCAAGGGAAACTTCAAGGCGTTGTTCGAGGCGATCGAGCGCGAGCAGGAGCGTCGCGGCAACCTGTGACCGCGCGAGCGCGGCGCTGCGGCAATCTATAAGTCATGAGCGTGCACCTGCGGCCCGCAATGGCCGGCTTGCCGGCGTACGTCCCGGGCCGCAAAGCGCCGGACGCGATCGTGCTGGCCAGCAACGAGTCGCCGTACGGCTTGCTGCCGTCGGTGGCGGCTCGGATCAACGAGCTGACGGCGGGGGTCAGCCGCTACCCGGACATGGCGTCGCGCGAGTTGATCGAGACGTTGGCGCGCCACCACGGCGTTGCGCCGGAGCGGATCGCGGTCGGCGCGGGCAGCGTCGAGGTGATCGGGCAGATCGCCGCTGCGGTGGTCGACGCCGGCGACGAAGTGGTGTTCGGCTGGCGGGCGTTCGAGGCCTACCCGATCATCACCGGAGTCGCCGGCGGCACGGCGGTGCCGGTCCCGCTGCGTGACTACGCCCACGACGTCGACGCCATGGCGGACGCGGTCACGGAGCGCACCCGGCTGGTGTTGATCTGCAACCCCAACAACCCGACCGGTACGGCGGTTGACGGCGACGCGCTGAGCCGGCTGGTCGACCGGGTGCCCGACGACGTCCTCGTCGTGATCGACGAGGCCTACCACGAGTACGCCGACCCCGCGCAGGTGCCGGATGCGTTGGAGCGCTACGCCGACCGCCCCAACGTCGCGGTCACCCGCACGTTCTCGAAGGCGTTCGGCATGGCCGGCCTGCGGGTCGGCTACTGCGTCGCCGCCGCCGACGTCGCGGCCGCGGTCCGCAAGACCCAGGTGCCGTTCAGCGTCAGCGGCCTGGCGCAGGAGTGCGCCATCGCCGCGCTCGACGACATCGAGGAGGTCCGGCGCCGAGCCGAGCTCACCGTCGCCGAGCGCGACCGCGTCACCAAACTGTTGCGCGCCGACGGGGCCGACGTACCGCCTTCTCAGGCGAACTGCGTGTGGCTGCCGCTCGGCGATCGCTCGGTGTCGTTCGCCGAGCACTGCGCGGCAGGCGGCGTGCTGGTCCGGCCGTTCGCCGGTGACGGCGTGCGAGTCACAATCGGCCTGCCGGCCGAAAACGACGCGTTCCTCGCCCTCGCCCGCGAGTTTGGCGACTTGACCACGCTCTAACCAGGCCACGTCGCCATCGCGGGGGTGCGGGATGATGCCGCGCGTGCTGACTGCCGGCGCCGCGGCCCTGGTCGCAGCCGCCCTCGCCGCCGCCCCGGCGGCTTCCGCGCCGGCGTCGCCAGCGCATCACGTGCATCACGGGCGTGCGACGTTGACCACCGGCCGGCAGCTGGTGCGGCTGGCGGACCCGTTCGTCGGGACCGACACGAGGCTGGCGGATCAGGGCACCGGGGGCAGCGCAGGCAACATGAGCCCGGCGGCGACCGCGCCGTTCGGCATGCTGTCGTGGGGTCCACGCACCGTGCCGGATGCGGTCGCCTATGGCGCCGGCTACACCTACTCCGACACGAAGATCTCCGGCTTCGACCTCACGCGGTTTCAAGGCGGCGGGTGCGTCGGCTTCGAGGACGTACCGATCACCCCGACGACAACGCCGATCACCCGCAGCCCGGCGAAGCTGGCCAGCGCCGCGCTCGACCCCAGGTTGACCGCAACCTTCGACCATCGGCACGAGTCCGCGTCGCCCGGCCGGTACGCCGTGACGCTTAATCCGGGTAGTCGCCGTCCGATCCGGGTGGCGCTGGCGGCGGCGAGCCGGGCAGGCATCGGACACTTCCGGTTCCCGGCCAATGCCGGTACGGGCAGCCTTGTGATCAACGCCGGCGGCAGCCCGGCCGGCGTGACCGCGGCCGCCGTTCACGTCGACACCGCCGCACGCACGGTGACAGTCACTGAAACCAGCGGGCGGTTCTGCCAGCAGCCGACGTCCTACACACTCCACGTCGTCCTGCGCTTCGACCGCTCGTTCGCCTCGCATGCCGTCTGGCATCGCCAGACCTTCGTGCCGGGCGGCGACGCTGCGTCCAGCCACTCGCTGATCCCGCTCGCCTACACCGCCGGCTTGCAGGGCCTGCCACCCGCGCTGCCGGGATCGCTCAGCGGCACCGCCCAGGCCGGCGCCGTGCTGCGCTTCGCGACCGCACAGCGGCGAAGCGTCGGTGTGCGGGTCGGCCTGTCGTACGTCAGCACGGCCGGCGCACGGGATGCGCTGGAGCGCGAGGTCGGGCACCGCAGCTTGCGACAGGTACGTCGTCGCACAGCGACGGCCTGGGCGCGCCTGCTCGGCCGGCTTCGCGTCGCCGGCGGGTCAGGCGCTGATCGTCGGATGCTCGCCACGACGCTGTACCAGTCGATGCTCTCGCCGCAACTGATCAGCGACGTCGACGGCCGATTCCCGGCGCTCAACGGCAGAGTCGAGCGCGCGAGAAGCCACGCGACCTACAGCCAGATGAGCCTGTGGGACGAATACCGGACGCATGCCCAGCTGCTGGCGCTGCTCGCCCCGCATCGCGCCCGCGACATCGCCCGGTCATTGCTCGACGACGAGAGGTATGCCGGGTACCTGCCGCGCTGGCCGGTTGTCGGGGGCAGCCCCGACATCATGGTCGGCGACCCGGCAGTGCCCTACCTCGCCGACTTCCACGCCTTCGGCGTGCACGGGTTCTCGCTGAAAGCCGCCGTCGCCGCCGGCGTGCACGGTGCTGCGAGCAACGGTGTCGACGATGCCCCGCTCGCCAACCTGCCGGCGCTGCTCGACCCGGCGACGCTGGGCGGCGGCTACTACGTCGAACGGCCGGGTAATCCGGCGTACCTCGCGCTGCACTATCTGCCGATCGAGCTCGACGCGACCACGAACACCACGGGTGGCGCGGAGGCGCTGCTCAGTCCGGCACTGGTCTGGGGGAGTGCGTCGACTGGCCTCGAGTACGCCACTGCCGACTTCGCACTTGCGCGGCTGGCGACGGCCAGCCACCAGACCGCAGTCGCGCGTGCCGCGATGGCTCGGGCCAACTGGTGGCGCAACAACTTCAACGCCCGCGACAAGATGGTCGAGCCGCGCAGCGCAACCGGCGTCTTCCTGCCGATCAGCAAGTCCGGCGGCATTGCCCACGGTTTCGTCGAGGGTGACGGCAGCCAATACACGTTCATGGTGCCGTTCGACGTCGCCGGCTTGCGGCGCGAGCTCGGCGGTTCGTCGGCGCTGGTGCGCCGGTTGGATGCGCTATTCACCCAGCTCAATGCCGGGCCGTCATCGCCGTACGCGTTCCTCGGCAACGAGCCGCAGCTCGACACGCCGTACGAGTACCTCTGGGCCGGCCGGCCCGACCGCACCGAGTCGGTGATCGCGCGCGCGATGCGCCGGCTGTACGCGCCAGCGCCCGACGGTTACCCGGGCAACGTCGACGGCGGCACGATGTCGGCCTGGTGGGTGTTCAACGCGATCGGTATCTATCCCGCAATCCCTGGCGACGACGTGTTGGCCATCGGCGCGCCTCGATTCTCCCGTGTGACGCTGCGGGCACCCGGCGGGCACGCGATCCGCATCGTCGCTCCGCAGGCCGGCGCCAGGCGCCGCTACGTCACCGCGGCTCGGCTGCACGGGCGGCCGCTGCATCGCGCCTGGCTGCGCTACTCCGCGCTGCGGCACGGCGCGTCGCTGCGGATCACGACTCGGCGGGCGGCGGCCGATTGGGCCCGCGCCATCAGGCGGGCACCGCCGTCGTATGCGCCGGGTGGCGGCACCAGTAGATGACGTCCGGGTCACCGCGACGGACCGGGACGTCGAGCCGGCGTACCTCGGCGAACCGCCGGTCAAGCCGGTCGGCCAGCGCCCGCTCGGCGCGGGCCGCCCACCACGTCGCGACGCCTTGATCGGAGAGCCGCCCGGCGACGAGCGCGATGCCCGGGTCGGAGTAGAGCGCGGCGTTTCGCTCGTCGACCAGCCACTCCGACCCGTTGTCGATGTCGACGCAGATGTAGTCGAACGTGTCGTCGGTGCGGCCGAGCCAGCCCGCGACGTCGTCGACCACGAGCGTCAGCCGCGGATCGTCGACCGGCGGCTGCAACTCCTCGCGCCACCACTGCACGAGTGCGGGCTCGATCTCGACCACGGTCACGGCCGCGACGTCAGGATCGGCAAGCACGGTCGTGGTGGTGACGCCAAGCCCGAGCCCGGCGATCAGCACCCGCGCCGGTGCCGGAGCGGTCGCGACGAGGGCCCCGAGCAGCCGTTCCGATCGCGACGTCGCGGTCGACATCAAGAACGTGCCGTTGGAGATCAGTGACGCCTCGCCGCCGTCGACCGTGAGCACCAACTCGCCGCCGAACACCGACGGGGCGCGGTGCTTCCGCGCAGTCACCCCGCCGCAGCGTGCGGCCGGCTGTAACGCAGGTAGAGCAGGCCGTCGCGCTCGAGGATGTGACGGAGTGCGAGCCGGGTCGGCTGGTCGCGTGCCGACGGCGGCTCCGGCGTCAACGGCTGCGACCCCGCGAGGTACGGCGACAACGTCAGGCACATGTCGTCGACCAGGTCGTGCTCGACCAGCCGGCTGAGCAGAAACGGTCCGCCCTCGCAGAGCACCCGGTGCAGGCCGCGCGCGGCGAGCGCCTCGATCATCACCCGTGGGTCGACCAGGTCGTCGCCGGCGACCACGACGTCGGCCACCTCGTCGAGCCGGTGGGCCGCCTCGGCGCCGCGTTCGGTGGTGACCAGGATGGTGCGGGGCGCTTGCGGGTCGAACACCTTGGCGTCCGCCGCGAACGCCGCTCGCGCCGTGACGATCGCCAGCGGAGGACGCGCGGCGTAGCCGTTGTTCGTCCGCCACTGCACCTCCTCGTCGGAGAACCGCACCGGGCCGTAACGCTCCGCGCGGACGGTGCCGGCGCCGACCAGCACGACGTCGGCGTGCACGCGAAGCCGTTGCAGCAGCACCTGGTCGGCCGGGTCGGTGATCTGCTTGGTGCGCCCGGCAAAAGCGCCCGCGCCGTCGACCGTGAAGATCATATTCGCCCGCACGCCGCGCGGCGCGTTGCCGTAGTAGTCGTCGAGCTCAGCTGCGGTCGTTGGCAGCGCGGGCACCGGCACCCAGTCATCCTCCTGCATCCGCGGCGGCCGCCCGCGCCGGGAGCAGCACTCCGGCGGCCACCGCGACGACGGCCAGCAGGCCGGCCAGCAGGACGAGGCTGTCACGAAATGCCTCGGCCGCACCCGGCCGCAGGGCGCCGAAGAACACCAAGCCGACAACGGCCACGCCCAGCGCGTTGCCGACCTGCTGCACGGTCGACAGCACGCCCGAGACGACGCCGGCCTGCGCCGGCTCCAGGCTCGACAGCACCGTCGTCGTGATCGGTGCGATGCACAGCCCCATGCCGGCGCCGGCCAGCAGCAATGCCGGGGTCAGCAGCAGCACCGGGTGGGCGCCGCCGATGGTCGTGCCGATCGCGAGCAGGTGGCCGGTCGCCAGCGCGGCTGCGCCGGCGGCCACGGTCGCCCGGCCGAACCGGGCCTGCAGCGCTGGTGCCGCCATCGACGCCACCAGGTAGGCCGCCGCCAGGATGCTGAACACCAGACCGGACTCCAGTGCGGAGAGCCCGCGCCCGGTCTGCAGGTAGAGCGCCAACACGAGGAAGTACGACGCCTGCCCGGACCAGAAGCCGAGCTGCACCAGCAGCCCGGCGGTAAAGCTGCGGGAACGCAGCAGCGCCGGGTCGAGCAACGGCTGCAAGCCACGGCGGACCACCCCGCGTTGCCGAAGCCCGAAGCCGACCAGCAACACCGGCGCGGCCGCCAGGCTGGCGATGGTCCACGCCGGCCAGCCCGCCGAGCGGCCGTCGATCAGCGGCAGCACGAGGGCGGTGAGACCCATCGTCATCATGACCAGCCCGACGACGTCGACCCGGCCCGCGCGGTCGGCTCGCGACTCCGGCAGGCAGCGCGGCGCGGCAATCAGTGCGGCAACGCCGATCGGCAGGTTGACCAGGAAAATCAGCCGCCAGCCCAGACCGGCCAGGTCGCTGCGCAGCAGTAGCCCGCCGAGCAACTGACCGCTGGCGGCCGCGACTCCCATGACGGTGGCGTAGACGCTGATCGCCCGGGCACGGGCAGGACCGTCGTAGAGCACGCTGATCAACGCGATGACAGTCGCGCTGATCATCGCGCCGCCGCACCCCTGGGCAAGTCGCGCGATCACCAAGGTCGACGGGTTGGGAGCGAGGCCGCAGCCCGCGGACGCCGCGGTGAACAGGCCGACGCCGATGGTGAACACCCGACGACGCCCGATGCGGTCGCCGATGCGACCGGCGGCGACGAGCAACGCTGCGAACGTCAGGCCGTAGCCGGCGATCACCCACTCGACCGCCGTCGTACTGGCGTGCAGGTCGGTCTGCAACGACGGGAGCGCGACATTGACGATGAAGAAGTCGACGACGATGAGCGCGGTGCCGGCGAGCAGCACGGGCAACGCGAGCAGGTCGGCAACGCGGCGGCGTGTGCGGCCGGTCGGCAGCTGTGATGAACGACGCGCCGGAGGGCTAATGAGATCTGTCATGCGACCGTTGTCCGGCCTCCCGTAACGGGAGAGTCAAGTCACATCGCAACCGACTTGACCCTCCGGCAGGGGGAGAGTTCAGGTTGAGGGCATGCAGACGACCTCCTCGCCGGCCAATCGGGTGCGACTCGGCATCGGCGACTTCTCCCGGATGACGTACCTCAGCGTCAAAGCGCTGCGGCACTACCACGACGTCGGCGTGCTCGAGCCGGTCGAGGTCGACGCCTCGTCCGGCTATCGGTACTACGCGCCGCAGCAGGTCGGGCTGGCCCAGATGATCCGGCGGCTGCGCGATCTCGGTATGCCGCTGGAGGAGGTCCGCACCATCGTGCAGGCGCCGGACGCCGAGACCCGTGACCGGGCGCTGGTGACGCACCTGCGCCGAATGGAGCGCCAGTTGGAGGAGACGCAGCAGTCCGTCGCGTCGTTGCGCAGCCTGTTGGAGGCGCCGCGCGAAGCGCTGCAGATCGAGCAGCGCAGCGTGCCGAGGACCGCCGCGATCGCGATCAGCGACCAGGTCGTTGCCGAGGAAGCGGTCGCATGGTGGATGGCGGCGTTCACCGCGTTGCACGACTGCCTCGCCGACCTGCGGCTCGTCCGGTCCGGACCGGACGGCGCACTGTTTCCGCCCGAGTTCTTCGAAGACGAGGTCGGCCAGCTGACCTGCTTCGTGCCGCTGCGCGCGCCAGTGGACGTTGCGCTGCCGGCGCGGATCCAGGGGCTCGAGATCGACGGCGGCGAGTTTGCCGCCACCAACCATCGCGGGCCGTTCGGCGACCTTGACCGGACGTACGGCGGGCTCGGCCGGTGGGTGCTGGAACGGGCCGCCGGCGCGCCCGGTCCGATTCGTGAGTACTACCTGCCGACCGGCGACCCCAACGACCTGCTCGCCCACACCACCGACGTGTGCTGGCCGATTGTCGGTTGACGTCGGTAACTTATCGACGCTAAGTTACCGACGTCAGGTAACGGCTCATGATCGGAGCTTGCCATGCTGGTGCGGCTTGCCAACCTCGGAATCCGGCGCCCGAAGCGGGTCCTGATCGTCGCGGGATTCGCGCTCGTGGTCGCGGTGTTCTTCGGCATCCCGGTCGCGAGCCATCTCACCGCCGGCGGATTCAACGATCCGCATTCCGAGTCGAGCCAGGCCGATGACCTGCTGGCGCACCGATTTGACGCCGGCGACTCCAACTTGTTGCTGGAGGTCAGCACGCCGGCCGGCGTGAACAGCCGGGCGGCGCGGATGGTCGGCACCGACATCGCGCGCCGGGTCGCCGCCGCTCGCTACACCAGCGACGTCGCGTCGTACTGGACCCTGCCGCGCAGCGAAGCCGCCGCCCTGAAGAGCCGCGACGGCACGGCGGCGCTGGTCGTCGCCCGGGTCGCAGGCAGCGACGCCAAGGCGCCGGACCGTGCGGCCGCAATCGCCGACCGGGTGACCGGCACCCGCGACGGCGTGACGGTGCGAGCCGGCGGCTTCGGCGTCGCCAACCACCAGGTCAACGACGACATCCGCCACGACCTGCAGATCTCCGAGCTGGTCGCCATCCCGCTGACGATGGTCGCGCTGATCTGGGTGTTCGGCAGCTTGATCGCCGCGCTGTTGCCGCTGGTCGTCGGGCTGTCCTCGATCGTCGGCACGATGGCCATCCTGCGCGGGCTCGCCGCGGTCACCCACGTGTCGATCTACGCGCTGAACATGACGACCGCGCTCGGGCTGGCGCTGGCGATCGACTACAGCCTGTTCATCGTCAGCCGCTACCGCGAAGAGATGCACGCCGGACTTGCGCCCGACGACGCCGTCCGGCGGACCATGCAGTCCGCCGGACGCACCGTGTTGTTCTCCGCGCTGACCGTCGGGTTGTCGCTCGCCGCGATGCTGGTGTTCCCGCTGTACTTCCTGCGCTCGTTCGCGTACGCCGGGATCGCGGTCGTGCTGCTGGCGACGGTCGCCGCACTGGTGCTGTTACCCGCGATGATGAAGCTGGTCGGGCATCGCATCGATGCCTACGACTTGCATGCGGTGATCCGTCGGATGCGGGGCCGACCGACCGAGGCGCCGGCGGCCAAGCCGGTCGAGGCCAGCTTCTGGTACCGGTTCGCCAACCGGCTGATGGGCCGCGCGATCCCGTCCGCCGTGCTCATCACCGCGATCCTCGTCGTGCTCGGCCTGCCGTTCCTGCACGTCAAGTTCGGCTCGCCCGACGACCGGGTGCTGCCGACGAGCGCCTCGTCGCACCAGGTCGGCGACGACCTGCGCAACCAATTCGGCGCCAACGCCGCCTCGACCGTCCGGGTCGTCGCGCCGCGGTTCGACGGTGGCCAATTGACGATCACGCGGTACGCCGCCGAGCTCTCGCGGGTGCCGCACGTCACCTCCGTGTCGTCGGCCGCCGGCAGCTTCGCCGACGGCCGCCGGGTGGGCCCCGGCAGCCCGGGCATGGTCGTGCGCGACTCCACCTACCTCGCCGCGCAGACCGACACCGACCCGGAGTCCGCGACCGCCAAGCACACGCTGGATGCGCTGCGCGCCGTACCTGCTCCGTGGCCGGTGGAGTTCACCGGAGAGACCGCGACGAACAGCGACAGCCTGCATTCGCTGGGCGCGTCGCTGCCCTACGCCATCCTCTGGATCGTCCTCGCGACCTTCATCGTGCTGTTCCTGTTCACCGGCAGCGTCGTCCTGCCGCTGAAGGCGCTGGTGCTCAACACGTTGTCGCTCTCCGCGACGTTCGGCGCGATGGTGTGGGTCTTCCAGGAGGGCCACTTCAGCGGGCTGTTCCGAGACCTGACGACGACCGGCTACCTCACACCGACCATGCCGCCTTTGATGTTCTGCCTGGCGTTCGGCTTGTCCATGGACTACGAGGTGTTCCTGCTCTCGCGGATCCGTGAGGCCTGGCTGGACTCCGCCGGCCGTCCGGAGGACAACACCCGCGCGGTTGCGGTCGGGCTGGGCCGCACCGGGCGGATCATCACGGCGGCGGCGGTGCTGATGGCGATCGTGTTCGCCGCGATCGCCACGTCGCGGGTGTCGTTCATCCAGCTGTTCGGCACGGGCCTTACGCTCGCAGTGTTGATGGACGCGACGATCGTGCGGGGGATGCTGGTGCCGGCGTTCATGCGGTTGGCAGGGCGGTGGAACTGGTGGGCGCCGCGGCCGTTGGCGCGGCTGCACGCGCGGTTCGGGCTGGCCGAGTCGGCCGAGCTGACCGTGCTGCCACCGCGGGAGCCGATCGCCGGATGACGACCGCCACCCGCTCCGTGTCGCGGCGCCGGCGGGCGCCGCGGGGCAGCGGCGAGCAGCTGCGCGTCGAGATCATCACCGCGGCGAGGCGGTTGCTCGCCGAGGCCGGCGACGCGGACGCGGTGTCGATGCGAGCGGTCGCCGACGCGGTCGGCGTGACCTCGCCGTCGCTGTACCTGCACTTCGCCGACAAGGACGCGCTCATCGCGGCCGTGGTCGCCGACGTGTTCACCGAGCTGGACGCCGCGATGCTCGAGGCCGCCGACGGGATCACGGACCCGCTCGAGCGGCTCCGTGCGTTCGGGCTGGCGTACGTCCGCTTCGCGTTGAGCCACCCGCAGCACTACCGGATCGCGGTCATGGACCCGTGCCCGACCCCCGACGTCGATCGGGTGCTGGCCAGCTCTGCATTCACCCACTTCCAGCAAGCCGTCACCGCGTGCATGGACGCCGGCATCTTCGCGCCCGATGATCCGCTGCCGATCACGCTCGAGCTCTGGACGGTCGCGCACGGCGTCGCGTCGTTGATGATCACCAAGCCGTTCATGCCGTGGGGTGATCCCGAGGAGTTCACCGACCGGGTGCTCTGTGCGGCCGCGCTCGGTCGAAGCGCCGCGAACCAGGCGGGCGAGCCGTCGCCGCGGCGCCGGCGCGGTCAGCGCAGGCCGGCGTCCGGCAAATAGAGGCCGGTGCCGCGCGGCACCCGGTGGGTTGCCCGGCCGTCCTTGCTGGTGTCGACCGTCAGGTAGGACCAGGGCCCGCGATAGCCGTCGTGGTTGGCCATGCCGCGGCAGCCCCGCCGTAGCTGCTCGCAGTCGAACCTGCCGCCGCCCGGCTTATGGATGTCGAGCCGCGAGCGGTAGTAGTAGGAGAACGCGTTGCCGTCGCCGTACGAGTCGACCTTCGCCTCGATCGGGTCATGCTGCCAGCGGCGGGTGACCAGCCGGCGGTACGCCGAGCGCTGGTGCTTGAGGTAGTAGTCGAACCAGGCGTCGGCGTACCACGCGGTGATGTCCGGCCCGCGCAGCGATGCGCCGAACGCCGGGTCCGGGATGTAGGAGAAGTCGAGGTGGCTGCCGCCGCGGATCACGATCTCGCCCGAGTCGACGTGATGGCGCGAGTACGCCAGCGAGGCCGCGTCCTTCGCGTCGTAGTTCGGCAGCTTGGTGTGCGGCGTCGGCGGCAGGCCGTAGTCCGCCGACATGCCCAGCCCGGGCACGCGGATGGGCGCCGGCCGGCGGTCGCGCCGGTCGACGCACCCCTTCTCGGCCAGCCTGCCGGTGGGGTCCGCGGATCCGAGGTTGTCCCACGCGACGACCGCCTTGACGCGCTTGTCCCACTGCGCGATGTAGGACACCGCGGCCGCGCCGTACGAGTGACCGGCGAGTCCGATCCGGTGCCGGTCGAGGATCCGCCAGAATGGGTTGTACGCCGCGTCGAAGCCGGCCTTCACCCGGCTCCGCTGGTAGGCCGCGTGGCTGGTCCCGGAGTTGCACGACGCCACCGGCAGGTATGGGTGCCGCGGCGTCGAGAGGAAGAAGTTGAGCGCATCCTCCGTGCCGTCGAAGAATGGCCGTCCGTCGGTCTGCGCGGGCACGCCCTCGAGCTCGTCCTTGCCTCGACCCAAGGTGTCGGACTGGCCCTGGCCCTGCGGGTCGAAGGTCATCACGACGTAGCCGTCCTTGGCGAGCGCTTGGGCGGCGAACCAGTACAGCTGCTCGTCGGCCTGCACCGAGCCGTCGGTGATGACGACGCCCGGCCGTCGCGCCGGGCCCTTGCGGGTGGCCCAGACATGACCCGACAGCTGGGCGCCGTTGCGCGCGGTGAAGACGAACGGCCGCACGATGCCGTAGCCCTTCGTCTGCCAGTCGTAGAGCCGGACGTCGCCGGCGCAGGCGTCGTTGCCGTTCCAGCACAGGTCGGTGAGGAACTCGCGCTGCGGATCGTGCAGCTCCATGGCCAGCGCGGCGCTGCCGTTCTGCAGCCCGATGGTGCGCAGCTTCAGCTGGTACGACGGCGTCAGGTACGTCGCCTGCCGCTGCAGCACGTTCAGGTAGTCGTGCGCCTCGACGCCGAGGTTGAACGTGCTCGCGCGATATCGCGGCTCGCCCCCGCTCGCTGACGCGGCGGCCGCCACGCCGCTACCGGCCATCGCGGTCGTGAGAACGACGGCCGCCAGCCGTCGGCCGAACGGCCCACCACACCGCACCGCCACATTCTCCTAGTTCGGCTTCGGGGCTCGCGGGGCGGACCTACCCTGACCGTCGTGCCGCAGACCGACCTCGCCCCCCACCAGCCGCGTGACCTGCTCGAACTGGCACCGCTGCCCACCGGTCGCGGCGTCCTCGTCGCCGGCTCACCGCACGCCGGACCCGGGCACTGGGCCGGCGCGCCGAGCGCGGTCCTGGTGGACGGCTGCTACTACCTCGCCTACCGGCTGCGCCGCCCGGTGGGCTCCGGCCGCGGGTTCGCCGTCGCCATTGCGCGGTCCGACGACGGCCAGCGGTTCACGCCGCTGCTCCTGCTGCACGCCGATGACTTCGGGGCCGAGTCGCTCGAACGGCCGGCGTTGGTCCGCACCCCCGATGGTCGTTGGCGGCTCTATGTCAGCTGCGCGACGCCGGGCACCAAGCACTGGCGGATCGAGCTGCTCGAGGCGGCCGATCCGGCGGCGTTCCGTCCCGCCGATGCGCGGGTCGTCGTCCCCGGCGACGACCGCTTCGGCGTCAAGGATCCCGTCGTCCTTCGGCACGACGGCGCGTGGCACATGTGGGCCTGCTTCCACCCGCTCGACGAGGTCGGCGAGGAAGACCGGATGGAGACCCGGCACGCCACCAGCGCGGACGGCATCGCCTGGTCGTGGGACGCCCGGTCGCTGGCCGGCCGCCCCGGCAGGTGGGACAGCCGCGGCACCCGGATCAGCTGCGTCGCGTTCCGCGGTGACGCTGCCGTCGCCTACTACGACGGCCGGGCGTCGAAGGCGGAGAACTACGAGGAGCGCACGGGCGTTGCGGTGTCCGCGGACGGCCGGCAGTTCGAGGCCGTCGGCGACGCACCGGCAGCCGTTTCGCCGTACGGCGGCACCGGCCTGCGCTATGTCGCGAGCGTCCCACTGGCCGGCGCCACCCGGCTGTACTACGAGATGACGACCGCCGACGGCACCCACGGCCTCATGACGGAACTGGTCGGGTCGCCGGTCACCGAAGGGCAGCCAGCAGACCACCTTCTGGTGCCCCATCAGGCTCCCGCCACGGCGTGACATCGATGCCGCTGACCGACTCGAACAGGTCGATGTCGGCGGCGAAGTGCGGTAGCAGCGCCGCCCGCTGCCCCGGCGTCAACGGCTCGCGGGGGCGGCCGCCGCGCTGCAGCATGCCGAGCAGCGGCGTGCGAACCAGTCGGCGAACCGGAAGCGGGAAGTGGTGCCCGACGGCGGCGCCGCGCCGCAACATCTGCTGCACCAGCCGGGTCGACGCGGCCGGACTGACGTGCGGCCGGACGTTCTCGTGCGGCACCTGGTCGATCACGCCGGTCCGCACCCCGAGGAACCGGCACACCCGGTCCAGCGTCGGCGCCGGCGCATCGCGCAGCTCGCGGTAGCGCACGATCAGCACCTGGCGGCGGGGGAACACGGTGAACAGGTCGCGCAGCTGTTCGCCGTACTTGCCGAGCTCGAGGTAGCGCCAGAACGGTGCCCAGCCCGCCGCGACCCGCGCCGGCTCCTCGGCGCAGCCGGCGAGGAAGTCTTGGCACGGTTCGAGGCCAGCGGTCCACAGATGCGCCCAGTTCGAGTAGGCGCGCTCGACCGGATCGCGCAGCACCGCGATCAGCCTCGCGTCGGGAATTGCCGCCCGGATCCGGCGATGCGCCTGCCGGTCCCAGAGGTAGAACGGGCTGCTCTCACCGCGCAGCATGCCTGGATCCGAGTCGGCGAACAGCGCCTCGTAGTCGCTGCGCCGCCAGACGTACTCCTGGTAGGTCTGGGCGTCGCCGGGCCCGCCCCGACGGGGTGGCGGGGTGTCCGCGCACAGGAAGTAGCGCGGCTCCTTCACCGGCGACATGAAGATCTGCGGATGCGCCGCCAGCGCCATGTGCAGTGCGGTCGTGCCTGCCTTCGGTGCTCCGACCACAAGGAAATCCGGGAGTGCCATGCCGACCCCTAACCCCAGGCTGCATGCGGGATTTACCCTCGCGGTCCGCGACGGAATCCGTTGCGGCGCCGGGTTCGCTAGCGGCTCAAGAAGCTTTTGGCAAGTGGTGCCGGCGCGCACGCCAGCCAGCCGTCGATGATCGCCTCGCGCAGCGCCTTCTTGCGCACCGCCTTCAGCTGGATCAGTACGGCGGCGTAGCCATCGAAGTGCGGGATCGTGAAGAAGGCATCGGGGTTGGCCGCGAGGACCGCCTCCTTCTCGACGAGGTCGTCCACGCGCACCGCGAGGATCGGCCCGTCGGGCGGCGTCGCGTCGCCGAACCGCTTGATGTCGGCCTTGCTGAACGGCCGCTCCCAGGCGAATCCCTTGCCGTCGACCAGCCACGTCCGGTTGCCCCACCGGAGGCCCTCGGTGACCTCGGGCAGGCCGCTCGCGATCTGCGCTGCGTCCGCCAAGGTCGCCATGGCCCGACGGTATCGCCGCCGGAGCGCGCGACGCTCAGCCCGCCGCGATCCGATCGAGAGTCGCGGCGAGCTCTTCCGGCCGGCCATAGAACGGCGAGTGGCCGCCGGGCAGCTCGATGACGTCGGCGTTCAGCCGGCCGCGGGCGATCCGGCGCGACCATGCCGGGTTCACCGACTGGTCCTCGGTCATCAGGATGTACGTCGCCGGCACGGCCGGCCACGCATCGATCGGGCACGGCTCCGCGAAGACAGCCATGCCCTGCGGCCGCAACCGCTGCCACGCGCTGCGCGCCACGTCCTCCGGCAGGTCCTGGTAGAACGCCCCGCGGGCGAACTCCCACGACAGCACGGCGTCGCCCTCGCCGAGTGCAGCTCCGCCCGCGGCTTCGCCGGAGACCGCCTCGGTGACGCCGGCGACCGCGAGCACGTCCGGCTCCTGCGCCCACACCTCGACGAGCGGAACGCCCGGGATCGGTACCATCGCGCCGAGGAAGACCATGCGGTGCACCGCCATGCGACTCGCGACGACCGGCACGGCGAGGCCGCCGAGCGAGTGGCCGACGACGATCACGTCGGTTGCGCCCGGCGGGATCGAGGCGATGACCGCGTCCGCCCACTCGGACGCGCCGGCCGGGTCGTCGAACGGCAGGTCGGGTGCCGACCAGCCGTGTCCGAGGCGTTCCAGCTCGGGTGTCAGCCGCTCCCAGCACCAGCCGCCGTGGGCGCCGCCGTGGATCAGCGCGAAGAACGCCACCGTTACGACGTCGGGCGGGCTCCGGACATCCCGGCGTTCGGCGCTGCTTCCGCGACCAAACCCGGCACGACCTCGCCGAGCTCGCCCGGCGTCCACCGCTCGTCGCGCTGGATCGACGGCCCGTAGGCCCAGCCTTCGGCGACCGAGATCTTGGTGCCCCACACGCCAAACACCCGGCCGGTGACGCCGGCCGACTGAGTGCTGCCGAGCCACACCACCAGCGGCGAGATGTTCTCCGGCGCGAGCGCCTCCTTCGACGCGTCGTCGCCGACGCTCATCCCGCCGAGGTCCTCGGTCATCCGCGTCAACGCGGTCGGCGCGATCGCGTTGACGGTGACGCCGTAGCGGGCGAGCTCACCCGCGGCGATGATCGTGAAAGCCGCGATGCCGGCCTTGGCCGCGCCGTAGTTGGTCTGGCCGAGGTTGCCGAAGATCCCGGACGGCGACGTGGTGTTGATGATCCGCGCATCCGGCTGGTTGCCGGCCTTCGACTGCTCCCGCCAGTGCGCGGCGGCGATGCGCGCCGGCCCGAACGTGCCCTTCAGGTGCACCTGGATGACCGCGTCCCACTCCGCCTCGGTCATGTTGACGAGCATCCGGTCGCGCAGGATGCCGGCGTTGTTGACCACGACGTGGATGTCGCCGTACGTGTCGATCGCCGTCTGGATCAGCCGCTCGGCGCCGTCCCACGTCGAGATGTCGTCGGTGTTGGCCACCGCCTCGCCGCCGGCCGCCTTGATCTCGTCGACCACGGTCTGCGCCGGCCCGGCGGATGCGCCGGTGCCGTCGCGGGCCCCGCCGAGGTCGTTGACGACGACCTTCGCGCCCTCTTGCGCGAACAGCATCGCGTGCGCCCGGCCGATGCCGTTGCCCGCGCCGGTTACGACGACGATCCGACCGTCGACTACGCCCATCAGTGCTACCTGCCCTTCCAGACCGGAGCGCGCCGCTCGGCGAACGCGGTCGCGCCTTCCCGTGCATCTTCGCTGACGAAGACCGGGCCCATGATCTCGGCCTGCTTGGACCAGCTCTCGCTCTCCCCCCAGAACAGCGAGTCGCGCAGGATCCGCTTGGTGGCGACGACCGCGAGCGGCCCGTTCGCGCAGATCGCTTCGGCCAGCTCGAGGGCGGCGTCGACGGCACCGCCGGGGTCGGTGAGCCGGTTGACCAGGCCGTAGCGTTGCGCCGTCTCGGCGTCGATCGGCTCGCCGGTCAGCGCGAGCTCCATGGCGGCGTGGTACGGGATCCGGCGCTGCAGCCGCAGCAGCCCGCCGGCGCCGGCGACCAGGCTGCGCTTCACCTCCGGGATACCGAACTTCGCCTCCCGGCTGGCGACGACGAGGTCGCACGACAGCACCAGCTCGAAGCCACCGGCCAGTGCCCAGCCCTCGACCGCGGCGATCAGCGGCGTCTGCGGCGGCTGCTGCGTCAGCCCGCCGAATCCGCGGCCTGCGACGGTCGGGTTCTCGCCGCGCAGGAAGCCCTTCAGGTCCATGCCGGCGCAGAACACGCCGCCGGCGCCGGTCAGGACGCCCACCCGCAGCTCGGGATCGGCGTCGAGCTCGTCGATCACCTTGACCATCTGCTGCGCGACCGCTTCGTTGATCGCGTTCTTGGCCTCGGGGCGGTTCAGCGTGATGACCAGCACGTTGCCGCGCCGTTCGGTCAGGACTTCGCTCATTACCGGCACTCCTGGAGTCGGACTCGGTCGTGACCTGCTTGGATACCGCAGGTGAGCTTCCCGCGCGACATCGGGGTCGTCGACACGATGATCGCGTTCCCGCATCGCGACATGAAGCGGGTCTATGCCTTCATCACCCGGCAGACCAAGGACCGCGAGTCCAAGGAGCAGTTCGAGTTCCCCGCCGAGTACATGTTCAAGGACGTGCCGGAGCGCAAGCTCGACACCGACGACGCGGTCGCCGTCACGCTGCGCGAGATGGATCTGTGGGGGATCGAGCGCGGCATGATCGGCATCTCGGAGGAGTACGAGGTCGGCCTGCGCGCGCTCGAGCGTCACCCCGACCGGTTCATCCCGTCGGTCGAGATCGACCCGAACAAGGGGATGGACTGCATCCGGTTGATGGTGCGGATGCACGAGAAGTACGGCGTCCGCGCCTTCTCCTGCTTCCCCGCTGGGACGTTCCCGCAAGTCGCGATCAACGACAAGAAGATGTATCCGGTCTACGCGAAGTGCGTCGAGCTCGGCGTACCGATCTTCTGCTGCGCCGGCGTGCCGGGCCCGCGGCTGCGGATGGAGCCGCAGCGGGTCGAGCTGATCGACGAAGTGATGTACGACTTCCCGGACCTGGTGTTCGTCACCCGGCACGGCTGCGAACCATGGACCGACCTCGCCGTGAAGCTGATGCTGAAGTGGCCGGGCCTGCACTACTCGACCAGCGCGTTCGCGCCGAAGTACTACCCGAAGGACGTCATCGACTACGCCAACACCCGCGGCGCCGACAAGATCATCTACGCCGGCTACTTCCCGATCGGCCTGTCGCTCGAACGGATCATGACCGAGATGGCGAACGTGCCGCTGAAGGACGAGGTGTGGCCGAAGTTCCTGCGCGACAACGCGTTGCGCGTCCTCGGGCTGAGCTGAGTCGCCGTGGCCATCGCGCTTGACGCCGACCAGCTCGCCCTCGCCGACGCGGTCCGCGGCTTCGTCGCGCACCACGCGCCCAAGGCGGCGACCCGGGAACAGCTCGAGAAGCTCGCCGCCGGGGAAACCCCCGAGGTCTGGGACGCGCTGGTCGAGCAGGGCTTCGCGACGTTGCACCTGCCGGAGCCGGTCGGCGGTGGCACCGCCGTCGACCTCGCGGTGGTCGTCGAGGAGGCGGCGCGCGGGCTGTGCCCGGGCCCGCTGCTGCCGACGGTGATCACCAGTGCGCTGCTCGCCCGCGCCGGCGACGAGACGGCGGAGCGCTGGGTGGAGCGGTTGGCAGCCGGTGCCCGCGGCGCAACCGCGACCACGGCCGACGGCCTTACGGCGACCCAAGCGGCCGGCGGCTGGGAGGTGTCGGGCAAGTCGCTGCCGGTGCTCGGCGCGGTGCAGGCCGACGTGCTGTTGCTCGCGGCGTCCGGACCGGACGGCGAGGTCTGGTTCACCGTCGACACTGCTGCCGCGACTGGCGTCACCGTCACCGCGGCCGAGGCGGTCGACCTGACGCGCGGCATCGGCCGGGTCGAGCTCGACCAGCTGGCGGTCGGCGCGAGCGACGTGGTGCCGCTCGCGGCCGCGCGGGTCCGGGCGGTGGTCGCGGCGTTGTTCGCCGCCGAAGCGGTCGGCCTGGTCGGGTGGTGTGTCGAGGCGGCGACGGACTACGCCAAGATCCGCGAGCAGTTCGGCCAGCCGATCGGCTCGTTCCAGGCGATCAAGCACAAGCTGGCGCGGATGTTCATCCAGCTCCAGCTGATGTCGGCGGCGGCGTGGGACGCCGCCCGCGCGCTCGACGAGGACGACGAGCAGGCCCAGCTCGCCGCGGCCGCCGCCGCGATCACCTGTCTGCCGGCCGCCGCCGAGCTCGGCCTGGAGACGATCACGCTGTTCGGCGGCATCGGCTACACCTGGGAGCACGACGCCCACCTCTACTGGCGGCGGGCGATGGTGCTGAACGCGCTCGCCGGCCCGGTCGAGCAGTGGCAGCGTGAGCTCGCCCGCGCCAGCCGAGACGCATCACGGCGGCTCTACGTCGACCTGACCGGCGAAGACCCGCAGTTCCGCAAGCAGATCGCGTCGACACTGGCCGCCGCCAAGGCGCTGAAGGGCCAGGCCCGGCGTGACCATCTCGCCGCCGCCGGCCTCGTGCTGCCGCATTACCCGGCGCCGTACGGCATCGGTGCGACGCCGGTGCAGCAGCTGGTCATCGCGCAGGAGTACGAGCGGTCCGGCGTGACCCAGCCGCGGACGATCATCGGCGAGTGGGCGCTGCCGACGATCCTGGCCCACGGCAGCGAGGAGCAGAAGGAGTTTTTCGTCCCGGCGACGTTGCGAGGCGAGATCACCTGGTGTCAGCTGTTCAGCGAGCCCGGCGCCGGCTCGGACCTGGCGTCGCTGTCGACCAAGGCGGAGCGGGTCGAGGGCGGCTGGCGGCTGACCGGGCAGAAGATCTGGACGTCGAGCGCGCACCAGGCCGACTGGGGCATCTGTCTTGCGCGCAGCAACCCGGACGTGCCGAAGCACAAGGGCATCACGTACTTCCTCGTCGACATGCACTCGCCCGGCCTCGAGGTCCGGCCGTTGCGCGAGGCCAACGGCAATTTCATGTTCAACGAGGTGTTTCTCGACGGCGTCTTCGTGCCGGACGGCCGGGTGGTCGGCGAGGTCGACAACGGCTGGAAGTTGGCGCGTACGACGCTGTCCAACGAGCGGGTCAGCATGGGCGGGATGTCGGTGCTGCGGGTGCCGCTGGCCGAGCTCGCCGGACGGACCGACCTGGCGGCGAACCCGGACGACGTCGCCGTCGACCTCGGCGAGGTGCTGGCGCGAAGCCAGGTGCTGGGCGCGATGCAGCTGCGGGACGTGCTACGCCGGTTGTCCGGGCTGCAGCCGGGTGTCGAGGGCAGTGCAATGAAGGTCGCGGCCGGTTGGCATCACGTGCAGGTCGCCGTCCTGGCGATGAAGTGGCTCGGCCCGGCCGCGGCGGTTGCCGACGGCCACGGCGCCCAGGCGACGCAGCAGTACCTGTCCAGCCCGCCGATGCTGATCGGCGGTGGCACGCTGGAGATCCAGCTCAATGTCATCGCCGAGCGGATCCTCGGCCTGCCGAGGAGCGCGTCATGAATGGAGGCCAAATGCACGTCAGGCTGGTGGCTGTGGCCACTGCGTTGAGCGCGATCGCGCTGCCGACCATGGTGGCGGTTGCCGGCCCCTCGCCTGCCACGGCGGCAGCGGGCCATGCCGCGACGAGAACGATCGTGGTCCGCCCGGTGACCGCAACTGGGCATGTCCGCCCTGGCTTCCGGGTGCGGGCGGTGGCGGAGACCGTCGACTGTAGTTACGGGGGCGCGTCGCCGGTCTCGCTCAGCCGCAACGTCGACTTCTGCAGCCCGTCCGCGGCGTACGCCGTTGCCTGCTGGAAGGCGGCGTCGCGGAACCACGTGCTCTGTCTGCAGGATCCGACCAAGCACCGGCTGAGCCGGTTCCGGACCGACAAGTTCGCACCGGCGAAGCGGATCTCGCATCGGGTGCTCTCGCCGATGCTGATCGTCCTGGCGGACGGGACCAGGTGCGCGATCCGTGACGGCGGCGCCTGGGGTGTGCTGAAGCACCACCCGCATATGTCCGGGACCTACTCGTGCACCCACCACGGCGTCGTCTGGGCGCGCGCCAACGCGCCGCACGGCGGGGTCAACGAGTCCACGTCCGCGTGGACGGTGCAGACCGCGCAGTTCGGCGCTGGCCATCTCGTTACCCGCCGGATCACCCGCGCCTACTTCGTCGGGACCTTCAGCGGCTGAGAAACCGGCGGGCGGTTGCGACAACCGGCGCATCCACCATGCCGCCGTCGACCACGGTCACGCCGGTCCCTTCGGCCTGCGCCCGGTCGGCCGCGTCGATCACGCGCCGCGCCCACTCGCGCTCCGGCTCGCTCGGGGTGAACCCGCGCGTGATCGGTTCGATCTGGGCCGGATGGATCAGCGCGCGGCTGCCGAACCCGGCCTGCCGCAGCCGCGACGTCTCGGCGGCAAGCAGCTCGGCGTCGTGGATGTTGACGCTGACCGGACCGACCGGCGGGGCCAGGCCGCCGGCGGCCGAGGCGAGCACGATCGCGTCGCGAGCGGCCTGCATCGGCCCCGGCAGCGGATCGGCGCCCTTCGACAGATCCGGCGGCAGTCCGAGGTCGGCGCGCAGGTCCTGCTCGCCGAGCTGCAGCACGGCGACCCGATGGCTGGCGGTCGCGAAGTCCGCGCAACGCAGCACGGCTTGCGCGGTCTCGACCATCAGCATGAGCGGCCGGGGGTCACCGGCCGGCTCGAGCCGGCCGAGCAGCGCGTCGATGGCCACCACCTGGTCGGACGCTTCGACCTTCGGCAGGCAGATGCCTTCGACGCACGGATGGATGGCCACCGCGACATCCTCGTCGGTCGACTCGGCGTTGACCCGGACCCACAGATGGGGCCGCTGGCCCGCTTGATCGAGGTCGTCGAGCCAACCGGCGAGGGTGGCGCGCGCCTGCCCCTTGCCGTCGGCGGCGACCGCGTCCTCCAGGTCGGCGATGATCGCGTCCGCTGCCGAGGTCAAGGCCTTGTCGAGCTTGCGGCGCTGGTCGGCCGGTACGTACATCCAGGTGCGGGTGCCGGTCAGCGAGCCGTCGCGGTCCATGCCGTCACCTTGCCGCATCGCGACTCGGGTCATGCACGACGCCCGCCTCCACCAGCCCGGCGACTTCCTCGGGCGTGAGGCCGCCCAGGCGGGTCAGCACGTCGAGGCTGTCGGCGCCCAGCGCCGGCGCCGGACTCACCCGCGGCGGTGCACCGGCCCAACGCAGCGGTGACTCGGCAGACACCACGTCACCGATGCCGGGTTGGTCGATCCGGTGCAACGGCCCCGCCATCGCTGCGGCGGCTTCGGTCAGCGACTGGTACGGCGCCCACAACACCCGCGCCTCGGTCAGTGCCGCCGCGACCGATGCCACCGGCCGAGCCGCGAACCACGGCGCCAGCGCCGCGGTGATCTCGGCGCGCAGCCGGTAGCGCGCCGACTCGTCGCCACGCAGGTCGACGCCGTGCTCCGTCTCCAGCGATGCCATCGCGTCCTCGACGCCGGTGACCCGCACCAGCGCGGTCCACTGCGATGGGGTCAGCGCGACCACCATCACGTGCCGGCCGTCTGCGGTGGCGAAGTCGTGGCCGTAGCTGCCGTAGAGCTCGTTGCCCTGTCGCTCGCGCTCGACCCCGGCCGCCGCCTCCGACAGCCAGCCGAGATTCGCGACCCCGGCCAGGGCGACGTCGGCGAGGGCGATGTCAACCTGTGCTCCCACGCCGGTGCGGTCTCGTCGCCGTAACGCAGCGAGGACGGCGGTGGCCACCGACATGCCGGTCAGCAGGTCCCACGCCGGCAGCACGTGGTTGACCGGACCGTCGTGTCCCAGCGGACCCGTGATCAGCGGCAGCCCGACCTCGGCGTTGACGGTGTAGTCGACCGCCGCCCGGCCGTCACGCTGGCCGCCGACGTGGACGTGGATCAGGTCGGCCCGGTCGGCGCTCAATGACTCCCACGACAGCCAGTCCTGACCGACGGCGTTGGTGACGAAGATGCCGCGCTCCTCACCGGGCTCGCAGATCAGCCGGCGGACGAGATCGCGGCCGCGCTCGCCGCGCACGTCGACCGCGAGCGACCGCTTCCCCCGGTTCAGCGACGCCCAGTAGACGCTCCGGCCAGTGTCGGCGAGCGGCCACCGCTGGTAGTCGACGGCACCACCCAGCGGATCGACCCGCACCACCTCGGCACCGAGCTGCCACAGGGCCAAGCCGGAGGACGGTCCGGCCACGAAGGTCGCCATTTCGACGACCACGACGCCGTCCAGCGGCAGGCCGGGCTGCATGATGCAAGCAATGTATCGACGAAAGGCGGCGAGGATCGATGACTGACGTGGTCGTCTGCGAGCCGGTGCGCACACCGGTCGGGCGCTTCGGCGGGCAGTTCAAGGACGTCCCGGCGCACGTCCTCGCCACCCGGGTGATCGAGGACGTGATGCGCCGTACTGCGATCCCGCCCGAGGCAGTCGACGACGTCCTGCTCGGCCACTGCTATCCGACGGCCGAGGCGCCGGCGATCGGACGGGTGGCCGCCCTCGACGCCGGCCTGCCGATCACGACGACCGGCCTGCAGGTCGACCGGCGCTGCGGATCCGGATTGCAAGCCGTGCTGTACGCCGCGATGCAGGTGCAGGCCGGCATCAGCGAGCTGCTGCTCGCCGGCGGCACGGAGAGCATGAGCCAGGCCTCGTTCTACAGCACCGAGATGCGGTGGGGACCGAAGGGCGCCGGCGTGATGTTGCACGACACCTTGGCGCGCGGCCGCACCACCGCTGGCGGGGTGAACTACCCCGTGCCCGGCGGCATGCTCGAGACCGCCGAGAACCTGCGCCGCGAGTACCAGATCCCGCGGCAGGAGCAAGATGAGCTGGCCGTCCGGTCGCACCAACGTGCGATTGCGGCGATCGATGCCGGCATCTTCGCCGAGGAGATCGTGCCGGTGACCGTGCCGGGCCGGCGCGGTCCGACCGTCGTTGACCGCGACGAGCATCCGCGGGCGGACACCACGGTGGAGTCGCTGGCCGCGCTCAAGCCGGTGCTCGGCCGTGACGACCCCGAGGCGACCGTCACGGCCGGCAACGCCAGCGGGCAGAACGACGGCGCCGCGCTCTGCATCGTCACCAGCCGCGAGCGCGCCGAGCAGCTAGGGCTCCGGCCGCTGGGTCGATTGGTGTCGTGGGCGGTCGCCGGCGTCGCCCCGGCGACGATGGGAATCGGCCCCGTGCCGGCCAGCGCCGCCGCGCTGGAGCGCGCGGACCTCAAGCTTGCGGACATGGATCTGATCGAGCTGAACGAGGCGTTCGCCGCGCAGGTGCTGGCCTGCACCCGGGAGTGGGGCTTCGGCGCCGGCGACTTCGACCGGACGAACGTGCACGGCTCCGGCATCTCGCTCGGCCATCCGGTCGGTGCGACCGGCGGTCGGATCCTCGCCACGATGCTGCGCGAGCTCGACCGGCGGCAGGGCCGCTACGCGCTGGAGACGATGTGCATCGGCGGCGGCCAGGGCCTGGCGGCAGTGTTCGAACGGGTCTAGCTGCCCGCGGCTGACAGCCCGAACTCGGCCGCGATCGACGCGGTGTGCTCTCCGACGGCGGGCACCGGGTGCGGCTGCCAGTCCCAGCCGTCGACGTCGGCGGGCGGTGCCAGTGTCGGGAAGCTGCCGCCCGGGCTGCCGGTGTCGTGCCAGCGGCCGCGCTGGACCAGCTGCGGGTGTTCGAGTACGTCGGTCGGCCGGTTGAACCGTGCCCAGCCCAGTTGCGCCGCATCCACCGTCTTGGCGATGTCGTCGAAGTCGCGCTGCGCCGCCCACTCGGCGATCGCGCCTTCCAGCTCGTCCCGTCGCGCGACCCGGTCGGTGTTGCGGGCGTAGCGCGGGTCGGCGGCGAGGTCGGGCCGGCCGAGCACGTCGGTCGCCAAGCGTTGCCACTCCCGGTCGCTCGTCGTACCGACGACGATGGTCTGACCGTCGGCGGTCTGGTAGGCGCCGTACGGCGCAACCAGAGGGCTGCTCATGCCGTTCGGCTCGAGGTCGCGGCCGGTGTAGCGCGCCTGGTGGAAGGCGAAGCTCATCCAGTCGGTTGCGACGTCGAACATGCCGACGCTGATTGCCCGGCCGTGTCCCGTGGCCTGCCGCTCCAGCAGCGCGGCGAGGATCGCGTTGGCGGCGTGCATGCCGGTGCCGAGGTCGACCAGCGGGACCCCCGGCTTTGCCGGATGCTCCGGCGTACCGGTGATCGCACACGAGCCCGACTCCGACTGCACCAGCAGGTCGTAGGCGCGGGCGGTCGCTTTCGGGCCGCCGCGGCCGTAGCCGCTGATGTCGACCGCGACCAGCTGCGCGTGCCGTGACGTGGCGGCGCGGGCGTCGAAACCGAGCCGCTCCGCGGTGCCGGGTGCGAGGTTCTGCACGAGGACGTCGGTGCGCTCCAACAACAACTCGAGATCCGCGCGGCCCGCCTCGCTCTTCAGGTCGAGCACCAGCGACTCCTTGCCGCGGTTGGCCCAGGCGAAGTGCGCCGACGTGCCATGAACGACGTCGTCGTAGTAGCGGGTGAAGTCGCCGGTTTCGCTTTCCACCTTGATGACGCGCGCTCCCATGTCGGCGAGCTGGCGGGTGCAGAACGGTGCGGCGATGGCTTGCTCCAGGCCGACTACGAGCAGCCCTTCCAGCGGCAGCGTCACGTGCGAATCCTGTCTGTCAGCGGATGACGGCGTTGGACCGGAGGCCCGCCAGGTCAGTCTCGCTGAGACCGAGCTCCGCGCGCAGCACCTCGTCGGTGTGTTCGCCGAGCCACGGCACGCGGCGGTCCTCGACCTCCGGCACGCCGGCGATCTTGACCGGGTTGCCGGGCACCAGCACCGGCTGCTCGACACCGTCGGTGCGAGGCATCGCGACCATCATGTGGCGCGCAGCGAGGTGCGGGTCGTGTGCGACCTCTTCGTCGGTGAAGCAGGGGCCGGCCGCGATCCCGGCATCGGCCAGGGTTTGGCACACCGCGACTTTCGGCTGGTCGGCCGCCCACGCCTCGACCGCGGGCCGGATCGCCGACTCGAGATGCTCGCGCCAGCCCTCCCGGGTCGCGAACCTCGGGTCGTGTACCCACTCAGGGCGGCCGATCAGCTCCACCAGCCGCCGGAACTGGTGCTCCCGCCCGACGTGGATCACGAACCAGCCGTCGCTGGCGCGAAACCCGTCCATGATGATCGCCCCGCTGCGGCCCAGGCTGCCGCCGAGCGACCAGAAGTTGGTGACGACGTCGGTCATCGCCACGACGCTGTCGAGCATCGCGATGTCGACGTACTGTGCCTCGCCGGTCGCGTCACGCTGCCGCAGCGCAGCTAGCAGGCCGATCGTGGCGAACAACGCGGCGCTGATGTCACCGAGGGCGCCGACCGGCGCGACCATCGGCGGACCGTCCGGCGGCCGCTTCGCCTCGTAGATGCCGGACATTGCCTCGGCGACGGCCGCGAACGCCGGCCAGTCGCGGTACGGCGACGGGACGCTGTTGCCGAAGCCCGAGATCGACAGGTAGATCACGGATGGGTGCACCGCGCAGATGTCCTCGTAACCGAGACCGAGCTTGGTCGTGGCGCCGGACCGGGCATTCTCGGCCACGATGTCGAACTTCGGCGCGAGCGCGAGCACGAGGTCGCGGCCTTCCGGTTGCTTGCAGTCGATGCAGATGCTGCGCTTGTTGAGGTTGTTGCGCAGGAACGTCGCGCCGACGCTGCGGCCGTCAGGATCCGTGATCGCCGGGAACGACGATCGCGCCTGATCGCCGTGCGGCGCTTCGACCTTGACAACGTCCGCACCGAGTCGCCCGAGCAGCTGGGTGGCGAAGGGGAGCGCCTGCATCTGCTCGATCGAGAGCACCCGCACCCCGTCGAGCGGCAACCCCGCCACACCCGCAGCCTACGAAGTCATCGGCCAACTTCCTCTCGCCGAGTGCGACGAACCTCGCGTTCCAAGCGCCGAGAAACGCCAGTTTCGTCGCACTCGGCGAAGGGGGGCGCGGGTGTGTTAGGTCGGCAGCAGGCGGTCGCGCAGCACGTTCTTGAGCACCTTGCCGCTCGCGTTCAGCGGCAGTTCGTCGACCACGTGGACCTGGCGGGGCACCTTGTAGTTCGCCATGTGCTCCCGGCTGTACGCGACCAGGTCGTCGGGCGTGACGGTCGCGCCGTTGCGCGGTACGACGAAGGCCGCGCCGACCTCGCCCATCCGCTCGTCCGGGACGCCGACGACCGCGACCTGCGCGACGGCCTCGTGATTGCTGAGGATCTGCTCGACCTCGGCGGGATAGACGTTGAAGCCGCCGACGATGAACATGTCCTTCAGCCGGTCGGTGATGTGCAGCAGCCCCTCGGCGTTCATGGTGCCGATGTCGCCGGTGTGCAGCCAACCGTCGGCGTCGATGGTCGCCGCCGTCTCCTCGGGCTCGTCGAGATAGCCGCGCATCACGGTGTAGCCGCGGACGACAATCTCACCCTCCTCGCCGCGCGCCACTTCGTCGCCGGCTGCATCGACGACGCGGACCTCCAGGCCCGGCAGCGGCCGGCCGCAGCTGCTGGCCACGACCTCGAGCGGATCGTCGTGGCGGCACATGGCAACGATGGCGCACGACTCGGTGAGGCCGTAGCCGGTGACCACGTCGTCGAAGCCCAGCGACTCCTTCAGCCGATAGAGCAGCGCTGGCGGCACGTTGGCCGCGCCGGTGACAGCGAGCCGCAGCGAGCTGACCGCCTCCGGGGAGAAGGCCGGATGCTCGAGCAATGTCTGGTAGAGCGTCGGTGTGCCGGGCAGCACGCTGATCCGCTCGCGGCGGATCGTGTCCAGCACGACCGGCACGTCCAAGGTCGCCGCTGGGATGATGGTGGCGCCGGTCATCAGCGAGGCCAGCCACCCCGCCTTGTAGCCGAAGCCGTGGAAGAACGGGTTCACGATCAGGTAGCGGTCGCCCTCCCGCAGCCCGACGACCTGGCTCCACACGGCGTACGCCCGCAGCGTCTGGCCGTGGGTGCACATCGCGCCCTTCGGCCGGCCGGTCGTGCCGGAGGTGAAGAGAATGTCCGAGAGGTCGTCCGGCTGGATCCCGGCCTCGCGCTCCGCGACCTGCGCGTCCGAGACGCCCGTGCCGGAGTCCACGAACTCGTCCCAGCTGACGCATGCTTCGCCGCCGGACCCGGACATCACGATGACCTGCCGCAGCTCCGGCAGGTTCGCGATCGGATGGCCGTCGCCGTACCCGCCGGCCTGGGCGGCCAGCGTCGCGGCGTAGTCACGGCCGAGGAAGTCGCTGACGGTGAACAGCAGCCGGGCCCGGCTCTTGGCCAGGATGTACGCCGCTTCCTCGCCGAGGAACCGGGTGTTCAGCGGCACGAGCACCGCGCCGGCGCGCTGCAGCCCGAGCGCCGCGATCATCCAGCGCGCGCTGTTCTGCCCCCACACCGCGACTCGGTCGCCGGCCTCGACCCCGGCGGCGACGACGGCGCGGGCGATTGCGTCGACCGCATCGTCAAGCTCGCGGCCGGTGAGCCGCACGTCGCCGTCGACCACGACGTCGGCGTCCGCGCGTCGAATGGCGACGTCGCGCACCAACCGGCTGGTCGTGCCCCAGCGCAGGTCGGCGCGCGGGTCGGAGTCGACGCTCACCGTCGCCTCAGACCGCGATCGGCACGTGCTGGTAGCCGCGCACGGTCGAGGTGTGCAGCCGCACCGCGCGGTCGTGGTCGACCTGCCAGGTCGGGAACCGGGCCAACGTCTCGGCGATCGCGACCCGGCCTTCCAGCCGGGCGAGCGCGGCGCCGAGGCAGTAGTGCGTGCCGACGCCGAAGCTGACGTGCTGGTCGATCTTGCGTCGTACGTCGAATCGGTCCGGGTCGGGGAATGCCCGCTCGTCGCGGCCGGCCGAGCCGGTGAGTAGCAGCACCCGCGCGCCCTGGGGGAGCGCCGTGCCGTAGAGCTCAACCTGCTGCGTCAGCGTCCGGCCTTGCACCGGCGACGGCGCTTCGTAGCGCAGCAGTTCTTCGACCGCGTTCGGCACCAGCGACGGATCCTCGACCAACGCCGCTCGCTGCTCCGGGTGCTGGTCGAGGACGATGGCGGTCCAGCCGAGCAGCCGCGCGACCGTCTCGGTGCCCGCAGAGATCAGCAGGCCGGCGAAGGCGACTGCCTCCTCGGCGGTCAGCTTGCGGCGCTCGCCGTCGTCGGTCAGCTCGACCTCGACCAGTGCGGTCAGCATGTCGTCCGACGGCGTGCGGCGACGCTGCTCCAGCTGATCGGTGAGGTACTCCCACAGCTCGACCTGGGCGCCGAGCGAGACGTCGTTGACCATCCCGCTGTCCGGGTCGAGGTGGAACGTCGTGTTGATCACCTGGAGCACGTGCGGCTGGTCCGCGGCGGGTACGCCGAGCAGCGCCGAGATGACTTTGGACGGCAGCTGGGCGCCGAAGTCGGCGACGTAGTCGAACCCGCCGCTGCCGACGTAGGGATCGAGCAGATCCACGCAGATCGCGCGGATCTGCTCCTCGAGCGCCGCGATCCGCCTCGGCGTGAACGCTTTCGACACCAGCGCCCGCAGGCTGTTGTGCTCCGGCGGGTCCATGAAAATGATCAGTCCCGGGCGGGTGAGTTGGCCCTCGCCCATGATCTCCAGCACGGTGCCCTTTGCGGAGCTGTAGATCAGCGGCTCCCGCGATGCGGCGAGCACGTCGGCGTACCTCGACAGCGCCCAGAAGTCGTGCCGGTCGTTGCGGTAGAGCGGCGCCTCGTCGCGCATCCGGCGCCACACCGGATGCGGGTCGGTGTCGATCGCGATGTCGTAGGGATCCCAGTAGATCTCCGGGTCGACCGCGACGGCCTCGGGTCTCGCCATGCAGGGCAATCTAGACGTCACGAGCCGAGGCCGGCAGCAAGTGGTCGCGGCCGTGTCGCTCGAACTCGGCGAGCAGGTCGGCGCGGTCGGCGGCCGTCAGCGGCCGGTAGGTCGGCTCTGCGCCGGGTCGCCAGAACACCGGATCGGTCGTGGCCCAGCCCGCGGCGCGCAGCGGCGCCTTGTCGACCTTGTTGGTCGCGGTCAGCGGCATCGCCTCGACCAGCCGCACAAACCGCGGCGCCCACTTCGTGCCGAGGTCGGGTTGCGCCGCCAGGAACTCGCCGAAACCGCCGGCGTCGAACGTGGTCCCCAGTTCGATCGCGGCCATCACCTGGTCGCCGGTGCGCGGGTCGGGTACGGCGTAGACCGCCACCATCACTGCCGCCGGATGCCGGGCGAGGATCGCCTCGATCGGCGCCGTGGCGAAGTTCTCCGAGTCCACCCGCAACCAGTCGTTGCTTCGCCCGGCGAAGTAAAGGTTGCCGTCGGCGTCGGCGAATCCGAGGTCGCCGGTCCAGTACCAACCGTCGCGCAGTCTCTGGGCGGTCGCGGCGTCGTTGCGGTAGTAGCCCTCGAACCCGGGCGCGCCGCCACGGTCGACGATCTCGCCGATCGCCACATCGCCGTTGAGCACCCGGCCGTGCTGGTCGAACACGGCGGGCGGGCAGACGGCGCCGGTCTGCGGGTCCGCGACCGCGACGTCGGAGCCGGGTCTCGGCTGCGGCCGGCCGATCGACGCGGGCGGTGTGCCCGGCGGCCGGAACGTCGCGATCACGCCCTCGCTCGAGCCGTAGCTCTCCAGCAGTTCGCAGCCGAACCGGCGCTCGAACTGCTCCCGGTCGCGCAGCGACGCCTCGGTGCCGAAGCCGCGGCGCAGCGGGTTGTCGGCGTCGTCGGAGCGCTCCGGCGTCGCCAGGATGTAGGCGAGCGAGCGGCCGACATAGTTGAAGTACGTCGCGCCGTAACGCCGGACGTCGGGCAGGAACTGCGACGCCGAGAACCGTGGCCGCAGCGCGACCGGGGCGCCGAGCGCCGCGGCCGGCGCCAGGCTGGCCATGATCGCGTTGCCGTGGAACATCGGCATCGCTTGGTAGAGCACGTCGTCCGCCCGGATGCCGAGGCTGTCCACGGCGCCGTTGGCGACGGCGGCGAGCCGGCCGGTCGTGCAGATCACGGCTTTCGGCGCTCCGGTCGAGCCGGACGTGAACAGCAGCAGCAACCGGTCGGCCGGCTCGGGCCGGTCCGCGTTCGGCGCCGCGGGCTCGGTGGTCGCGAGCAGCTCCCGGTAGGGCTCGGTGTCGACCAGGAAGTGCTGCTCGACGCCGAGATCGAGTCCGTCGAGCAGGCCGGCGCGGTCGCGGTCGGTGACCACCACTTGGCAGTCGGTGTGGCGGATGTCGTGGGCCAGCGCATCGCCGCGGCGCGTGGAGTTGATGCCGACGACCGTGGCGCGCGCGAACGCCGCGCCGTAGATCCAGGCGACGTACTCAGCGGTGTTCTCGAGCAGGACACCGACATGCAGCGGCCGGTCCGGGCGGCGCAGGTCGCGCATCACGGCCGCGCGAATCAGCGCCTGGTCGAGCAGCTCGCGCCAGGACCAGGTCAGGTCCCCACAGTGCAGCGCGGCCCCGGCGTCGTCGCCGCGTGCCAGCAGCAGGTCGGCGAAGGTTGGTGCGGCGGTCAACCCTCGATCGAGCTGATCTGCATCACCGGGCTGATGTTCGTGTAGTTGGCGACGTCGGCCTGGATCGCCGCCGTGTCCGGCGCTCCCAGCGCGGCCTGCATCGCCTCGTCCGACTCGAAGGTGAAGTGCACGGCGGCGACGTACGGGCCGTTGATGCCGCGGTCGATCTCGGCGGCCTTCGGCTTCCACTTCTCCACGGCCAGCGGCACGTGCTTGGTGCGGTAGTAGTCGTGGTCGAACGTCGCGTCGTCGCTGTTCGGGTAAAGCACGCTGAGCCGGATCACGCTGCCTCCTCGATACCGATCGGAGTCACACCGTACTGAGTAATCTCCCGGCATGGATCGGCTGCCGGGCTTGCCGGAGCCGCCGGCGCTCGGAGCCGCGGCGCTACCGGCCGGGACGTTCGACGGCGTCGCGGTCTTCGTCACCGGCGGCGGCACCGGGCTCGGGCGGGCGATCGCGGTCGAGTTCGCCCGGCTGGGCGCCGACATCGTGATCGCCAGCCGCAAGCCCGATCACCTTGAGCAGGGCGAGGCCGCCATCACCGCGCTGGGCCGCCGCGTCATCACGGTCGCGTGCGACATCCGCGATCCCGACCAGGTGGCGGCCGCGTTCGATGCGGCGACGACCGCAGTCGGGCTGCCCGGCGTGCTCGTCAACAACGCGGCGGCGAACTTCCCCGTGCCGGCCGAGGAGATGTCACCGAACGCCTGGCGCACGGTCGTCGACATCACGCTGAACGGCACCTTCTTCTGCGCCCGGGAGTTCGCGCGCCGGCACCTGGCGGCGGGCACACCGGCCTCGATCGTCAACGTGGGTGCGTCGTACGCCTGGACCGGTGGTCCTGGCTTCGCCCACTCCGCGGCGGCGAAGGCTGGCGTGAAGAATCTGGTCGAGACACTCGCCGTCGAGTGGTCGCCGTACGGCATCCAGGTCAACGGCCTGGTGCCCGGGCTGTT
>DASZPL010000087.1:0-14924 GCA_035550315.1 Mycobacteriales bacterium | reverse complement strand
CGTTGAGCACGACGGCGATCCGCGGCCGGGCGATGCCGCACAGGTACGCGATGTGCCCGACGCCTCGGGCGCTGTACTCGAGCACCAGGCTCTCGGTGTCCGAGGTCAGGCTGAGCACGGTGAGCGGCAGTCCGATCTCGTTGTTGAACGACCCGCGCGCCGCGACGGTCGGTCCGTGCCGACCGAGGACGTCGGCGATCAGGTCCTTCGTGGAGGTCTTGCCCGATGACCCGGTGACCCCGCACACCCGCACCGCCGGCGCGCGGCGCAGCACACCTCCAGCCAGATAGCCGAGCGCCCGCTCGACGTCGTCGACGACGACCGTCGGCTCGCCGACCGCGCGGTCGACGAGCGCCAGTGCGGCGCCGCGGCGGATCGCGTCGCCGACGAACGCGTGGCCGTCGTCGTGCTCCCCGGGCAGCGCCACGAACACGCTGCCGGGTCCGGCTTGCCGGGAGTCGACGACCACCGATCCGTCGACGAGCGTCGTCGGGTCGGCGTGGTCGAGCCGGCCGCCGCAGAGGGCGGCGATCTCCTCGGCCCGCAGCGCCAGCATCAGGCGGCTCCGAAGTGGGTCAGCAGCGACTCGCGAAGCACCAGTCGGTCGTCGAAGGGCACGCTCACCCCGGCCGTCTCCTGGCCCTGCTCGTGTCCCTTTCCGGCGACGACGAGCACGTCCCCGGCGCGCGCCAGCCGCACCGCGGCGTCGATGGCCCGCGCCCGGTCGGGCTCGACCAGGACCCTGAGGCCGGCCGGTACGCCGCTGCGCATGGCGGCGAGGATCTCCTCCGGGTCTTCGGAACGCGGGTTGTCGTTGGTGAAGACGGCCAGGTCCGAACCGGTCGCTGCGGCGGCACCCATCAGTGGCCGCTTCGCGCGGTCGCGGTCGCCGCCGCAGCCGAGCACGACCAGCACCCGTCCACCGGGGTCTGCGAGAGCGCGCGCGTCGGACAGCGCCGCCGTTACCGCACCGGGCGTATGGGCGTAGTCGACTACTGCGACGAAAGGCTGTCCGACGTCCACCGGCTCGAGCCGGCCGGGCACCGCGGCAAGCGTCGCGATGCCGGCGCGAGCGAGCCCGCTCTCGACACCCGCCTCGACGAGCATCACGAACGCCATCGCCGCGTTGACCAGGTTGACGGAGCCGAGCAGCCGGCAGCCGACCACGAACGTGTCGCCGCGACCCGTGAGCCGGACCGAGCCGTCGGACCCGGCCGCGGCGGGCACCTCGTCGTGCCGTCGCCAGTCAGCACCGTCACGGCGGCCCGTCGTGACCACCGGCACACCTGCTTCGCCGGCAAGCCGCAGGCCCCACTCGTCGTCGACCGTGACGACCGCCCGCCGCGCCCGGGCCGGGCTGAACAGCGACGCCTTCGCGGCGAAGTAGGACGCCATGTCGGGGTGGAAGTCGAGGTGGTCCTGCGTCAGGTTGGTGAAACCCGCGACGTCGAACACGACACCGTCGACCCGGCCGAGCGCGAGCGCGTGGCTCGACACCTCCATCGCGACCGAGTCGACGCCACGCTCCCGCATGACCGCGAGCAGGGCGTGCAGGTCGGTCGCCTCGGGAGTGGTGCGTGCGCTCGGCAGCACCTCGCCGTCGACGCGAGTCTCGATCGTGCCGACCAGGCCGGTACGCCGGCCGGCGGCGCGCAGTCCCGCGTCGATGAGGTAGCTCGTGGTCGTCTTGCCGTTGGTGCCGGTCACACCGAGCAGCGTCATCGACTCGGCCGGGTCGCCGTACGCCCACGCCGCCGCCGGTCCCATCGCCGCGCGCGGCTCGTCGACGGCAAGCACGGCGGGCGTCCCGGCTTCAATCGCGGACCGGGCCGCGACGCGGTCGGTCAGGACCGCCACCGCGCCGGCGGCTGACGCCTCGGCGAGGTGAACGATGCCGTGCGTGTTCTCCCCGGCGCGGGCGACATAGAGGTCGCCGGGCCGAACCAACCGCGAGTCGTGGGTGATGCCGGTCAGCTCGACAGTGGCGTCGCCCCCGAGCTCGACGTCGGTGAAGCCGGCAGAGCGCAGCCGATCGACCAGCGTCGCGATGCGACGGGCCTCGACCGCGGTCGGCCGCACGGAGAGCACGGACATCGAGAAAACGCTAGTGGGGCGATCGGGATTCGCCGGAGAACTACCAGGTGAGCGCGGCGTGAGCCGCCTTGGTGAACGTCGGCGCGATGCCCAGCGTCCTAAGCGCGAACGACATGACGGTCTTGAACACCGGGGCGGCGACCTGGCCGCCGAAGTAGCCCCGGATCGGCCGCTCGAGCAGCACCTCACACACGAGCTTCGGGTTGTCGGCGGGAACCATCCCCACGAACGTGGCGTCGTACCCGGCCCCCGAATACCCGCCGTGGCCGTTCGACCGGTTGGCCGTCCCGGTCTTGCCCGCGATCCGGTATCCGGGGATCCGCGCGGCAGGAGCGGTGCCTTCGTTCGTCGTCACGGACTCGAGGATCTGGCGCATCTCGGTGGCCACGCCGGCACTGATCACCCGACGCCGCGACGGCGCCGGCGCAGCGTGGTAGGTGCCCTTGGCGTCGGTGGTGCCTTCGATGAGAGTCGGGGTGACCCGTACGCCGTTGTTGGCGATCGTCGAGTAGAGGCTGGCGACCTGCATCGCCGTCACGCCGAGACCCTGGCCGAAGGCCAGCGTCGGCAACGTCGTCCCGGACCACTGGTCGACCGGCAGCAGCAGACCCGGGCTCTCCCCCGGCAGGTCGACGCCGGTCGTCTGGCCGAAGCCGAAGGCGCGCAGGTAGTCGTAGAGCCGATCGGGACCGACTCGTTTCGCGATCTGGATGGCGCCGATGTTGCTCGAGTAGGCGAGGATCCCGGTGAGGGTCAGATGCTCGGTGCCGTGGTTCTCCGCGTCGTGGAACGTCGTCCCGTCGTACTGGTAGGTGTTCGGGATCACGAACTTCGAGGTGGGGGTGACCAGCCCGTTCTGCAGCGCGGCCGAGACGGTCACGGCCTTGATGACGCTGCCGGGCTCGTAGGCGTCGGTGACCGCCGGATCGCCCAGGTCCGCGCTGTTCGCCGTACTGAGGTCGTTCGGGTTGAAGCCGGGCGCGACCGCGAGCGCGTAGATCTGGCCGTTCTTCGGGTTCATCACGATGACCGTGCCCGACAGCGCGCCGGTGGCCTTGACCTGGGCGGCGATGGCCTGCTGCGCCTCGAACTGGATGTCGCGCTGAAGCGTCAGCCGAATGCCTTCGCCCGGGACTGCCGCGGTCTCGACGTCCTCGCCGTCCGGAATGGGCGCACCGTCCGCGGCGACTTCGTAGTGGGCGACGCCGTTGTGGCCTGCCAGCTGCTTCTGGTATTCGTACTCGAGCCCGCCTCGACCCTCACCCTGCGCGTCGACGAACCCGATCACGTTGGAGGCGAGCCGGCCGTCGGGATACACCCGCCGGCTGGTGTCCGGCGTGCTGATCCCGGTCAGGTCCAGGGCGTCGACGGCATCGCCGACGGCGGGTGAGACCGCCGCCGCGAGGCGGGAGTACTCGCTGGTGCCGGTCAGCAACGGCACCAGCTTGGCCGGCTTGATCCCGAGCACCGGCGACAGTGCCGCCGCGACGGTGGCCGGATGATCGATCTCAGAGGGGTCGGCGACGACGTCACGCGCGTCGACGGTCTCGGCCAACGGATCGCCGCTGCGGTCGGTGATCGAGCCGCGCGTCGCGGTCAGTGTCACGGTGTGCAGCCGCTGCTCCTGCGCCGCGGCCGAGTACGCCGCCCGGTCCACGCCCTGCAGCTGCACCAGTCGCGCCGCGATGAGCGAGGTGAGCATCATCGTGACGAGCAGCACGGTGTTGAGGCGGCGTCGCGGGCTCGGGCCGCGTCGCCGAGCCGCGGTACGCCGGGCCGGCGGTCGCGCCGGAGGCCGGCGCCGACTCGGTGGGCGTTGGGTCATCGGTGCGTCGCGTCCGCGGTCGGCCGGGTCGAAGGCTGTCCGGCCGGCTGCGTTGCGCCGCCAGTCGCGGCGGAGGTCCCGGTCGGCTGCGCGGTCCCGGTCGTCGCCGCCCCTGTCGTCGCGGCGGTGGGGCCGGTAGCGGGCGTCGATGCCGACGTCGAAGCCGACGTCGTGACCGTCGAAGTCGCCGGCACGACGTGGCCGATGGCGCGGCCGTCAGCTCCGCGCCGGTAGCCGGTGATCGCGGACGGCACCATGCCGAGCGCCCGGGCCCGCGCCTCGAGCGCGGCGGGAGCCGAGTCGGTCTGCACCTGCTGCTCGAGCTGCTGCTCGCTGTCGGTGAGGGCGGCGAGCTTCTGCTGGAGCGACGTCTGCTGAAACGCGTCCTGCGCGGCGAGCGTGTGCAGCATCAGCAGCGCGAGCAGGCCGCCGACCAGCAGGGTGCTCACCAGAATGATGAACGGACCCCGCGCCACCTTGTGGGTGGGCGAGGAGATGACGACCAGCCGCGGCCGTGCCCACGTCTTGTGCTGCTGGCCCGGCTTCGGCTGCGCGGCCGCCTTCCGCAGCGGATAGGTGGCGCTCACGATGCCGCCGCCCCCCGCGGCGAACGCCCGCGCTCGGCGATCATGCCGCTTCCCGGATTCGCTCGACAGCACGCAGGCGCACCGATGCCGCCCGCGGGTTGTCGGCGATCTCGCGCTCCGAGGCCTGCTCCGCGCCCCGCGTCAGCAGCCGCAGCCGCGGCTGCGCAGCCTCAGGTACGACGGGCAGGTCTGCCGGGGCGGTCACGGCGGAGCCGGCGGCGAGCGTCCGCTTGACGATGCGGTCCTCGAGCGACTGGTAGGCGAGCACCACCAACCGACCGCCGACCCGCAACGCGGTGATCGCCGCCGGGAGGGCCCGTTCGAGCACCCCGAGCTCGTCGTTGACCTCGATGCGCAGCGCCTGGAAGGTCCGCTTGGCCGGGTGGCCGCCGGTGCGGCGAGTCGCCGCGGGCACCGCCTCCCGCACCAGCTCGGCAAGCCTGGCCGACGAGGTGAGCGGCCGGGCTGCGCGCTCTCGCACGATCGCGTCGGCGATGCGGCGGGCGAACCGCTCCTCGCCGTACGCCGAAAGGATCCGGGCGAGCTCGCGCGTGGGGTAGGTGTTGACCACCTCGGCCGCCGTGATGCCGCGCGTCGGGTCCATCCGCATGTCGAGGCCGGTGTCTCGGGAGTAGGAGAAGCCCCGGTCGTCGTCGTCGAGCTGCATCGAGGAGACGCCGAGGTCGAACAGCACCCCGTCGACCTGGCTGACGCCCGCGGCCTGCAGGATCTCCGGCAGGGTGTCGTAGACGCCGTGGACGAGCTGCACCCGGTCGGCGTGGGCCGCCAGCCGGCTGCGGCTGCGAGCCAGCGCCTGCGGGTCGCGGTCGATGCCGATCATGCGCAGCCGCGGGTGGCGTTCGAGCAGCGCCTCGGTGTGACCGCCGAGGCCGAGCGTCGCGTCCACCACGACGGCACCGTCCACGCTCGCCGCCGGGTCGAGCAGCTCGAGCACCCGGTCCAGCAGAACGGGTACGTGCCCGTCCGGCACGTCATCAGGCTCGACAACCTGGTCCATGACGTCCTTTCGTGGCGCTGAGCTGGGATCTGGGTCGCGAGCGGTGTGTGGCCTGGTCCCTGCCGCCGACGCCTGAGACCGGGGAAGTGATCTCAGGGGACGTCGGCAGGGGCCACGACACGCACCTGGTCGCGGGTGCGGGTGTCACGCGGTCAGAACAGGCCCGGCACCCCCTGTTCGGACAGGGAGGCGTAGGCGTCGGCCTGGCTGGACTTGTACTCCCGCCAGGCGGCCTCGTCCCAGATCTCGAGGTAGCTGTTCAGCCCGACCACGGCGCAGTCGCGGGTGAGCCCGGCGTACTCGCGCAGGGCGGCCGGGACGGTCACCCGACCCTGCCGGTCGGGCACCTCGTCGTGAGCGTCACCGAATGCCATTCGGTGGAAGTCGCGGGTCTCGCGCAGTGACGTGGGGGCCTCCCTGGCGACCTGGGTCACCCGGGCGAACTCCGCGATCGGGAACACCCGCAGGCAGCGCTCCTGCCCCGGGGTGATCACGAGGCCCGCCGCGAGCTCGTCGCGGAACTTGGCGGGAAGGAACAGCCGGCCTTTGTCGTCGAGGCGTGGCGTGAAGGTGCCCAGGAACACCTGCCACCTCCTTCATGAGCGCCGGCTCGCGATGTGGGCCTTCGCCCCACTCCGCTCCCCATGACGCGCCAACTTACTCCACTTCACTCCCCTGTCAACCACTTCGGCGGCGATTCGCTCCACTTGAGGCCTGTGACACACTCGGTTTCATGGCCTCGAGCCGTCCCAGCAGCCGCGCCGGCGCTCGAAGCGCCAGTTACGCGCCGAGCGCGCGCGAGATCTCGGCGGCCGGGCTGCGGATCGCCGAGGCGGTCGACCGCGTCATCGAGGGCAAGCCGGACGAGGTCCACCTCGCCGTTGCCGTCCTGCTCGCCGAAGGTCACCTGCTCATCGAGGACGTGCCTGGCGTCGGCAAGACCATGCTCGCGAAGGCGCTGGGACGCGCGATCGACTGCTCCGTACGCCGGGTGCAGTTCACCCCCGACCTGCTCCCCAGCGACATCACCGGCGTGTCGGTCTACAACCAGAACACCCGGGAGTTCGAGTTCAAGCCGGGCGCGATCTTCGCCAACATCGTCGTGGGCGACGAGATCAACCGCGCCTCACCGAAGACCCAGTCGGCCCTGCTGGAGTGCATGGAAGAGCACCAGGTCACCGTCGACGGCGTCACCTACGCCCTCGAGTCGCCGTTCATGGTCGTGGCCACGCAGAACCCGATCGAGATGGAAGGCACTTACCCGTTGCCGGAAGCGCAACGGGACCGGTTCACGGCACGCCTCGCACTCGGCTACCCCGCGCCCGAGGCGGAGCTGGCGATGCTCGACATCCACGGCGGCGGGTCGCCGCTCGACGAGCTGCAGCCGGTGGCCGACGACCGCGAGGTCGCCCGGCTGATCGAAGGGGTACGCCAGATCCACGTCGCCGACAGCGTTCGCGGCTACGCCGTGGACCTCGTCACCGCCACCCGCAACCACCCCGACCTCAGGTTGGGAGCCTCGCCGCGCGCCACGCTTCATCTGCTGCGGGCCGGTCGCGCGATCGCCGCACTCGACGAGCGTGACTACGTGCTCCCCGACGACCTTCAGGCGCTCTCCGAACCGGTCCTGGCACACCGGTTGCTGCTGTCAGCCGATGCCCACATCGCCCGGCGGCCCGTCAACGCGGTCCTGGCGGACATCGTGGCCTCGGTCCCCGTGCCGGCCGCCTCGACCCGCCGTCCGGCATGACCCCGCGCGCGGTCGCCGCCAGGCCGGGATCGGCACGAGGACCCCACTAGTGGGGCCGCTGGTCAGCGGCGGGGGGCGAAGATGAAGTCGGCGCGGCTCGGACTGCGCTCGCTGACGTTGCGCGGTCGGTGCACGTTGGCCGCGGGCGTGGCCTCCGCGATCGTCGGCCTCGGGTTGCACAACGCAGATCTGCTCCGGCTCGGCGTGCTGCTGGCGTGCCTGCCGCTTCTTGCGGTGGCACTCGTCGTCCGCACTCGGTTCCGGTTGGGCTGCACCCGCCGGCTCGAGCCGGCCCGGATCAGCGCCGGCAGCCAGGCACGCGCAGTGCTGCGGATCGAGAACGTGTCGCGGTTGCCGACCGGGCTGCTGCTGATCGAGGACACCATCCCCTACCTGCTCGGGGGTCGACCGCGGGTCGTCATCGAGCGACTCGCCCCGCGCCGGCCGATCGATGTCGGCTACCACCTCAGCGGGGAAGCCCGCGGCCGCTACCGGGTCGGGCCGCTCACCGTGCGACTGCTCGACCCGTTCGGCATGTGCGAGCTGCCACGCGCGTTTGCGGCGGTCGACACGCTCGTCGTCACGCCCCGAGTCGACGCGTTGCCCGACGCCATGCTGCGCGGCGAGTGGGGCGGCGCCGGGCAGAGCACGAGCCGAGCGGTCGCGACTCACGGGGACGACGACGTGGCGACCCGCGAATACCGGCAAGGCGACGACCTGCGGCGCATCCACTGGCGGACGACGGCGCGGCGCGGCGAGCTCACGGTACGGCGAGAGGAACAACCGTGGGAGAGCCGAGCCGCCGTACTGCTCGACTCCCGGCTGATCGCCCATCGAGGCGAAGGTCCGGCGTCCTCGCTCGAATGGGCGGTCTCGGCAGCGGCGTCGATCAGCCTTCATCTCGCCGGCCGCGGCTTCGACGTCCGGCTCGTGACCGACAGCGGCGGCGAGGTCTCTTCCGCCGCGCTCGGCGGGGTCGGCTTCGACGGCGCGCTGCTCGACGTGCTGGCGGCGCTCACCGCCTCGACGTCGACCAGCCTGCATGCCGGGGTCGAGGCCGCACAGCGGACCGGCGGTCAAGGCCTGATCGTCGCGATCCTCGCAGCGGTCGGAACCGACGACGCCGAGCGACTGGTGCGGCTGCGCACCGCCAACCGTTCGACCGGCATCGCGCTGTTGCTCGACACCGACACCTGGGCGGCGACACCCGGGTCGGTCAGCGCTACCGACCGTGCCCGAGTCGTCCCGATGCTCACCGGCGCCGGCTGGCACGTCGTCGAGGTCAAGCGCGGGGAGACGCTGCCGCAGGTCTGGGCCGGGCTCGCCGCGCGCGCCGCGGGTGCCGGTCGCAACCATCCGGTCGGAGTGGCTCAGTGATCGGACTGCCGCCGTGAGCGGCCAGCTGCGGCTCACGCTCGCCGCGATGGTCGCGTCGGTGGCAGCCTCGACTGCGCTCGCCGCCGTGTTCGCCTCGAACGGCTGGGTAGGGCCGGTGGTCGGCGCGATCGTGCTGGTCAGCGCCACCTGCGCCGTGGTCCGCTGGAGCCCGTTGCCCTCCCTGTTCGAGCCGCTTGCAGCCGCAGCTGTCGTGCTGCTGTGGGTGACCGGGCGCTTCGCCTCCCAGCAAGCGGTCGCGGGCTTCATCCCGAACGGCGCGGCGATGCGCCGGCTCGATGCGCTCGCGCGCAACGGGTTCACCGACATCCACAAGCTGCCGCCGCCGGTGCCCGCGCATCACGGGCTCGAGCTGATCACGGTCATCGGGGTCGCGGTCGTGGCGCTGCTGGTCGACCTGCTCACGGTCACCGTGCGCCGTGCGGCGCTCTCCGGGCTTCCGCTACTCGCGCTCTACACGCTGTCTGCCGCGACGAGCCATCACGGCGTCAACGCCGCGAGCTTCGTCGTCGCCGGCGCCGGGTTCCTGCTGCTGCTCTACGTCGACAGTCGCGAACGGGTCAACCGGTGGGGCACTGCGGTCGGATCGGCGAGGCCGGCCCGGCCGTCGCCGGCACGCGCCGCCGGCGACTACCTGCCGGCCGCGACCGCCTCCCTCGGCGGCCGGATCGGCGTCGCCGCCATCGGGCTGAGCGTGGTCGTGCCGCTGGTCATCCCCGGCGTCCACACCGGCTTCCACGGCCACGGTCACGGCGGATCGGGGGAAGGCGGCGGCAGCGTCACCACGATCGACCCGATCGTGTCGGTCGACCACGACCTGGCGAGCAGCGTCGACGCGCCGGTGTTGTCGTATCGCTCGACCGCGACGGCGCCGGGCTACCTGCGCATGACGTCGCTGGACAACTTCTCGGACGGCTCGTTCACGGCGTCTGCGCTCAACGCCCCGGTCACCGCGCGCGTGACGAACGGGCTCGGCGTGCTGCCGCCGTCGACCGCGCGGGTCACCACGTCGATCACGGTCAGCGACCAGGACGCGTTCCGCTGGCTGCCCATGCCCGCAACGGCGCTGTCGGTGTCGGTGCCGGGCGACTGGCGCTACGACCCGGCCACCGCGACCGCCTTCTCCGCGAGCGACACGACCCAAGGCCTGCACTACACAGTGGTCAGTTCGCCGAACCTGCCGACCCCCTCGCAGCTCGCCCGCGAGCCGCGGACCGTCGCCGCCACCATGGCCGACGACCTCGCGCACCCCCGCATCGACCCGCAGGTGCGCACACTGACCGACCAGATCACCAACGGAGCCAACAGCAGCTACGACGCCGCGTTGGACATCCAGCGATATCTGACGAGCAACCTGTTCAGCTACAACCCGGACCCACCCGCCGCGCCTGCGGGTGCCGATCCGCTCAGCTACTTCCTGCTGCACAGCCGCACCGGGTTCTGCCAACAGTTCGCCACCTCGATGGCGGTGATGGCGCGCCTGGCCGGCATCCCGTCGCGCGTCGCGGTGGGCTTCACCGCCGGCACCCAGCAGGCCGACGGCAGCTGGCTCGTGACGACGCACGACGCCCACGCGTGGCCGGAGCTGTACTTCCCCGACTACGGCTGGCTGCCGTTCGAGCCGACGCCGCGTGGCGACGGCCAGGCCGTCACCCCGTCCTACGCCCGGGCTGCGCCGAACACGCACGGCGGACCGAGTTCGACGACCGGCGGCAGCCAACCCGACCCGACGCCGGGCAAGCTGTCGAGCGGCGGTGGCACGAGTCATCTCAACGGCGGCGGGGACACCAGCCACGCCACGGCCGGCGACTCCTCCTCCGGACCGGGCGTCGCAGCACTTGTCCTGCTCGCGCTGGGCGCCGCTGTGGTCCTCGCGCTGCTCACGCCGGCGACGATCCGACAGGTCCTACGACGCCGACGCGCTCTGCTGATCCACGGCAGCGGTTCGATACCTGCCGCATGGGCGGAGCTCCGCGACACCGCGATCGACGCCGGCGCGCCGTGGTCCGAGGGCACCTCGCCGCGCCAGGTCGCCACGGCGCTGAGCGGTTGGCTGCGCAGCGGACGCCCGGCGGACGCGGACTCTCGGGTGCTGCCGGCGTTGGCGCGCCTGACCCGCGCCGAGGAACAGCAGAGGTATGCGGCGATTCCCGCTCCGGCGCCGGCGTCCCTGGCCGCCGACGTGCGCCTGCTGCGGACGGCGATGCGGCGCCAGTCGTCGCGGGCGCGCTGGATCCGCGCTGCGCTGCTGCCGCCCTCGACGATCCGGGCGCTCAGCGGCCGCCTGGGCTAGCGGTTGCCGTCCTGGCGGCGCTGCCACCGCTGTTCGAGTCGCTCCAGCAGTGATCGACCGTCGGCGGACCGCACCGCGCTGCGACGGGAGCGCCGGCGCAGCCGCGGCCGGTCACCCGGCCGACCGACCCGCTGACCGACCATTCGCTGCCATGAGGCCACGCCGTAGGAGGCGCTGGCGAGCATGACGAGGAAACCGACGACGCCGAGCGGGATCAGCGGGACGATCACCGCGGCCAGCAGGATCGCCAGGCCGAGCACCACACCGATCGCGGCGCGGATCAGCCGGCTGCGGTAGTGACTGCGAACGTCGGTGGTCTGATACAGGCGCGCGAACTTCGGATCTTCGTCATACAGCGCTTGCTCGATCTGCTCGAGCAGACGCTGCTCGTGATCGGAGAGCGGCACGACGCCTCCTCGGACGCCTGGGACGGTTCCAGGATAAGGGCGCGGAGCCCGGCTCGGGCAACCGGGCGGCGGGAGCGGTCAGCGCCGGGTCACTGCGGGTCGTGGCGGACGAGCGCCGCAGGACGGATCGCCTCGCGGCCGAACTTTGCCGCCACCTGGTCGACGGCGCGCGCGGCGGCGCGCCACTCCTCGTCGTCCCCGCTGAGCGTGAGCTGCTCCGGGACGTCGGCCGCCCGAGCGATCCCTTCGAGGCGCACGCCCACCAGACGCAGCGGGACGCCCTCGATCTCCAGCGCGTCGTAGAGCGCCACCGCGGTGTCGTAGATGGTGCGGGCGACGTCGGTCGGCTCAGTCAGGGTTCGGGAACGGCTGATCGTCCGGAAGTCGGAGAACCGGACCTTGATCGCGACCGTGCGCCCGACCTGCCCGCTTGCCCGGCAGCGCTCGGCGCAGCGTTCGGAGAGCCGCAGCAGCTCCCGCAGGATGCCGTCGTGGTCGTCGATGTCCTGGGCGAAGGTCTCCTCGGCGCCGATGCTGCGGTCCGGCTCGTTGGGGACGACCGGCCGCGAGTCCTGCCCGTTGGCCAGCGCGTGCAGGTGAGCGCCGGCAGCCTTGCCGACGGTGTGGACGAGGGTCGAGACCGGCGTGGCCGCGATGTCACCGATCGTGCGCAGCCCGATCTGGGTCAGCGCGGCCTCGGTCTTGTCGCCCACTCCCCACAAGGCGCCGATCGGCATCGGGTGCAAGAAGGCGAGCACGGACTCGCGCGGCACCACCAGCAGCCCGTCCGGCTTGGCGCGAGAGGACGCGAGCTTCGCCACGAACTTGGTGCTGGCGACCCCGATCGAGCACGGCAGCTGCTCCTGCTCGGCGATTCGCGCTCTGATCTGCATCGCGATCTGTCGCGGGCTCCCCAGCCTGCGGACGGCGCCGGACACGTCCAGGAACGCTTCGTCGAGAGCCAGCGGCTCCACCTCGGGCGTCACGGAACGGAAGATCGCCATGACCGCCTTGGACGCTTCGCTGTACGCCGCGTGGTCCGGTGCTACGACGACCAGCCCCGCGCAGCGCCGCATCGCCTGCGCCATCGGCATCGCGCTGTGAATCCCGAACTTGCGCGCTTCGTAGGTCGCCGCGAGCACGACGGCCCGGCCGCTGGGGTGGCCGACGACGAGCGGCTTTCCCGCCAGCTGCGGCTGACGACGCAGCTCGACGCTGGCGTAGAAGGCGTCCATGTCGGCGTGGAGAATCGTGCAGCCCGAATCGTCGCCCGGCAGATCGGTCGGGCGCTCCCCACGCTCGAGCTGGCGTCGGCTCAGTTGTCCTCCACCTCACCGCGATGCCGGCGCTGAACCGGTCACCGCAAAGGTTAGGCGCTGTGGCCTACGGGATACGCCGCGGACAAGCCGAGCGGAAGCATCGCCTGGCCCTCCGCCGGCATTCCGAGTCGGGCGGCGACCAGGTCGACGAACAAGCCCGCGTCGCGCATCAGGTCGTCAGCCTGCCTGGCGGTGACGGCGCCCCGAAGGCCGGCTTGCGCCGCGATCCGGCGGTCGGCACCCGCCGCGAAGTAGGCGGCCCACTCGCCGAGCTCCGGGGCGATGCGGTCGAGCAGGGTCCACACGCTCGTCGGACGGCCTCGCCGCATCGGGTGCTCAGCATCCGGCCGCGCCTGCGCCGCGAGCACTGCCGCTGCCGCCCGAAGCGCTGCCAGATGCGCCGCGGCGTACCGCTCGCCGAGGTCGGTCGCTTGCTCGGCCTCGCCGAGCGCCCGCCGCGCGGCCATGACCAGTCGCAGCGCCGAGGCCGGAAGTGTCGTCCGCCCGGGCGAGACTGCATCCGCAGGCCGGCGTCCGGTCGGACGTTCCAACACCCCGTGGGTCATCGCGTCACCTCCTGAGCGATCTCGTATCGAACATACGTTCGAACTCGGTCGCCGTCAAGGGCGACACTGCGTGCGTTAGCGTCCGCAGATGCATGCAAACGCCGAGCGAGTTGCCGCCGCGTTGCGCGCGGCCGATGCCGATGCGGCAGCCGACGGGATCCGAGAGCTCGCGGACTCGACCCGCACCGCGCTTGAAGCCGCCGACGCCCTCGAGGTCCCGGTCGGTGCGATCGTGAAGTCGCTGGTGTTCGCCGCCGACGAGCGTCCGGTTTTGGTCCTCGCCAGCGGCGATCACCAGGTGGACACCGCCAAGGTCGCGACGGTCCTCGGCACCGCGAAGGTCAAGCGAGCCGACGCCGACCTGGTGCGCGAAGCGACCGGCTTCCCGATCGGCGGGGTCGCTCCGGTGGGCCACCCGGCAGCGCTCACCACGGTCGTCGACACGCACTTGGCGGACTTCGCCGTGATCTGGGCAGCCGCCGGTACGCCGCACGCCGTCTTCCCCACCACCTACGCCGAGCTCGTCCGGGTCTCGGGCGGCACGCCTGCCGACGTCGCTGCCGCGTCGTGATCCGGCTGCGCCGGCTCGACGGCGGACAGTTCCGTGCCGTCGCGGGCCAGGCGGCCGCGGTCTACGGCGCGGCGATGCGCCGCTCGCCGGAGATCGTCGTCCAGCGGCGCGAGATCCTCGCCGAGCACGCCGGCTATCCCGGGTTCGCCTGTACCGCGGCCTTCGACGGCGTCGCCGAGGACACTGACGACGTGCTGGCCGGCGAGCTCGTCGGGTTCGGCTACGGCTACCTCGGCGCGCGCGGTCAGTGGTGGCACGACACCGTGGCCCTTGCCCTCGGCCGCGACGAAGCCCGGCGTTGGCTGCGGGACAGCTTCGAACTTGCCGAGCTGCACGTGGAACCCGGCCATCAGAACGCCGGCATCGGCCGCAAACTCCTCGCCGACGTCCTCGAGCAGACCCGTGCTCAGCGTGCGGTGCTGTCGACTCCGGACGCGCAGACCCCGGCACGCGAGCTGTACCGGTCATTCGGCTTCGCCGACCTGCTGTGCGGCTTTCACTTCCCCGGCAGCGCCGAGGCGTACGCGATCATGGGCGTCACGCTTTGACCGCGGTGGAGACGGCACCCTGAAACGAGACGTGGTCGTGGTCGGCGCGGGCCACAACGGGCTGGTGGCGGCGTGCTACCTCGCGAAGGCCGGGTACGACGTCGAGGTCGTCGAACGCGACCGCATCGTCGGCGGCGCGGTGTCGACCGTCGAACGATGGCCCGGCGTACGGGTCGACCGCGGCTCGAGCATCCACGTCATGGTCCGCCACACCGGCATCGTCGAGGAGCTCGACCTCGCCGGCGTCGGCTTGGTCTACGACGACGTCGAGCCGTGGGCGGTCCTGCCACATCCGGACGGTCCGCTGCGCTTCTCCGGCCGGCTCGACGCGACGTGCGCGTCGATCGAGGAGACGTGCGGCGCCGAGGACGCGGCCGCCTACCGCAGCTTCATCGAGGAGTGGACGCCGCGGATGCGGTGGTTCCTCGATGTCGCCTCCGCGCCACCGACCCTGCGAACGCTCGGCCGTCGCGGGGCGGGGCTGTTCCGGTCTCACGCCGGGAGCGCGACGCGCGTCGTCCGGGAGTTCGTCGAGCCGGCGGAGGCCGCGC
>DASZPL010000086.1:0-30886 GCA_035550315.1 Mycobacteriales bacterium | reverse complement strand
CAGCAACGTCGCGCTGAACGCCGTGGCCGGTCGCCCGCCGGAGGAGTACGGCATGGAGCCGACCTCGCTCGACGAGCTGCGCGCCGGTTGTTACGACATCGACGAACGGGTCAAGGACATGGACGCGAACGGCGTCCTCGGCTCGCTCTGCTTCCCGTCGTTCCCGCAGTTCTGCGGCCAGCTGTTCGCCCGCACCGAGGACAAGGACGTCGCGTTAGCGATGGTGCAGGCATACAACGACTGGCACATCGACGAGTGGTGCGGCACCCACCCCGGCCGCTTCATCCCGTGCTCGCTGCCCGCGATCTGGGACCCGCAGGTACTCGCCGCCGAGGTACGCCGGACGGCGGCGAAGGGCGCCCACGCGGTGACCTTCTCGGAGAACCCGTCAAAGCTCGGCTGGCCGAGCTTCCACTCCGACCACTGGGACCCGTTCTGGCAGGCCTGCAGCGACGACAACGTCGTGGTGTGCCTGCACATCGGGTCGTCGTCGCAACTCGTCATCACGTCACCGGATGCGCCGATCGACTGCCTGATCACTTTGACGCCGATCAACATCGTGCAAGCGGCCACCGACCTGGTCTGGTCACCGGTGCTCCGCAAGTTCCCGGATTTGAAGATCGCGTTGTCCGAGGGCGGCATCGGCTGGATCCCCTACTTCCTCGAGCGGATTGACTACAACTACCGGCGGCACCGCGCCTGGACCGGGCAGGACTTCGGCGACCGGTTGCCGAGTCAGGTGTTCAACGACCGGATCCTCACCTGCTTCATCGATGACCGGTTCGGCATCGCGAGCCGCGAGTTCCTGAACCTCGACCACGTGATGTGGGAGTGCGACTACCCGCACTCGGACTCGACCTGGCCGTTCGCGCCCGAGACGATCGCCGAGAACCTGCTCGGCGTCTCCGACGCGGATGTCGACCGGATCACCCACGGCAACGCGATGAAGCACTTCAGCTTCGATCCGTTCAGCGTCCTCGGCGGCCGGGAGAACTGCACGGTCGGTGCGCTGCGACTGAAGGCGGCCGGACACGACGTCTCGATCCGATCGACCAACGCCACGAACGTCGGTAGGCACGCCGCCAAGGCACTGGACCTTTCGGTGCCCAGCAACCGTTAGTCGCGTCGCCAGACCGGCTCGCCGCCGGCGAGCGTCATCCGGACGTGTGAGGTGTCTGGGCGTCGGAGGGCTTCGCGCAGTGGCACCTGCAGAAGGCACAGGTCGGCGGCCGTGCCCAGGGCGACGGTTCGGGGCTTGCCGCCCGGATCGTCCGCGGCGCTGAGGTAGCCGGCGAGCGCCTGCCCGGCCGGGACTCGTTCGCCCGGCCCGAGCACCGTGCCGTCGGTGCTTTGCCGGCCGGCCGCGGCGCGGATCGTGCGCCACGGATCGACCGATGCGTACGGCGCATCACTCGCCGGCGCAACCCGCACGCCGGCCGCGAGGGCGGATGCATAGGGATAGAGGAACGGTTGGTCGGCGATCGCCACGTCGCGCAGGTAGTCGTCGCCGCGCTCGGCCACGAAGCCCGGCTGGGTGACCACCGCGACGCGAAGCGAGGCGAGTCGCTCAAGCAGCAGCGGCGGCGCGACGGCGGCGTGCTCGATCCGGTCACCGGGCCACCGCCCCGCCTCCTCGAGCACCGCCAGGATCAGCGCGAGGGCTTCGAGCGTCACGCAATGCAGCGCGACGGCACGGCCCGCGCTGCGGGCCCGGCGTACCTGGCTCAGCAGGCCGTCGTACGGCGGCAGCTCGTGGTTGTCGACGACAATCTTGTAGGGGCCGACGCTGACGCCCTCGACCGGCGGTGCCTCGGCATCGAGGGGCGCGCCGAGCAGGTGGAGTCGCTGCCGCAGCCGGGCGGTGCGGACGGCGTCGGTCAGGTGGGCGAGCGCGCGGGTGTCGAGGTCCGGCGTCGCGTCGGTGACGCCGGTGATGCCGTGCGCCGCAAGTTGTTCGCTGACCGGTGCGAGGTCCGGCAGCGTTGGCGCGTCGGCGCGGAGGAGATGGTCACCGCGCCACAGGCGTCCGGTGACCCGCCCGGCCGGGTCGCGCTCGACCGCCGGATCCTCCGTGTCGTCGCAGATCCCGAGCCGGGCGAGCCCGGCCGAGTTGAGCGACCACAAGCCGCCGCTTCGGTGCTGCACCCGCAGCGGCCGGTCGGGCAGCAGCCGGTCGAGCGCGGCGCGGTCGAGCGGCCCGGCGATGCGCTCGTGGTAGCCGATCACCCGAAGCCAGGCACCACGCGGCAACCGTCGATCGTGGTCGTGGAGCACGGCATCGACGCGGTTCGACCTGGTGTCAACCAGTGACAGGTCGACGCTGCGGTCCGCTGCCGCCAAGGCGAGCAGATGGAGGTGGTGGTCGTGCAGCCCGGGAAGCAGCGCCCCACCTTCGGCGTCGACGGTCTCCTCGTGCGGCGCCGGTCGCAGCCGGGGTCCGATCTCAACAACGTGCTGGCCGGCGAGGCGGACATCGTTACGGCGGCCGGCGATCTCCGCCCGGGTGATGAGCAGGTTCACCGCGCACCGATCCCATCGCGGGTAGCGGCGGCTGGGCTGACCGGAATCCGCGCGCCGTCGACCACGACCTCCCAGCCCTGGTCCGCCGCGACGACGGCCGCGGGTTCACAGGGCAGTCGCGCGGCGGCGGCCGCGACGTCGCGCATCGAGACGTCGGCGAGCCAGGCGTGGTCGGGGTCCATCAGGACGGCCGCAGCGACGGCGGCCGCGTGCACACCGGCGAGCGGATCCGCGATCGCGTCACCCACCGGGACGGGGCCGGCGTCGGTCCACGCCACCAACCCGGCCGCGGCCGCGACGTCGTCGCCGAAGCCGATCCGGTTGGACCACGGTCCGCTGCGGCCGTACGCCGTGATGCTGAGCCAGCTGGTGCCGCCGTCGACGACGGCCGTCGGATCGACACCGAGCTGCTGCATCGCCCGGGGCCTCGACGCCTCGAGGACCAGGTCGGCGGACTCGATCAGCCGGCGGAGCGCGTCCCGGCCGGCTGTGGTCGTGAAGTCCAGGCTCACTAGTCGCTGCCCGCGATGCAGTCGATCGAACAGTGCAGGATCGCCGACCCGCGCGCCGTCCGGCCGGGTCGCGCTCTCCACCTTGATGACCGTCGCGCCGGCGGCCGCGAGCAGCGACCCGCAGAGCGGCCCGGCCCACAGCGACGTGAGGTCGACGACAAGCGGCGGGCGGCCGACCGAGGCTCGATGACGGTTGGCAGGATGGGTCCATCGGACCGGCCGGTTGCGATGCCGCGCCTGGTCGTCGACCGGGTAGCCCGGGTCGGCAGCGACGACGGCGGCCGCGATTCCCAGTAGTTGCAGCCGTTCGGCGACGTCCGGCGCCGCTTGACCGGCGGCCCACGCCGACAGCTCGTGCCATGGGTCGTCGATCTCGCGGCGCTCGAGCGCGGCCGGCAGCGCCGCCAGATCGCTCGGCCGGGCGAGGCTGACGCCCACCCATCCGGCCGCGCACGCGATCGCACGAAAGCTGCCACCGACCGACCAGGGCGCGTTGCGACGGCGAGCGGCCAGGGCGGCTCGCTCGCCCAGTAGTCGGGGATCCGGCAAAGCGACACCGTGACCGAGGCGACGGCGGGCCAGCTGGTCGACGGCCAGCAGCGCCCCGCGGGTCGCCGATGCGGGCGCGCCGGCGCCGACGATCGGAGGAGCGTCGGCCGGGCCGGTCAACCACAGCACGCCGCTTCCGGCCCAGTCCGCCAGCGCCGTCGTACCCGGCCGTGCCGGGTGTCGCCGTACCTCGGCGCCGAAGTCGATCAACGTCGCCGCGGCGTGGTCGCCGCTCACCCCGTTGGCAGGTACGTCGAAAACCCGACCGGCGAGCGGGCCGGTCATTCGTGCACCGCGTCGACGAGTTGCCAACCACGTGCGGTGTCGACGTCGACACGGCTGCCGGACAGCGCCATCCAGGCGGTGCGCCATCGACCGATCCGCCGCGGCAGGCTGACGGTGCCGCCGGCGCCGGGCACCAGGCCGAGCTCGAGCTCGGGCAGCCGAAACCACGCGTCCGGCGCGGCCTCGATGCGGCCGGCAAAGCCGGGTAGCTCGATGCCGGCGCCGACGCACGCGCCGTGCACGCGGACCGTGACCCGGGACGCGAGCTGGTGCAGCAGCCGTCCGGCGTGCCTGGTCGTGCGGATGGCGTGTGCCGTGGCGACGTCCGGCGTCGTACCGAACTCGTCGAGGTCGCCGCCGCTGCAGAAGTCCGCGCCGGCGCCGCTGATCTCCACCGCGCGGATCGTCTCATCGGCCTGCGCGAGCTCGAGCGCCCCGACCAGCGCGTCGCGCATCCACTTGCCGTAGGCGTTGCGTCGCTCCGGCCGGTCGAGCACGACGTCGAGCCGGTCACCGTCGCGGCGTGTGATGACCGCGGGTGCCGTCGGGCCGGGATCCTCGCGCCGTGGATGCGCCCGTCGCCACTCGGCAAACTCCGGGCCCGCCAGCAGCGTCGAGTAGGCCAGCGACTCCGCGATCAGGCCATCGGCGACGTCAAGCGCATCGGTCAGTCGCAGCAACCGTGCGAGCACCAACGACGCACGGGGGGCTGCGCTGGCCCGGTCGGCAATCGCCGTCACGGCTTCCGGCAGGTCCGCCACGCCGACGCACTGGCACGGCAAATCCGGATCTGCGGTGTCGACCAGCGTCACCGCCAGCGCATCGAGCAGCGGCTGGAGCGCCGCTCCCGGCCGGTCGGAACCGACACCGACCAACGCGACATCGCTCGCGGCGGCCGACTCGGCGAGCCGCCGCCGGTCGCCCTCGGTCAGCCGGTCAGCCTCGTCGAGGGCGACGAAGATGACGGGATTGCAGGGCACGCCGGTCGCCGACAGCTCCGTCCGCACCGGCGAGGTTGCGAGCCGGCGGACCGAGACCCACCGGGGTGCGCTCGCGGCAGCGCTAGAGCACGGCACCGGAGATCTTGTGGGCGATGATCTCGTCAGAGCTGAGCCCGATCTCGGCCAGCACCTCGTCGGTGTGCTCGCCGTGCTCCGGAGCGCAGCGCACGGCGGGCGGCGTCTCGTCGAACTGCACCGGGTTCGCGGGCAGGGTGAACGTCGTACCGCCCGCAGTCGTGATCGGTTCGAGGTAGCCGTTGGCGATCACCTGCGGGTCGTTGTGGACCTCCAGCGTGGTCTGCTGCGGCGCCCACACCCCTTCCAGGGTTTGCAGTCGCTCGCACCACTCGGCGTACGTCCGGTCCCGGAAGATCTCGCGCAGGATCTGGATCACTTCGCGACGGTTCTCGAACCGCGCGGCGGCGTCCTTGAACCGCGGGTCGTCGATCAGGTCCGGCCGGTCGAGATGGTTCGCGAGGTCGGGCCAGTAGCGATCGGGCTGCAACAGGATCAGGGTGATGAACCGGCCGTCCTTGGTCGGGTAGGTGCCGACCAGCGGGTTGGGGCTCGAGTCGCGATCGAACGACGGCATGTCGATGCCCTCGAACAGCTTGGCCATCGTGACGTCCGGGCCGAGGCTCCACAGCCCCATGCCGAGCAGCGACACGTCGACCGTCGACGGCTCCCCGGTGCGTTCCCGGCCCAGCAATGCCGCGGCGATGCCGCCGGCGATGGTCAGGCCGCCGAGCACGTCGCCGAACGCCGGCCGCTGGTCGGCCGGCCACTCCGCCCCTCGCTGCGTGAACGTGTGGGCCAGACCCGCGCGCGCCCAGTACGACGCCCCGTCGAAGCCGCCGCGTTCCGCGCCGTCGCCCTTGCTGCCCTGGCCGTGCCCGCGGACATAAATGATCTTGGGGTTTCGGGCCCGGATGTGCTCGACGTCGATCCGCAGCCGCGACCGGACCTGCGGCAGGTAGTTGGTGACGAAGACGTCAGCCTGCTCGACCAGCCGGTAGAGCAGCTCGCGACCGTCGTCGTGGGCGAGGTTCAGGCCGACCGAGCGCTTGCCCCGATTGGGCACCTCGAACATGAAGTTGACCCCAGCGGCCGCCGGGGTGAGACCGGAGGTGACCAGGCCGCGCTGCGGGTCCCCGGTCGTCGGGTTTTCGACCTTGATGACATCGGCCCCCCACTCCGACAGGACGGCCCCGGAGATCGGCACGAAGGTCCAGCTGGCCACCTCCACGACGCGGATGCCGGCGAGTACGTCGTTCACGCGGGCGCCCCTTCGCGCGGTGATGCAGAGCGGCTATCGGAGACGCCCGCTCCTGGATACGGTAAGCACGTATTCAACCATCGAAGATCGAGGCAGGCTGGCGTGGCTATCTGGCATGAGGACCGGTTGCTGGTCGACGGCGAACTGGTCACAGCTGAGAACGGCGCGACCTACGAGACCATCTCGCCGTCGACCGAAGAGGTGCTCGGGACCGCAGCAGCCGCGTCGGTCGCCGACACCGATCGGGCGATCGCGGCGGCGCGCCGGGCATTCGAGCAAACCGACTGGGCGCGCGACCGTGACCTTCGGCTGCACTGCTTGCGTCAGTTCCATCAAGCGATGCAGGAGCACCTCGAGGACGTCCGCCAGATCCTGGTTAACGAAGTCGGCGCGCCGGTCACCACGACGAGGGGTCCACAGCTCGACAGTCCGGCCGGCTTTCTCGACTGGTACGCCAATCTGCTCGAGGGCTACGAGTTCACGGAAGACCTGGGCGAGCTGGACTCGTTCGCCGGCCGTCACCACCGGTGGATCGAGAAGGAGCCGGCCGGCGTCGTCAGCGCGATCACGGCGTACAACTATCCGATCCAGTTGGCGCTGGCGAAGCTGGCGCCTGCGCTGGCGGCCGGCTGCACCGTGGTGCTCAAGGGCGCACCGGACACGCCCTGGAGCGCGCTGGCGCTCGGTCACTTGATCGCCGAGCACACCGACATTCCGGCGGGCGTGGTCAACGTCATCACGTCGCCCGAGGTTGCCGTCGGGGAGCGGCTCACGACCCACCCGGACATCGACCTGATCTCATTCACCGGCTCGACGCCGGTGGGCCGGCAGATCATGGCGGCCGCGAGCGCGACCGTGAAGCGGGTGTTTCTCGAGCTCGGCGGCAAGTCGGCCCTGGTCATGCTCGACGACGGCGACCCGAACATGGCTGCGGCGTTCTGCGGCTTTGCCGCGACCTCGCATGCCGGGCAGGGGTGTGCGATCACGTCGCGACTCGTCGTGCCGCGCGACCGCATGGACGAGGTGGTGGAGATTGCACAGAACGTCATGGCAAGCATCCCGTACGGCGACCCGGCCGATCCGGCCAACCTGATGGGGCCACTGATCAGCGCGCGGCAACGGGAGAAGGTCGCGGGCTACGTCGACCGCGCGATCGCGGACGGCGCGAAGGCCGTCATCGGCGGGCGAATCCCCGAGCAGTTCGACCGCGGCTTCTACTACGAGCCGACGATCCTGGTGAACGTCGACGAGAATGCGGCGGTTGCCCAGGAGGAGCTGTTCGGGCCGGTGCTGGTGGTGCTCCCGCACGACGGCGACGACGACGCCGCCCGGGTGGCCAACAACTCGATCTTCGGCCTGTCCGGCGGCGTGCTGAGCGCGGACCGCGACCGGGCGCTCGCCTTTGCACGGCGGATCAAGGCCGGGACGGTCAGCGTCAACGGCGGCGTCTACTACGGCGCCGACGCGCCGTTCGGTGGCTACAAGCAGTCCGGCATCGGCCGCGAGATGGGCGCCGCCGGTCTAGAGGAGTTCCTCGAGCGGAAGACGCTCGCCGAGCCCGCCGCCTGACCGCGCTCGCGAATTCTTAATTGCCGCCGGCGCGCGCCAGCAGGCCACGGGCGATCACTAGCCGCTGGATCTCGTTGGTGCCCTCACCGATCATCATCAGCGGCGCGTCGCGGTAGTAGCGCTCGAGTGGTAGCTCGGTGGTGTAGCCCACGCCGCCATGGATACGCATTGCCTCGGTGGCGAGCTCGAAGGCCGTTTCGCTGGCGAAGAGCTTGGCCATCCCCGCCTCGACGTCGCAGCGCTGCCCGGTGGCTTTGCGCTCCGCCGCGCTGTGCGTCAGCAGCTTGGCGGCCTCGAGTTTGGTCGCCATGTCCGCCAGCTTCAGCTGAATCGCCTGGTGCTCGGCAATCGGCTTCCCGAACGTCGTCCGCAGCTGCGCATAACTGAGCGCCGCGTCGAAGGCGGCCTGGGCGACTCCGATCGCGCGAGCGGCAATGTTGATCCGGCCGACTTCGAGCGCGCTGAGGATCGCTGGCAGCCCGCGGCCGGGTTCGCCGAGCAGGTTGCTGGCGGGGATCCGGTGGTCGGCGTACGACATCTCGACCGTCTCCACGCCCCGGTAGCCGAGCTTGCTGACGTGGCGGCTGACGGTGATTCCCTGGAACTTCGTGCCCGGCTCCTTCTCGACGATGAACGCGCTGATGCCCTCGTCGGCGCGAGCTGCCAACGCGACGATCGAGGCGCGCTCGCCGTTCGTGACCCATGCCTTGGTGCCGTTGATGACGTATTCGTCGCCGTCGCGCATGGCTCGGCAACTGAGACTGCGGGTGTCGCTGCCGGCGTCCGGCTCCGAGAGCGAGAGGGCCCCGCGGCGCTCGCCGGCGGCCATGGCGGGCAACAGCCGCTGCCGCTGCTCCTCGGTGCCGTGCTGCATCAGCAGCAGCGCGGCCATCGTGTGGGTGTTGATGATCCCGGTCAGGCTCATCCAGCCGTAGGCGAGCTGCTCGACGACGCCGACGTAGGTCGGCAGGTCGAGGCCGAGGCCGCCGTACGCCTCCGGGATGGTGACGCCGAACAAACCCATCGCCTGCATTTGCCGGACGATGTCCACGGGGTACTCGTCGGCGTGTTCGAGGTCGGCGACATGCGGCAGGACCTCGCGCGCGACGAAACGGCGGACCCCGTCGACGATCTCGCGTCGTACGTCGGGGTCGGTCGGCGGGATCGGCTGCTGTCCCATCATCGCCCGCCCCCCACGGCACCGATCTCTACCCTGACTCGATCTTGATAGAAGGCGATGTACCCGGCCAACCTGGCGACCTCTGGGTGCGGTTGGCGGTACGTCCAGGCGACCGGATCGGTCCCGCCCGTCAAGCGCCAGTGCGTCGCCTGACCCTTGTACGGGCAGGTCGTGACGAGATCGATGGCCACGAGGGCCGTCAGGTCAACGTCTGTCTCTGGGAAGTAGATGACGAGTCCGTGGTCCTGCTCGTCCACTACGAGCGGTCGTTCGGTGCGGGCGAGCAACTGACCGCTGTCGGTTCGAGCTACGCACGAGTTGCGTCGCGCGAGCAGTTCGACTCGATAATCGAAACGGTCACGGAACCCGCCGGTTGGCTGGGTCATTGCACCTCCCGCAAGCCACCCGACGGTAGTACGTTACGGATCTGCTTGATGTCGATGCCGACGTCAAACCTTGCGCACCGTGGAGTGGACATGGGGCTGTTCGATGCGTTCCGGTACGACGGCAAGCGAGCGCTGGTCGTCGGCGGTGCCACGGGCATGGGTGCCGCCGCCGCCGAGCTGCTGGTTGACGCCGGCGCCGAGGTCGAAGTCATGGACTTCGCCGACGTCGCGCTCGCCGGCGTGAAGGCGATCCACGTCAACCTCGGTGAGCAGGCCAGCATCGACGCCGCCGTCGGCGAGCTCGGGGGGCCGGTCGACGCGCTGTTCGCTTGCGCCGGTGTGGCCGACGGGACGCCGAACATCGAAAAGATCAACTTCATCGGGCACCGCCACCTGATCGAGCAGCTCCGCGCCAACGGAAAGCTCGGGCGTGGGGCCGCGATCGGCTTCATCTCCTCCGCCGCCGGCCTGGGCTGGGAGAAGGAGCTCGAGACGTTGAACGAGTTCCTCGACACTCCCGACTTCGACACCGCCGCCAAGTGGGTCGCCGACCACGGCTGTGCCCACTACATGTTCACCAAGCAGGCGATCTGCGCGTACGTCGCTCGCGAGGCCATGACGTTCCTGAAGGAAGGGATCCGGATCAACGCGATCTGCCCGGGCCCGACGGACACGCCGCTGGCACAGGCGAACCGCGACATGTGGCTCGGCTTCGGCGCCGACTACCGCGGCGACGTCGGCGTCGAAGCTGCGACGCCGCTGGAGCAGGCCTATCCGCTGGTCTTTCTGTGCAGCGCGGCCGCTTCGGCGATCAACGGCATCACGATGATCACCGACGCCGGCTACTTCAGCGCGGGGCTGACCGGTGAGTTCCCGGCCGCCACCGACATTGTGAAGTTCCTGATGGGCCGGATGTAGCCGGTCTCGCGCCGAACGGCGACGACAGTGAGTGAGAAGCTTCGGGCGCTCGTGGTGGGCGCATCGAGCGGCCTCGGTAGGTGCATCGGGGTCGGGCTGGCCCAGCGGGGCGCCGACGTGGCACTGCTGGCCCGCCGTCATGACCGGCTGGTCGACGCCGCGAAGGAAGCCGGGCCGGGAACGCTGGCGATCCGCTGCGACGTGACCGACCCCGCGTCGTGCCGCGAGGCGGTCGAGGAGGCCGCCCGGGGGCTGGGTGGCATCGACGCGATCGTCTATACCCCTGGCGTCGGTCCGCTGGCGAGACTCGCCGACGTCGACCCGCCGACGTGGCGCCAGGCCTTCGACACCAACGTGATGGGAGCCGCCCTGTTCACAGCCGCCGCGCTGCCTTATCTCACCGAGACCCGCGGTGTGGCGGCGTACCTGTCGTCGATCAGCGCGTCGCTGACGGTGCCGTGGCCCGGCCTCGGTGCGTATGTCGTGACCAAGGCGGCGCTGGACAAGCTCGTCGAGGCGTGGCGGGTCGAGCACCCGCAGGTCGGGTTCACCCGGGTGGTGGTCGGAGACTGCGCCGGCGGTGACGGCCCGTCGATGACCGAGTTCCCGGCCGCTTGGGATCCCACGCTGGCCGCCGAAGTCGTCCAAATCTGGGTCGAGCGCGGCTACATCACCGGGACGCTGCTCGATGCCGACGAGCTGGTGCGTGTGGTCGACACCGTCGTCCGGTGCGGGGCCGGGGCGAGCATCCAATCGATCGTCGTGGCGCCCAAGCCGCCGACCTGAGTCGGCGCAGCGCCGCCAGTCAGTCGCTAGCCGGGAGGGGCTTCGCTTCCTTGAAGACGAGCGGTGCGCCGTCGGCGGTCAACGTCCCGTCGCCGGCCTTGGTCACGAGCAGTTCAAACGGGTCGTCGGCGTCGCCCGTCGTGTACCGCTTGCCGAGCTGGCTGCCGCCGTCGAGGCCGGCCGCCGGCGCTTGGCCGGCCGCGGGCTCGGTGTCGAGCGGCACCATCGGCGCCCCACCGCACCCGAGGTCGACAGCAGTGGCCGGGGGACGTACGACGATCACCTCGGTGGTGCACACCTGGCTGCGCAGTCGCAGTCCTGGGGTCAGTTCCACTGCTCAAGCTCCTCCGCTATCGCCGCCATTGTCTCGATATTCTGCGTCGACTCGCATCGGCAGCGGGGAGGTGCCCGGTGGGATGGGACTTTGAGACCGAGCCCGAGTACCAGGCGAAGCTGGACTGGGCCGATGCGTTCGTCCGGGAGGAGGTCGAGCCGCTCGACCTCGTCTTCCCGGATCAGATGTGGGCGCCGCTGACCGGCAAGCTCCGAGAGCTGGTCATGCCGCTCAAGCAGCAGGTCCGCCACCAGGGTCTGTGGGCCACGCACCTGCGGCCGGAACTCGGCGGGCAGGGCCACGGCCAGCTGAAGCTGAGCCTGCTCAACGAGCTCCTCGGCCGCTCGATGTGGGCGCCGATCGTGTTCGGCTGCCAGGCGCCCGACACCGGCAACGCGGAGATCATCGCGCAGTACGGCACCGACGAGCAGAAGGCGCAATACCTGCAGCCGCTGCTCGATGGCGAGCTGTTCTCCTGCTACTCGATGACCGAGCCGGAGGGCGGCTCGGACCCGACGCAGTTCACCACCCGGGCGGTCAAGGACGGCGACGAGTGGGTGATCAACGGCTGGAAGTACTTCTCATCCAACGCTCGCACTGCGGCATTCTTCATCGTGATGGCGGTGACGAACCCGGATGTCAGCGCCTACCAGGGGATGTCGATGTTCCTGGTGCCGGCCTACACCCCGGGCATCAACATCGTGCACAATGCCGGCCTCGGCTTCGAGTCCGAGGGGCAGCACGCGCTGATCCACTACGAAGACGTGCGAGTGCCCGCCTCGGCCGTGCTCGGCGGCGAGGGCCAGGCGTTCGTGATTGCCCAGACCCGGCTGGGCGGCGGCCGCATCCACCACGCGATGCGCACCATCGGCCAGGCGCAGCACGCGCTCGACATGATGTGCGAACGCGCGCTCAGTCGCCGCACGCAGGGCGACGTGCTCGCCAAGAAGCAGTTCGTGCAGGGCTATATCGCGGACTCATACGCCCAGCTCAAGCAGTTCCGGTTGTACGTCCTCTACACCGCATGGGCGATCGACAAGTACGACGACTACCAGAAGGTGCGCAAGGACATCGCGGCGATCAAGGTGCTGATGCCGGCCGTCTACCACGACATCACGCTGCGGGCGCTACAGGTGCACGGCGCGCTCGGAACCAGCAGCGACATGCCGTTCTCGCGGATGATGCTCGGCGCCGCGGTGATGGGAATCGCGGACGGTCCGACCGAGGTGCACAAGGTCACCGTCGCCCGCCAGGTGCTGCGCGACTACAAGCCGATCGATGACCTGTGGCCGAGTGAGTACCTGCCGAAGCGCCGGGAGGCGGCCCGGGCGAAGTATGCGGCGTACCTCGACGACCGACCAGACGACGCGTGACGGCGGCACCGATCGCGGGCGGTGAGCTGGACACCGACCGCCTCACCGGCTGGCTGGATTCCCGCGGTCTCGGCGTCGGCGCGCCGCTCGAGCACCGGTTTATCTCCGGTGGCTCGCAGAACCTGATCTACGAGCTGCGGCGTGGCGACCTGCACTGGGCGATGCGGATCCCACCACCGAGCGCGCCGCCGCAACGAGACGACGGAATCGTGCGCGAGTGGCGCATCCACGAGGCGTTCGGCGGGACGCCGGTGCCGCACGCCGAGGCGATCGCGCTGTGCACCGATCGGTCAGTCGCCGGGCGCACCTTCTACCTGATGGGGTTCGTCGACGGCTGGTCGCCGATGGGCCTGACCGACCGCCGCTGGCCCGCGCCTTATGACGTCGATCTCGAATCGCGGCGTGGCCTGGCGTTCGAGCTGATCGAGGGCATCGCCGCGATGTCGCAGGTCGACTGGCGCGCCCGCGGTCTCGCCGACCTCGGCCGGCCGAACGGCTTCCACGATCGGCAGGTCGACCGTTGGACCGCGTTCTTCGACCGGATCAAAGGGCGCGAGCTGCCCGGCTTCGACGTCGCTGCCGACTGGTTGCGCGAACGCCGGCCGCTCGACTTCGTGCCGGGGATCATGCACGGCGACTACCAGTTCGCCAACGTGATGTACCGGCACGGCAGCCCGGCCCGGCTGGCCGCGATCGTCGACTGGGAGATGGGAACCGTCGGCGATCCGAAGCTCGACCTGGCCTGGGTGATCCACGGCTGGCCGGACGATCCCGACCAGCCGCAGGTAATCAGCTACGTCGACATGACCGGGATGCCGAGCCGTACGGAGATGCTCGAGCGCTTCGTCGCGACCGCCGGGCGCCAAGTCGACGACATCGACTACTACTGCGTGCTTGCGAAGTGGAAGCTCGCGATCGTGCTCGAGCAGGGCTTCCAGCGCGCCACACCAGGATCGCCAACCGAAGCGTTCGGCCCGATCGTCGCCGACCTGATGGTCGAGGCCGCCGAGCTGGCCGAGCGCAGCGACTACCGCGGCCCGGCGGTGCCGGTCGTCAGCTAACAGTCAGCTAACCGGCTGGATCAGTTCCATCTGACGACGCCTCGAGCACCGGTACCAGGTGTATCGGCACGTTGTTGCCCCAGCCGCTGCCCGGCCAGTTGAGCCAGCCGGACGACGCATACGTGCCGCCGTCCGGGTGCAGCGTCGTGCCGGTTACGTACGCCGACAGTGCCGAGGCCAGGAACACGACGCAGTTCGACACGTCGGTGACGCGGCCCGCCCGACCCATCGGGATGCCGGTCCGGACGCCGACTTCGGTCTCCAGCGATGACTGTCCGGCCGAGATCCGCTCAAGGTTCGGCGTCGGCACATAGTCGGGCGCCACGTTGTTGACTCTGATCCCGTGCGGTGCCTCCTCGACAGCCAGTGTCCGCCCGAACTGCTCGACCGCCGCCTTTGCCGCGGCGTAGACGGCATAACCGGGCGCGGCCCGGTGTGCCTCGATCGTGGTGACGTTGACGATGCTGCCGCCACCGGATCGGCGCATCCGCGGAACCGCGAGAGCGCAACTGTGCAGCACGGTGCCGAGGTTGGCGCGGATCACCGCATCCCAACCCTTGGCACTGGTGTCCACGAACGCGGCGTGGAAGGTCCCGCCGACGACGTTGACGAGTGTGTCCAGCCGACCCCAGCGGTCGTCGACCACTCGGAACAGTTCGCCGAGGGCTGCAGCGTCACGCGCATCGCCGGATTGGACGATGGCGTCGTGGCCGTCGGCCCGCAACCGGCTGGCGAGTCTTTCCGCGGCATCGGCGTCCACATCGATGACCGCAGTGCGGACGCCGTTCGCTGCCAGGTCGAGGACGATCGCTGCTCCCAGACCGCCTGCGCCGCCGGTGACGACGGCGACCGTCTCACGCAGTGCGCTGCGATCCTCCCACCACCCCATACCGGCCTCCTTCAGAGCAGTGAGGACAGGCCGCCGTCGACGGCGATCACCTGGCCGGTGACGTAGCTCGCCGCATCGGAGAGCAGGAAGGCGACCACCTCGGCCACTTCCTCCGGGCGGCCCTGCCGACCGAGCGGGACGGGGGTGCGGGCGCGCCCGGGCCGGCCTGCGGTCGCCAGCCGGCCAAGCGGCGTGTCGATCAGGCCCGGTGCCACGACGTTGCACCGGCCGCCGGTCCGCGCCAGTTCGCGAGCGGCATGCCGCATCAGCCCGAGCTGCGCCGCCTTCGAGGTGTCGTACGCCGGGATCCCGCTGCCCGGGCGCAGCCCGGCGACCGAGGAGATCAGCACCGTCGATGACCCCTCGCTGAGCAATGGGAGCGCTGACTGCAACGTGAGGAAGTGCGATCGGACGTTGATCGCCATCACCCGATCCCAGTCGGCGACCGACGTCTCGGCGAGCCCCCGGCCGCTGCCGATGCCGACGTTGAGCACCAACGCGTCGAGGCCGCCCAGTTGCTCGTGCGCCCACCGGACCGCGTCGGCGCACGCTTGTGGATCGGCGGCGTCGGCGGTCAAGGCATGGACGGTGCCGCCCACCCCGCGGACCAGGTCCGCCGTGGCGTCGGCGGCTTCGGGCACGACGTCGGTCAGCGCGACGGCCGCGCCTTCGCGCGCGGCCAGCACGCACACCGCCCGCCCGTTGCCCGGCGGGGCGTCGGGGTCGTCGCTGCGCATCGACCCGCCGCCGATGACCAGCAACCGTCGGCCGGCGAGCCGACCGGTCGCGCCGGTCGTCGTACTCACGGTTGCGGATCTCTGGGGGCCCGCCGCAGCGATGTCACCTCCGGTGGCCAGCCCGCTGCGTCGGCCTCGAGCGCCACACCGACGCCGTTGAGCAGGCCGGACACCAGCCGGTAGAAGCCGATCAGCACCAGCAGCTCCAGCAGTGCCGGCTCGTTCCACCTGGTCGTCAACCGCTGCCAGGTCGGGCCGGAGATGGAGGTGTCGCCACACATCTCGTCCACCGCTGCCAGCAATGTCGCGTCATCGTCGGCCCAGCCGCCGTGGCTCTCGCTCGCCAGCCGGCCGATCTCCTCGGGCGACAGTCCGGCGGCTGCGCCGATCCGGGTGTGCTGACCGAATTCGTACTCGCAACCGCATCGCCAGCCGGTCCGCAAAATCACGATCTCGCGCTCGCGGGCCGGCAGGCAGCCGTCACCGAGCAAATATCCGCCGAGGCTGAGAAAGCCCTTGTAGAGCCCGGGGTTTCGGCGCAGCGTGTCGAAGATGTTGAGCCGACCCGGCTTCCCGGCGTCGGCCGGCAGCGGGGCGATCCGGGGTTGCTCCGGCAGCTGCTTCATCGGGTCACCTCCGCACGGGCGCGGTATTCCTCGCGCAGTTTGCGTTTGTAGAGCTTGCCGTTGTCGGCGCGGGGCAACTGATCGACGAAGTCGAGACCGCGCGGGCATTTGTAGCCGGCCAGCCGCTGCTTTGCGTAGTCGCAGATCTCGTCCGCGAGCGTGTCGGTCGCGGTGATGCCGGGCTGCAGCTCGACGACCGCATGGACCTGCTCGCCCCACTCCGCGTTCGGTACGCCGATCACGGCCGCGTCGCCGACCGCGGGATGGGTCAGCAGCACGGCCTCGATCTCGGCCGGATAGATGTTGACCCCGCCGGAGATGATCAGGTCCGCGCTGCGATCGGTGAGGAACAGCCAGCCGTCGGTGTCGACATAGCCGACGTCACCGAGTGTGTAGTAGTCGCCGCGGTACGCCTTGGCGGTCTTGGCGTCGTCACCGTGGTAGCGGAACCGGCTCTGCTCGGGCGCCTCGATGTAGATGATGCCGGGCTCACCCGGCGGCAGCTGCTCACCCTGCTCGTCGCGGATCACGATCTGCCCGTCGTCGGGTCGTCCGACGGTGCCGGGCCGCGCCAGCCACTCGGCCGAATCGACGATCGTGGTCAGGCCCTCGGTGGCGCCGTAGTACTCCCACACGATCGGCCCGAGCCACTCGATCAGCGCGTGCTTCACCGGCACCGGGCACGGTGCCGCGCCGTGCCAGATCAGGCGGAGCGACCCGACGTCGTACTTGCTCCTGACGTCGGCTGGCAGCGAGAGCAGCCGATGAAACATCGTCGGCACCATGTGGGTGTGGGTGACCCGGTGTCGCTCCACCAGGCGGAGCGTCTCCTCGGCGTCCCAGCCGTCCATCAGCACCACCGTGGTGCCGTAGGCCAGCGGCAGGCCGAGGGCGAACGCCAGCGGTGCGGCGTGATACAGCGGGCCAGTCACCAGCGTGACGTCCTTGCCGGGCTGGAACTGCGCCGCCTGCGAGAGCCGCTGCATCATCGCCACCGCGCTCTCGCTCATCGTCCCGGTCATCTCGCGGTCCACACCCTTCGGCCGGCCGGTCGTGCCGGAGGTGTAGAGCATCGTGCTGCCGAGCCGGGCATCCTCAAGGTTGTCGCTGGGGTGGGGCCGGAGCGCTTCGTCGTAGTCGTCGAAGCCGGCGATCGTGCCGCCGATCACCAGCCGCGCCGTCACCGACTCACCGGCCGTGGCCACGGCGGCCGCCGCGACGTCGGCGAACCGCGCGTCCGCAAATAGCGCCTTCGCGCCGCAGTCGGCGACGACGTACGCCGCTTCGTCGGCCGTCACGTGCCAGTTGATCGGAGTGAGCCGGATGCCGGAGCGGGTGGCGGCTTGCGACACCTCGACGAACTCCGGCCGGTTCGCGCACAGCAGCGCGATGCTGTCACCGGCCCCGATGCCGGCCGACCGCAGCATCCGCACGACCTGGTTGGCGCGGGCATTCAGCTCGGCGTAGGACCGCGTGCCGTGGGGCGAGACCACGGCCGGCACGTCTGGCTGCAGGCCGGCCCAGAACGCGTTGAGCGTGCCGGTCCGCATCGCGGTCTCGAGTGGGCTAGCGGTCATCCGGTCTCCTTCAGCGTCGCATTGCCGGCGAGGATGTGACTGGCCTCCGGCGAGTCGGGTTTCGGCCGCACCAGCAGGCCGAGCAGCATGGCGATCACCGCACCGCCGATCAGCACCGCCGAGACCGACGTGGCCGACGCGATCGGTCCGGCGGCGAGCAGTCCGACCGGCACCGTGCCACCGAAGCCCATCATGTACAGCGCCATCACGCGGCCGCGGATGGCGTCGTCCAGATGCTCCTGCAGCCGAGTCGACAGGCTGGTCATCGTGGCGAAGTAGGAGAAGCCGACGAGGAACACGACCGGGTACGCCGCCGCCGCACTGCGCAGCAACGCGAACACCAACAGCAGTGCGCCGAAGGAGACCAGGCCGACGGCGATCACCGACTCGCGGCGCTGGCCGACCAGCAGCGAGCCGACGGTGATCGCCCCGGCGGCCGCGCCGAGGCCGAAGCAGGCGTAGAGCAGGCCGTACGCCAGGCCGGTGACGTCGAGCTGCAGGTTGCGCGCGGCGATCACCGGCATCAGCCCGATGAACGGCAGGCAGAAGAACGAGATCGCGGCGACAGTGAGCAGGACCGAGCCGATCAGCCGGTCGCTGCGCGCCGCCGCGAGGCCGCCGAGTAGCCGTCGCCCGGTGCCGCCGGTCGCGGTCGCGGCCTGCCGGACCGGCCGGATCGCCACCGCGCCCGCGATCGCGAACAGGTAGGTCACGGCGTTGACCGCGAACACGCCACTGGCGTCGATCGCCGGCAGCAGCAGGCCGCCGATCGCCGGGCCGATCACCCGCGAGAGGTTCATCTGCACCGACTGGAGCGAGATGGCCCCCGCCAGGTCGCCGCGCGGGACGAGGTTCGGCAACAGGCTCGACAGCGGCGGTCCGGACAGCGCGTTGCCGGCACCGACCGCGAGCACGACGGCGATCAGCAGCCCGCGCGACGGATGTGAGCTGGACGCGACCAGCGCCAGCAGCGCCGAGAACACCATCTGCTCGAGGTTCGTCAGCACCAGCAACCGGCGCCGGTCGACGACGTCGGCCAGCAGCCCGCCGACCGGAGCCAGCAGCAGCAACGGGCCAAGCTGGGCGAAGCCGATGAGCGCGACGTAGCTGGCCGAGTGCGTGAGCTGGTAGGCGAACGCGCCGAGGGCGACGTTCTGCATCCAGGTCCCGACGTTCGACGACAGCGTCGCGATCCATAGCCGACGAAAGTCGCGGGCGCCGAAGGCCGATCGAGCGGTCCCGGGCCGGGCGCGCAGATCGTTGACGGTGAGGGGGACATCGCCGTCGACGGTGGCCTCTTCGGTGATGGCTTCGCTGTCGTCCGGCAGCGGCGCATCCGTCCGCGTGCCGATGCTGACCACGATCGAAGTATGCCGAATCAGATTCGGTCTTGGGGCCGGTCGCGCTCCGGGCCTCAGCCCTCGGGGACTCCGCTGTCTGGGGCCAGCCGGTAGGCGATGGACTCGACCGCGAAGCCTTTCAGCGCAGACGGCGGCAGTTGCTCGAAGTCGAAGCCTTGGGCGCGGGCGGCGACGGCGTCGCTGACCGCGATCGTCGACGGGGCCGCGAGTGCGACCAAGCGGGCGGCCCGGTTGACGACGTCGCCGTAGTAGTCGCCGTACAGGCTGAGTACCGACCCGGCGTCGGCGCCGACCCCGGCCGGCGGCAGCTGGTCCGACGCCGCAATCCGCTGGCAGAGGCCGATGGCGATCGCGCAGCCGGCATCGGCCGACTCGGCGATGAACATGGCGCCGTCGCCGATTAGCTTGACCAGTCGCCCGCCTTCTCGGGTGATCACGTCGGCGACGGTGTGTTCGAAGTCGCGCAGCAGGGCGGCGAGCTCGCGAGGCGGCAGCGTCCGCGACAACGCGGTGTAGCCGACCAGGTCGACGAAGCCGACGAACAGGTCACGGTGGGCCGAGGCGTTCTCGGTGTCAGGCAGCCAGGAGCCGGCCGCCACACGGACCAGGTGCGCGCGCAGCAGCGCGGTCAACAACTCTTCGACCGCCGGCAAGCCGGTCCGCGCGATCGACTGGTAGCGCTCGACGACGTCGCTGTAGCGGGTGCCCGCCGCGATGGCGGGGAGCTCGAAGTCCGTACGGAACGAGTCGACGATCGACTCCGCGATCTGCGCCGTGGCGCCGCCGAACACTCGGCCGAGGCCGAGCAGCGTGTCCGCGCCGAGCCACTGCAACGTGGTCGACATCACGGGCATCGCGGCCACCAGGTCGGTTGGATACGTCGCCCGGCTGCCCGCGGCGAGCCCGAAGGCCCGCCACAGCTCGGTGAGCTTGTCGGGCTCGACCCCGCTTGCTGCCGCGGCCTCGTCCAGGGTGAGCGGCTCGCCCCGGCGCAGCGCCAGTTCCAGAGCGAGCGCTCCGATGGTGCCGGTCGCGACCGCGGCCGCAATCTCGTCGTCGGTTGCACCCCACTCCCGCAACCGGACCTCGAGCCGTTCCCGGTCATCCACCGTGCTGGTTCACCGTCGGCCGGTATCGACGACAGGGCTCGTTGCGCAGGCTGGGGCAGGGCGGGAATCCGGCCGGTACGGCGACGTGCGGGATCACCGGAAGCACCAGGCTCGACGGCAGCTTGCGGGAGAACGCGACCGACACCTTCGCGGTGCGCGCCGGCACCGTGTGTTTGAACGACCAGATCGGCTGCGAGCCGTTGGGCGCGGAGATGGTCACGCGGATCCGACTGCCGGCCCGGTAGGCGTGGCCCTGGTAGTAGAGCGGAATCACCAGCTTGACGAACTTGTGCTTCGGCATCGGCTGGGCGTCGGCGGCCTTGAGGCTCAGCACCGGCGCGAGCAGCGTGCTGCGTTGCGCGAGCAGGGTGTGGCGCCCGGTGGCGAGCCGGCGAGCGTTGGCGCGCAGCCAGCCGTTCTGGACGAACGTCTCGTGATGGTCCGGGTCGACTTCGCTGACGGTTGCCTGCAGGTCGACGTTGCGGGTGGATGACCGCACCCACAGGTGCACCGCGCCGGCGCCGATGACGGTGGTGGCGTGCTTCAGCGGCGCGGAGATGTAGGACACGGCGGTCCCGGACGGGTCCTGCCGCCAGTCCCACTGCCACTGGGACGCCTTGCCCCACAACCCGCCGGTGCCGGTGTTGGGCCCGAAGTCCGTCATCGGCCGGGCGTGGGCGTCGGCGGTATAGGTGTCGACCTCGCGGTGACGAGCCAGGTGGCCGCTCAGCTTTCCATCGGCGGTCAGATACCAGCGCTTCGCCGTCGTCGTGGGAATCGGGAAGCGAGCGAAGGAACGCTCGAACGCCGGGTACGGGTTGCCCGCCTCGAATCCGCCGAGCGGGGACTTTCCGGCGCCGTTGTCGAAGAGCACCCGCACCTGCGGCAACTTCTGGAAGGCGGCCAGGGCGCCGGCATAGGTCGGGATGGATTGGATCCGGTCGCTGGGCAGCAGCAGAAGGTCGCTGCCGGGCACGCCCATCGCCTGCTGGTAGACGACCGGCGACGCGGCGTGGATCACCGCGGCGTTGAAGAACGGCGCCTGGTGCGCGACGTAGAGCTCGAGGAAGTCGTACCAGCGGTTGAACGTCGCGGGATCGAGTGAGTCGATGTGGGCGCCGTTGGTGAAGGTGAACCACTTATGGCGGGTGCCGGTGAAATGGGCGGCGAGGTCGGGGCAGTGGCCGCCGGTCTGCTCGTCCTGCCACTGACACGCCATGAAGACCGGGACCTGGATCTTGTGCACGAAGGTGATCGGGTCGAGCGGATCGGCCACCTTCGGGTGGTAGTGCCGATTCGCCCGGATCTTGGCCAGCAGGTCCTCCGCCTCGCCGTGCAGCGCCTGGTTGCGCGCACAGGTCTGGTCGCCGTTCTGGATCTTCCGGTACGCCCACGACTGGCCGGTGCCGGGGCCGGCTGGCTCGGCGTTCTGCTGCCGTTCCTTGGCCCACGCGACGGCGAAGCCGGTGTTGAGAATGCCGCCCGGATACAGCGTCGTCGCTGTGGCGTCGATCGTCGACAGTGGCGAGATCGCCTCGAGCGCCGGCGGCCGGGTCTGCGCGGTGAACAACTGGCTGATGGCGCCGTAGGAGATGCCCATCATGCCGACCTTGTGGTCGAGCACCCACGGCTGGTGCGCGATCGCCTCGATGACGTCGTACCCGTCGAGGTCCTGCAGTCGCTCGAAGAAGTTGAAGGCGCCGGCCGAGCATCCGGTGCCGCGCATGTTCACGTCGACGACGGCGAAGCCCATCAGGTTGGCGAGGATCGCGATGCCGCTCTGCGGGCCGGACGGGTCGGCGTAGCCGTACCCGGAGTACTCGATCAGGGTCGGGTACGGCGGCGCGTAGTCCGGTAGCCCGCCGGGCAGCGTGATCGGCGGCAGTCCCAACCCGGCCGGGCTGGTCGGCGGGTGGACATCGATCGCGAGCTTCGTGCCGTCGCGGGTGGTGAGGTAGCTGTAGCCGGCGTCCGGGATGGTCTGGCGGTAGACCTTCGGATCCCACGGCCTCGACCGACCGGTGTGCACCGTGACCGGTCGGGACAGCCGGCCGTGCGGGAGCCGGCGGACGCGGTACCCGCGACCGGGCTTGACGTGGTAGAAGACCAGGCCGCCCAACGAGTCCGCGCGCTTGCTCGCGACCCGATGACCGGCCCGATCGACCAGGCCGACCCGGGCGTTGCGCGGCAGGCCGGTGACGTCGACCTGGTGCACGCTTCCCCGCACCGTCAACGGCGCGTTTGCTGCGGCGCTGGACGCGTCGGTCGCATGGGTGGCAGCCGCCGGACTGGCCGCGACGCCGACGGCGCCGAGGAGGCCGGCCAGCACCGCCACCGTCGTCGGGATCACGAGCCGGGCGCGGTTGTTCAGCGCAAGAAGGGGATTGGACACGTGCGGCAGTCTCTCAACTAAATGAGAGTCGCGCCTCGACCCGCATCGCGACCTCGTCGCCGTTGCGCGCCTGCAGGGTCACGACGTCGGCTTGCCGCGTGCCGACCAGATCCACCGCGTCGCCGGCGAAGACAGGTGCGCGGGCGGCGAACGTGACTTTGATGACCTGGCTCTCGGGCTCGGCCAGCCGGAGCAGCTCAAGCAGCGCGAGTAGCAGCAGCGGTCCGTGCACGATGAGCCCCGGGTATCCCTCGACCTGCGTGACGTAGGGATGGTCGTAGTGGATCCGGTGCGGATTGCTGGTCGCCGCCGAGAACCGCTGCAACGCGGTCGCATCGGCGCGCAGTGTCGCCGCCAGCCCGCCGTGATGCACGAGCACTCGGCCAGGCGGCCCCAACGCCGGAGCGGTGGCGGCGCGCTGTCGGTCGTCTGCGGGCCGGTAGACCACCCGCTGCAGCTCGCGCATCACCGGCTCCCCGGCGGCATCGATGTAGTTGTGCTCCGCCGTGACGAAGTGCAGCGGGCCCGAGCGACCGGCCTTGTCCTCGGTCGCGATGACCGCGGAGTGCACCTCGAGCCGCCCGCCGATGGTCGCCGGCCGGCGGATCTCGAGCTCGCCGCCGGCGAACATCCGCCGGGGGAGGCCGGGCGGCGCGGCGAGCAAGGCCTGGCTCGGATGGCCGTCGGGCCCGAGGGCGCCGGTTGGGGGCGGCGTGGCGCAGGCGGCGACATGCCAGTACGCCGGCAGCGGATCGCCGGCTGCGGGGGCCGGCAGGCCGTCGTCGAAGAGCGCCGCGAGCGCGGCGACCGGAAACGGGTCCACCGTCGCGGCGCGCGTCTCCGCATGCTCCGGCATGCCCATAAGGTAAGGAGCCGTGCCACCGGGTGCACCGCCGCATGCCGACCGCTTCTCGCTGGCGGGCAAGGTGGCGCTCGTCACCGGCGGCAGCCGCGGCCTCGGCCGGGCGATGGTGCTGGGCTTCGCGCACGCGGGCGCGGACGTCGTCATCACCAGTCGCAAGCTCGACGCCTGCCAGGCACTCGCAACGGAAGTCGAGACGGAAACCGGGCGCAGTGCGCTTGCGTACGCCTGTCACGTCGGCCACTGGGACGAGTTGCCGGGCCTGATCGACGCGGCGTATGACCGGTTCGGCCGGCTCGACGTGCTGGTCAACAACGCGGGCAAGTCACCGCTCTACCCGTCGCTGACCGCGGTCGACGAGCAGTTGTGGGACTCGGTGCTCGCCGTGAACCTCAAGGGCCCGTTCCGGCTGACCGCCCTGGCCGGCGAGCGGATGGCCGCGGCCGGCGGTGGCTCGATCGTCAACATCAGCAGCGGAGCCGCCGTACATCCCGATCCGCACATGCTGCCGTACGCCGCGGCCAAAGCGGCGCTGAACACGATCACCGCCGGCTTCGCGCATGCCTACGGCCCGACGGTGCGGGTCAACTGCATCATGGCCGGGCCGTTCTTCACCGACGTCAGCAAGTCCTGGGACCTCGAGGCGTTCAACCGCGGGGTCGTGACCCACGCGTTGCAACGCGGCGGCGACCCCGACGAGATCGTCGGCGCCGCCCTCTACTTCGCCAGCGACGCGTCGAGCTACACGACCGGCGCGGTGCTCGCGGTCGACGGAGGACTGCCGCTTTAGTAGTTCGGCGATCGATTGACGTGTGCGTTAGGCTAAGTTTCCGTGAACGTCAAGGGTGGGTTGGCCGGCCGCCACTACAAGTGGACGGCGTTGTTCATCTGCACGCTGGGCGTGCTGATGGCGACCATCGACGGCTCCATCACGCTGATCGCCCTCCCGGACATCTTCCGCGGCATCGGAATCGACCCGCTCCAGCCGGGCAACAGCTTCTACCTGCTCTGGATGATCCTCGGCTTCCTGGTGGTCACCAGCGTGCTCGTGGTCAGCCTCGGCCGGCTCGGCGACATCTACGGCCGGGTGCGGATCTACAACCTCGGCTTTGCCGTGTTCACGTTCTTCTCGCTGGTGCTCAGCGTGACCTGGACGTCCGGGCACGCAGCCGGCATCTGGCTGATCGTGATGCGGCTGTTCCAAGGGGTCGGCGCCGCGATGCTGCTGGCCAACTCGCCGGCGATCCTGACCGACGCGTTCCCCGCGCATCAGCGAGGCACCGCGATGGGGATCAACCAGGCTGCGGCGTTCAGCGGCACCTTCATCGGCCTGGTCCTCGGCGGCGTGCTCGCCCCGATCAACTGGCGGCTGATCTTCCTGGTCTCGGTGCCGATCGGGCTGTTCGCCACGGTGTGGGGTTACCTGAAGCTGCAGGAACTCGCCGATCGGCGACCGGCGCGCATCGACTGGCCCGGCAATGTGACCTTCGCGCTGGGCCTGGTGCTGATCATGATCGGCATCACCTACGGCATCGAGCCGTACGGCCACGACGCGATGGGCTGGCGCAACCCGGCCGTGCTGGGCGAGCTCGGCGCCGGGGTGGCACTGCTCGTCGCGTTCTGCGTCATCGAGATCCGCTCCGCCACGCCGATGTTCCGGCTGCAGCTGTTCAAGATCAGAGCGTTCACGGCGGGAGTGCTCGCCAGCTTCCTGGCCGCACTGGCCCGCGGCGGCCTGATGTTCATGCTGATCATCTGGTTGCAGGGCATTTGGCTGCCGCTGCACGGCTACGACTTCAGCGTCACGCCGCTGTGGGCGGGCCTGGCGATGCTGCCGCTCACCGCCGGCTTCCTGGTGGCCGGCCCGCTGTCGGGCATCCTCTCCGACCGGTACGGCGCCCGGCCGTTCGCGACCGGCGGGATGATCGGCACGGCGATCTGCCTCCTGCTGCTCGAGCTGCTCCCGGTCAACTTCCCGTACCCGGTGTTCGCCGTACTCCTGTTCGCGACTGGGCTGGTGATGGCGTCGTTCGGTTCCCCCAACCGGGCGGGCGTGATGAACAGCCTGCCGCCGGAGCACCGCGGCGCCGGGTCGGGGATGAACACGACGTTCCAGAACTCGGCCCAGGTGCTGTCCATCGGCATCTTCTTCACGCTGATGATCGTCGGGCTGTCCTCGGCATTGCCGGCGAGCCTCGACCACGGCTTGGTGGCGCATGGCGTGCCAACCGCCGTCGCAGATCGGGTCTCCCACCTGTCACCGGTGTCGACATTGTTCGCGGCATTCCTCGGATACGACCCGGTGCAGCACCTGGTCGGCGCGCAGACATTGGCCCACCTGACGGCGGCGCAGCACGCAGCGCTGACCAACCGCACGTTCTTCCCGGGCCTGATCAGCGGCCCGTTCCGCACCGGGCTGCACGCGGCGTTCGACTTCGCCATTGCCGGCAGCATCGTCGCGGCGATCGCATCCTGGACCCGCGGCTCGATCTACCACCACGACGACGCCGTCGCGGACCAAGCTCCGCAGCCGGCCACGGAAGCCCTCGCCTGATGGCCGGGCGCAGGACAACGATCGACGAGCAGCCGCTGGAGCTGCGGATCGGCGAGGTCGCGAAGCTCACCGGCGTCACGACGCGGACCTTGCGCTACTGGGAAGAGCTCGGGCTGCTGCACCCGAGCGGACGTCGCGACAGTGGCGAGCGGTTCTACTCCTCCGAGGACATGGCCCGGGTGACCCGGATCCGCGACCTGCAGGAGCTGCTCGGCTTCTCACTCGCCGAGGTGCGCGCCGTCCTCGACACCGAAGACGTCGACGTGCTCGACCGGGTGCGGTCGGAGTTCCGGTCCGGGCGACGGCCGTCGCCGGCGCGCGAGCGCAAGCTGCTCGACGAAGCCATCGCCGCCAACGACCGGCTGCTGCATCGGCTGGACGAGACGCTGGCGCGGATCCAAGCCTTCCGCGACGAGCGCGCGGCCAAGGGCGACCGGCTCCGGGAGCATCGCGCAGCCCACGACCTCTGATGCGCGCGCGGAGCACGACCTCTGATAACCCGGTCCGGGTTATGAGATTGTTTCCCCGATGACTGAGACCGCTGCACCCTCCCGGATTCCACTGGTCGACTACCTGGCGCTCGAGCCAGAGCCGCATCTGGTCGCCCAGGAGTGCACCAACTGCGGTGCCCGCTACTTCGACCACCGCGACGCCTGCGCGGGCTGCTTCGAAGACCAGTTCAAGGCCGTCGACATCCCGACCACCGGTGAGGTCACGGCCTTCACGATCGTCGCGTACGCGCCGCCGGGAGTGGATGCTCCGTTCGTCGGCGCGATCGTCGACTGCGGCGGCACCCCGGTGCGCGCCACGCTGCGTGACGTGGAACCGACGCCGGAAGCGGTCACCCTCGGCATGAAGGTCGCGTTGACGACGTACTCCCTTGGAACCGACAGCGCGGGCACCGAGGCCATCGGCTTCGGCTTCGCGCCTGCGTAAGGAGATTCGCATGGCATCAGGTGACGTCTGGATCCTCGGGATCACGATGACGAAGTTCGGCAAGCGGCCGGAGACCGACACCGTCGGGCTGGCCGCCGAAGCCGTCCGCGGCGCGCTCAAGGACGCCGGGGTCTCGATGCGCGACATCGGCGTGCTCGCGGCCGGCAACCTGATGGGCGGCGGCGCCCTCGGCCAGCAGCTGCAGAAGCAGATCGGCCAGACCGGCATCCCGGTCTACAACGTCGCCAACGCCTGCGCGACCGGCGCCACCGCGCTGCGCACCGCGATCATGGCGATCAAAGCGGGTGAGGTCGAGATGGGTCTCGCCGTCGGCGTCGAGAAGCTGTCCGGCGCCGGCCTGCTCGGCGTCCGCGGCCCGCGCGCGCAGAGCGACACCTGGGAGCCGCAGGGTCGGCAGGGCGCAATCATGGGACTCGATGGCCGGGTCAACACCGACAACATGCCGGGGACGTTCGCCCAGATCGGCATGGAGTACGGCCACAAGTACGGCGGCGTCAGCTTCGACCTGTTCGCCCGGATCAGCGAGAAGAACCACTTCCACTCGACGCTGAACCCGCTCGCGGCCTACACCAAGGCGATGACCAAGGAACAGATCATGAACGACGTCATGATCGCCTACCCGAACACCCGGCCGATGTGCTCGGCGAACTGCGACGGCGCCGCCGCCGCGGTCGTGGTCAGCGACGAGAAGCTGAAGACCCTCAGCGACACGCAGCGCCAGCGCGCGATCCGGGTCGCCGCCTCGGTGCTGACCACCGATCCATATGAGGTTGGCTGCCAGGTGCTGCCCAACGTCAACACGCTGACCAAGAACGCCGCGAAGCAGGCGTACGAGACGGCCGGGGTCTCACCGGAAGACCTCGACCTGGTGGAGCTGCACGACTGCTTCGCCACCGCCGAGCTGGTGCACTACGACAACCTGATGCTCTGCGACGAAGGCAACGCGGTCGACTTCTTCGAGTCCGGCGCGCCGAAGCGCGACGGCCGGCTGCCGGTCAACGTCTCCGGCGGCCTGCAGTCGAAGGGCCACCCGATCGCGGCCACCGGCATCGCCAACATCTGGGAGATCTGCCATCACCTGCGCGGCGAGGCCGGCGACCGGCAGATCAAGGACGCCAAGGTCGGGCTCGCGCACGTGATCGGGCTCGGCTCGGCATGCGGTGTGCACATCCTGGAGAAGGCCGCCGCCTAGCCCGGCGCAAGCCGCTCAGCGGCCGTCGGCGTCGCCGACGGCCGCGCCGTGAAAGCCGCTGGCGAGCGCTCGGATCGCGGCGTCGAGGTAGACCGTCAGGTCGGCGTCGGCCCGCGACAGCCAGCGGTCGTACGCCGCCCGGCACGCGGCGAGCGTGGCCCGGCCGACCGCGAGCGGGTAGAGCGCATCGGCCGGTTGGCCGAGCCGCGTCGCCGCGAAGTCGGAGACCACCCGCTCCCAGGCGTCGTAGTGCAGCGCCGCGCTGGCGAACAGCGCGGGATCCGAGGCGATCAGGTTCATCCGCAGCCGGAGCTCGGGCACGTCCTCCGCCCGGTAGCGATTCACGCTGACCACGACCTGGCGAATCGCCGTCATCATCCGGGTGCTGTCGGGAACGCGGCCGAACGCGCGCCGCAGCTCGTCAACCTCGCGGTCGAAGGCGTGCCAGAGCACCGCTGCCTTCGAGTCGAAGTAGCGGAAGAACGTGCGCTTGCTGACGCCCGCCCCGGCCGCGATCTGCTCGACGGTCGTGTTCGCGAACCCGCGGCGAGCGAACAGGTCGAGGGCGACTAGCTCGAGCTCCCGCGCGCTCGTCTCGCGCGGCCGGCCGCGGTGGGGCGCGGCGGTCGATGGCACCGGTTGATTCTGGCACTGAGTGCCGTTATTGTCCCGCCTCGAGGAGCCGCAACCCCGTCAGGAGGACCCGATGACGCAAACCGCCCCGACGACCGAGACCGACGAGTTGACGTCGGCCGGTGCCGCTAGCGAGGCCGGCGCGACCGCCGAGCCGGATGTGATCGCCGAGGACATGCTCGTCGAAGACGTCTCGATCGACGGCATGTGCGGTGTCTACTGACCTAGCCACGGGCTTCGACCTCGATCGGGCCTGGCAGCTCCACTCGAGCGTCGCGGTGCGGCCCGAACGGTTCGGCGCGTTGCTCTACCACTTTGGTACTCGGCGGCTCTCCTTCCTGAAGACGCCGACGTTGCTCGCCGTCGTGCAAGGCCTCGAGCAGCAGCCGAGCGCCCGAGCGGCGATGACGGCGGCGGGCGTCGATGACGCCGAGGCAGCGGCGTACCAGCGGGCACTGGCCGGGCTCGCCGCGTCGCAGATGATCTGCGAGCGGGCGGCGTAGTGGCCGTCGAGATGCTGCTCGACCAGTTCGAGCGCGGGCTGGATGCACCGATCTGCCTGACCTGGGAGCTGACCTACGCCTGCAACCTCGCCTGCCGGCACTGCCTGTCCAGCTCCGGGCGGCGCGACCCGCGCGAGCTCACCACCGCCGAGTGCACCGAGCTAATCGACACGTTCGAGCGGATGCAGGTGTTCTACGTCAACGTCGGCGGCGGCGAGCCGACGGTGCGGCCGGACTTCTTCGACCTGGTCGACTACGCCACCGCGCACCACGTCGGCGTCAAGTTCTCGACCAACGGGGTGAAGATCACGCGTGCGGTCGCGGAACGGCTGGCCGGCAGCGACTACGTCGACGTACAGATCTCGATCGACGGTGCGACCGCCGACGTCAACGACGCCGTGCGCGGTCGTGGCTCGTTCGCCACCGCGCTCGGGGCGATGGACAACTTGGCGGCCGCGGGGATGCGCGGCTTCAAGATCTCCGTCGTGATGACGCGGCACAACATCGGCCAGCTCGACGCCTTCAAGGCAATTGCCGACCGGTACGACGCGCAGCTGCGGATCACCCGGCTGCGCCCGGCCGGCCGCGGAGCGTCGGTGTGGCAGGAGCTGCACCCCCTGCCCGAGCAGCAGCGCGCGCTCTACGACTGGCTGATTGCGAACGGTGAGCACGTGCTGACCGGCGACTCGTTCTTCCACCTCGGCGGGTACGGCGAACCGCTGCCCGGGCTGAACCTGTGCGGCGCCGGTCGAGTGGTCTGCCTGGTCGATCCGGTCGGCGACGTGTACGCCTGCCCGTTCGCGATCCACGACAACTTCATGGCCGGCAACGTGCGCGATCCAGGCGGGTTCGCCGCGGTGTGGCGGGACGCGCCGCTGTTCGCACAGTTGCGGGCCCCGCAGACCGGCGGCGCCTGCACGTCGTGCTCGTCGTACGACGTCTGCCGCGGCGGTTGCATGGCGGCGAAGTTCTTCACCGGGCTGCCGCTCGACGGCCCAGACCCCGAGTGCGTCAAAGGTCACGGCGCCGCCGGGCTGGCCGCGGTGGCCACCGACGCCGTGCCGCGCCCGTCGCAGGACCACTCGCGGCGCGGCTCCCGGCCGGTGCCGGTGACGATCGCGCGTCGCCGCCCCGACCGCGCCTGCGACACCAGCCCCGTGTCATGAGCCGGCTGGCCGACCTGGCCTGGCCGGACCTCGCGACGACCGGGCCGGCGTCGCTGCTCGCCGTGCCGATCGGCGCGACCGAACAGCACGGGCCCCACCTGCCATTGACGACCGACACCGAAGTCTCGATTGCACTGTGCGAGCGGTTTGCCGCCGCGAAGCCCGGCGTCGTCGTCGCGCCCGCGGTCGCCTATGGGTCGAGTGGCGAGCACGCCGGCTTCCCCGGGACGCTGTCGATCGGCCAGGCCGCGCTGGAGCTGTTGGTCGTCGAGCTGGTCCGATCCGCGAAAGCGACCTTCCGGCGGGTGCTGCTGGTGTCGGCACACGGCGGCAACACCGAGTGCCTCCGCCGCGCCGTTGACCGGCTGCGCGCGGAGGGCCACGATGTCCGGCTGTTCGCACCCGGAGGTGACGGCGACGCGCACGCCGGTCGCACCGAGACCGCGCTGATGCTCGCGCTGCGGCCGCAGGCCGTGCGCGCGGCGCGGGCCGAGCCCGGCGACTGCCGTCCGATCGCGGAACTGATGCCCGCCCTGCGCCAGGGCGGGGTGCGCGCGGTCAGCCCGAACGGCGTCCTC
>DASZPL010000085.1:0-77267 GCA_035550315.1 Mycobacteriales bacterium | reverse complement strand
TCGCCGTCCGGGTCGCGCACCAGCGTCAGGATGCCGAAGGCGCCGACACTGGCCAGTCCGTAGGTGACCAGGTAGAACAGCACGCCCGACAGACCGGACTTGTTGAGTGCGATCACGCCGATCAGCACGAAGCCGACGTGGGCGACCGAGGAGTAGGCCAGCATCCGCTTGACGTCGGTCTGGGTGATCGCGAACAGCGACCCGATCACCATGGTCGCGATCGCCACGCCCCAGGCGACCGGCCGCCACTCCCAGCCCAGCCCGCCGAAGGACACGTAGAACACCCGCAGCAGCGCGCCGAACGCCGCCACCTTCGTCGCCGAGGCCATGAACGCCGTGATCGGCGTGGGCGCGCCTTGGTAGACGTCGGGGATCCACGGGTGGAACGGCACCGCGCCGACCTTGAACAGCAGGCCGACGGCGAGCAGGCCGACGCCGAGGAACAGCAGCGTGTCGTTGTGGGTCCCCGTGACGGTGGCCGCCTGGATGCCGCCGAGCGAGACCGTGCCGGCGTACCCGTAAAGCAACGCGAGGCCGTAGAGGAAGAACGCCGAGGAGAAGGCGCCGAGCAGGAAGTACTTGACCGCGGCCTCCTGGCTGAGCAGCCGGCGCCGACGGGCGAGACCGCAGAGCAGGTAGAGCGGCAGCGAGAGCACCTCGAGCGCCACGAACAGCAGCAGCAGGTCGTTCGCCGCCGGGAAGAGCATCATGCCGGTGACGGCGAACATCATCAGCGGGAAGACCTCGGTCTGCGCGCGGCCGGCGCGGGTGCCTTCCCGCTCGTCGGCGGAGCCGGGCGTGCTCGAGCCCTGGGCGACGAAGGCACCGCCATCGAGCCCCGGCGAGCGGTCGGACACCAGTAGCACGCTGCCGATGCCGAGGATCGCGATCAGGCCCTGGAGGAACAGCGTCGGACCATCGACGCTGACGGCGGTGGCCGCCGTCACGGTGTGCGAGCCGGCCAGCACGATGACGGCGATCAGTGAGCCGACCAGGCCGAGCAACGAGACCGCCACCTGCGCCGGCCAGCGAAGCGCGCGCGGCAGGAAGGCGTCGACCAGTACGCCGAGCATCGCGGCCGCAGCCGTCACGATGATCGGCGACAGCGCCGCGTATGAGACCGACGGCGAATGGAACGTCGTCACCGGTTAACCCCCACGGTCTGGCCGAGCGGCCGGTAGCTGAAGCGGCCGATGTCCGGGATGGCGTTCGTCGGCGAGTTCTGCGGGACCGACGGCGTCGGGTCGTGGGTCCGGACCACCGAGTTGGTGCTGATCACCGCCGGGTTGATGATGTCGAGCAGCAGCCGCGGGTAGACGCCGAGCAGCACGATCACCGCCATGACCGGGGCGATCACCCACGCCTCCCGCCGCGACAGATCGCGGAAGCCGGCGACCGCGGTCGCAGTCGGGCCGTGGATCGTCCGCTGCACCAGCCAGAGCGCGTAGACCGCCGCCAGCACGATGCCGGTGATCGCGACGACCGCGAACCAACGGTGCACGGTGAACGTCCCGACCAGCACTAGGAACTCGGAGACGAAGGTCGACAGGCCCGGCAGCGACAGCGCCGACAGCGCCGCGACCAGCATCATCGCGCCGAGCCACGGCGCGACGTTGCCGACGCCACCGAAGTCCTGGATCAGCCGAGAGCCGCGCCGGGTCGCGAGGAAGCCCACCACCAGGAACAGCGCACCGGTAGAGAAGCCGTGATTGACCATGTAGAGCGTCGCGCCCGAGCCGCCCTGCGTGGTGAACGCGAACACGCCGAGGGCGATGAAGCCGAAGTGCGAGACCGAGGAGTACGCGACCAGCCGCTTCATGTCGCGCTGCCCGATCGCGAGCAATGCGCCGTAGATGATGCCGACGACGCAGAGCCCCAGGATGTACGGCGCAAATAGCTTCGAGGCGTACGGGAACAGCGGGATGCACAGCCGCAGGAACCCGAACGTTCCGACCTTGTCGAGCACGCCGACGAGCAGGACGGCGACGCCGGTCGGCGCCTCGGCCGCGGCGTCCGGCAGCCAGGTGTGGAACGGCCAGAGCGGCGCCTTGATCGCGAACGCGATGAAGAACCCGAGGAACAGCGCGATCTGCTCGTTGTGCGAAATGTGCAGCTGGCTGATCAGCACCCGGTAGTCGAAGCTGCCGTGCTTTAGCTGCTGCGACGACACCACGAACAGGCCGATGACCGCGGCGAGCATCAGCAGCCCGCCGGCCAGCGAGTAGAGCAGGAACTTGACCGCGGCGTAGGAGCGCCGGGCGCCGCCGAACGACCCGATCAGGAAGTACATCGGGATCAACATGGCTTCGAACAGGACGTAGAAGAAGAACACGTCCAGCGAGCCGAAGACGCCGAGCACCAACGTCTCAGTGGCGAGCAGCATCGCGAAGAAGAACTTCGGACCGCGGCCGCGCGGTGGCTCGGGACGCTCGCCAAACTCGCTCGCGCCACCGGCGAAGCGGGCGTCGTGCCAGGACGCCAGGATGCAGACCGGAGTGAGCGCCGCGGTCATCAGCATCAGCGCCAGGCCGATGCCGTCCACGCCGACGGCGTAGTGCGCGCCGAACGCCTTGATCCAGTCGTAGTCCTGGGTGAACTGGAACCGGCTGCCGTGGGTGCCGAAGTCGGCCGCCATCCCGATGGCGGCGGCGAGCGTGACCAACGACGCCCCCAGCGCGACCACCCGGGCGAGCGCGACTCGCGCCGTCGGCAACCCGAGCACGGCGATCACGCCGAGCAGCGGGAGGCCGGCGACGAGGCTGACCCACGGGAATCCCGAGCTCATCGGCGGCTCACCCCACCCTCACCAGAACGAGGGCGGCGACCAGCACGACCGCGCCGGCCAGCATCGACAACGCGTAGGAGCGGACGAAGCCGGTCTGCGCCCGCCGGGCGCGCGCGCTGGTCCCGCCGAGGACCGCCGCCAGCCCGTTGACCACGCCGTCGACACCGCGCAGGTCGAAGAACACCAGCGCCCGGGTCAGGTACTGCCCCGGCCGCATGAACAGCGACTCGTTCAGCGCGTCGCCGTACAACGACCGGCGCGCCGCGACCGTCACCGGCGTGACCCGGGTCGGCGGCTCGGCCGGCACCGGCCGGCGGCCGACCAGCCACCACGCCGCGATGATGCCGCCCGCCATGACCGCCAACGCGAGCACTGCCAGGATCAACGGCGAGACCGTGTGGAAGCCGGTCTCGACGCTGCGCCCGACGCTCGGGTCGAGGTAGTTCTGCAACGCCGCGCCGATCACCATCAAGCCACCGGCGACGGCGGACCCGATCGCCAGCAGCACCATCGGCACGAGCATGGTGCGGCCGGGATCGTGGGTGTGGACGTCGTGCGGCCACCGCTTCGGCCCGAAGAACGTCATGATCATCAGCCGGGTCATGTAGAACGCGGTCAGGCCGGCGCCGAAGATCGCCACCGCGCCGAGGGTGTAGCCACCGATGGTGCTCTGGTCGAGCGCCGCCTCGATGATCTTGTCCTTGGTCCAGAACGCGGACAGCGGGATCATGCCGATGATCGCGAGATAGCCGGCCGAGAACGTCCAGAACGTCCAGGGCATGGTCTTCCGCAGTCCGCCGTAGCGGCGCATGTTGACCTCGTCGTTGTTGGCGTGCATCACCGCCCCGGCGCCGAGGAACATGTTGGCCTTGAAGAAGCCGTGCGCCAGCAGGTGCAGGATGCCGATCGCGTAGGCGCCGGGACCGAGGCCGACGGCGAGCATCATGTAGCCGATCTGGCTCATCGTCGAGGCGGCGAGCACCTTCTTGATGTCGTCGTAGGCGCAGCCGATGATCGCGCCCATGATCAGCGTGACGGCGCCGACGATCTCGACCAGCGTGCGGGCGTCGACGGCGACGTCGTAGATCGGATGCGACCGGGCGATCAGGTAGACGCCGGCGGTCACCATGGTCGCGGCATGGATCAGCGCGGAGACCGGAGTCGGGCCTTCCATCGCGTCCAGCAGCCAGGACTGCAGCGGCGCTTGCGCGCTCTTGCCGCAGGCGCCCAGCAGCAGCAGCAGGCCGATCGCCGTCATCGTCTCGTGGTGAGCGCCGCCGCTCGCCGCGCCGTTGAAGACCCCGTCGAAGCCGACCGTGCCGAAGGTCGTGAACATCAGCATGATGCCGAGCGACAGCCCGACGTCACCGACCCGGTTGACCAGGAACGCCTTCTTCGCCGCGACCGCGGCCGACGGCCGATCGGACCAGAACCCGATCAGCAGGTACGACGCCAGGCCGACGCCTTCCCACCCGGCGTACAGCAGCAGGTAGTTGTCGGCCAGGACCAGCAACAGCATCGCCGCGATGAACAGGTTCATCTGGCCGAAGAAGCGGCGGCGGTTGGGGTCGTCGGCCATGTAGCCGACGGAGTAGATCAGGATCAGCGAGCCGACACCGGTGATCAGCAGCACGAAGACGCTGGACAGCGGGTCGAACAGCACGTTGGCGTTCACGTGGAAGCCCGCGACCGGCGTCCACGTGAACATGTGCTGGTCCAGCTGCCGGTTGGTGCCGTGGTCGCGGCCGAGCAGCGTGAAGAACTCGATCAGCCCGATGACGAAGGCCGCGATCGGCGCCGCGCACCCGAGCCGGTGCCCCCACCCATTGGTCCGCCGGCCACCGAGCAGCAGCACCGCCGCGCTGACCGTGGGCAGCAGGACGAGCAGGAACGTCAGGTGGAACACGCCGGTGGCAGCGGCGTAGTGCACGGGGGACGCAGTCATCGTGTCGGCTCGTCCCTAGTACTTCAGCAGGTTCGCGTCGTCGACCGAGGCGGACCGCCGCGACCGGAAGATGGACATGATGATCGCGAGCCCGACCACGACTTCGGCGGCCGCCACGACCATCACGAAGAACGCGATGATCTGCCCGTCGAGGTTGCCGTCGAGCCGGGCGAAGGTGACCAGTGACAGGTTCACCGCGTTGAGCATCAGCTCGACGCACATGAACACTACGATCGCGTTGCGCCGGACCAGGACGCCGATGGCGCCGATCGTGAACAGCACCGCCGACAGGAACAGGTAGTACTCGACCCTCATTACTTCTCCAGCTCCCGCTCCGTGGCTTCGACGCGCGGGCGCGCCGAGGAGGCCCGCAGATGCTCGGGGACGCTCCCGATCGCGATCCGGCCGTCGGGAAGCAACGCCGGAGTGTCGACCGCGTCGTGGTCGGCGTAGACGCCGGGACCCGGCAGCGGTGCCATCGCCGCGCCACCGCGCGCGGCCCGCTCCCGCATCCGCTGCAGCTGGGTCCGGCGCGCCGCGATCGGCTCGCGGTGGGCGAGGACCATCGCGCCGAGCCCCGCGGTGATCAGCAGGGCGCTGGTCGCTTCGAACGCGAACACGTAGCGGCTGAACAGCTGGTAGGCGATCGCCGTGACGTTGCCGTGACCCGCCTCGGCGTGGCCGACGCCTTTCGGCGCGAAGCCGGCGACCGCACCGTCAAGCGCCGCGACCAGCAGGACCGTGAAGCCGATGCCGACCACCGCGGCGGCAAACCGCTGCCCTCGCAACGTCTCGACCAGCGAGTCGGTCGAGTCGACGCCGATCAGCATCAGCACGAACAGGAACAGCATCAGCACCGCGCCGGTGTAGACGACGACCTGTACGACGGCGAGGAACGGCGCCGCCTCGACGGTGTAGAACGCCGCCAAGCCGAGCATCACCGCGGCCAGCATGATCGCCGCGTGCACCGCGCTGCGCGCGACCACCATGCCGACGGCGGCGGCGGTCATGATCGGCGCGAGCAGCCAGAACAGCCAGGCCTCGTGCAACGTCGCCGGGGCGCCGGACGCGGCGATGTGCGCGATCATCCGGCGTCCTCTGCCGCGGCCGCCGACTCGCCGAGGTAGTAGGCCTTGTCGGTGTCGCCCAACCGCATCGGGTGCGGCGGCTGTTCCATCCCGGGAAGTAGCGGAGTGAGCAGCTGGTCCTTGGTAAAGATCAGGTCGGTGCGGCTGTCGTCGGCGAGCTCGTACTCGTTGCTCATCGTCAACGCCCGCGTCGGGCAGGCCTCGATGCACAGGCCGCAGAAGATGCAGCGCAGGTAGTTGATCTGGTAGACGCGGCCATAGCGCTCACCCGGCGAGAAGCGTTCCTCGTCGGTGTTATCGGCGCCTTCGACATAGATCGCATCCGCGGGGCACGCCCAGGCGCACAGCTCGCATCCGATGCACTTCTCGAGCCCGTCGGCGTGGCGGTTCAGCACGTGCCGGCCGTGGTAGCGCGGCGACGTCGGCACCTTCTCCTCGGGGTACTGCTGCGTCACCGGCTTCGACAGCATGGTGCGGAAGGTGACGCCGAAACCCGCGACCGGCGACACCAGGTCGCGCAGCGGCGACCGCCGCCTCTCGGGCCGGTTGCCGGTCGGCTCAGCCATCGAGCACCTCCGGCGCCGGCTGGGTCGCCGACCGGGTCGCGGTCACGTCGAGCGCGGCCATGCCGGCGAGGCTCGGGATCGGGTAGCTGCCAACCCCGGCGGCGCCGGCCTCCTCGGCCTCCGCCTCCAGCTCGCGGGCCTTGCGGGCCGCCCGCGCTTCGGTGATGAACGACCAGACCAGCACCAGGATCGCGACCGGGATGCCGACGTAGGCCAGTGTCTGCAGCCGGGTGTGGCCTTCGTCGGTGAGCTCGCGGAACGCCGCGACCACCATGATCCAGACCAGGCTGGCGGGGATCAGGATCTTCCAGCCGAGCCGCATGAACTGGTCGTAGCGCAGCCGCGGCAACGTGCCACGCAGCCAGATGAAGCCGAAGAGCAGGATGAACAGCTTCGCCAGGAACCACAGCACCGGCCACCAGCCGGTGTTGAGCTCACCGCTGTTGATGAGCGACAGCGGCCACGGGCAGCGCCAGCCGCCGAGGAACAGCGTCGTGGCCAGGGCCGAGACCGTCGTCATGTTGATGTACTCCGCGAGGAAGAACATCGCGAACTTCAGCGACGAGTACTCGGTGTGGAAGCCGGCCACCAGCTCGCTCTCGGCCTCGGGCAGGTCGAACGGCGCCCGGTTGGTCTCGCCGACCATCGCCACCAAATACATCAGGAACGACGGGATCAGCGGCAGGGCGTACCAGAGCTTGTGCTGGGCGTCGACGATCTCGCTGGTCGACAGCGACCCGGCGTAGAGGAACACCGCCGCGAGCGCGAGGCCCATCGCGACCTCGTAGGAGATGACCTGCGCGGCCGACCGCAACGCACCCAACAGCGGGTACGGCGACCGGCTGGACCAGCCGGCGAGCACGATGCCGTAGACGCCGATCGCGGCCATCGCGAGGATGAACAGCACGGCGACCGGCAGGTCGGTGATCTGCAGCGGGGTGCGATGGCCGCCGATCGACACGACCGGGCCGACCGGAATCACCGCGAACGACAGGAACGCGGGCGCGCTGGCGACGACCGGCGCCAGGATGTAGAGCGGCCGGTCGACCATCGCGGGGATCAGGTCTTCCTTCAACGCCAGCTTGATGCCGTCGGCGAGACCTTGGATGACGCCGAACGGGCCGACCCGGTTCGGGCCGAGCCGCTGCTGCATCCGGCCGATGACGCGGCGCTCGCCCCAGATCATCAGCAGCGTCGTGACCACCAGGAAGACAAAGACCACGAGGCACTTGATCAGCGTGATCCACCACGGGTCGAGCCCGAACACGCCGAGGTGCGCGCCCCCCGAGGAGGCTGCCATCGGCGTCACGACGTCGGCTCCTTGGCACCCGGGGCGATCCGGACGAGCGCGCCCGCCGCCACGCCGAGCGACTCCGTCACGTGGCAACCGGGCGAGTGCGTCGGCAGCCAGACCACCCGGTCGGGCAGGTCGCTGATCACCAGCGGCAGCGTGACGCTGCCGCGATCGGTGCTGACCGTCACCGATCCGCCGTCGGTCACGCCGATCTCGGCAGCGGTCGCCGCGTTAAGCCGCGCGACGGTCGCCCGGCGGGTGCCGGCGAGGAAGTCGTCGCCTTCCTGCAACCGCCCGTCGTCGAGCAACAAATGCCAGGTCGCCAGCACCGCCTCGCCCTGACCGGGGACGGCGGGCTTGCCCGCGGCGTACGACGGTGCGGCAGGCCGGTCGCCGGCCCAGGCGCCGAGCCGGGTGATCTCCGCCTGCACGTCGCGGGTGGCGGCGGTGCCCAGCTCGATGCCCAGCTCGGTCGCGAGCCGGTCGAGTACGCGAGCGTCACTCATCGCGCCGGTCGACTCCAATGTCTCGTCGAACGGCCGGACCCGGCCCTCCCAGTCGACGTAGCTGCCGGCCTTCTCGACCGCCGGCGCGATTGGGAACACGACGTCGGCCCGGTCGGTGACTGCCGACTCCCGAAGCTCCAGGCTGACCACGAACGGTGCATCCTCCAGCGCGCGCAGCGTGAGCTGCGGGTCGGTGGTGTCGGCCGGGTCGACCCCCGCCACCACAAGCGCGAGGTCGCCGGCCGCGGCCGCCGCCAGGATGGCATCCGCCGAACGCCCCGCCTCGGCCGGGATGGTGTGGCCCCAGGCGGTGCCGAGCTCCACCCGGGCGTCGGCCGAGCCGACCGGGCGGCCTCCCGGCAGCAGGTTCGGCAAGCACCCGGCCTCGACCGCCCCGCGGTCGCCGGCGCGACGCGGCACCCAGGCCAGCCGCGCGCCGGTGGTTTCGGCCAGCGCCGCCGCGGCGCTCAATCCTCCGGGTGATCCGGCCAGCCGCTCTCCGACCAGGATCACCGCGCCGGACTGCCGCAACGCCTTGGCCGCAGCGGCCACGGCGTCGTCGGTTGCGTCGGCGGTCGCCAGCTCGGCCAGCGCGGCCGCCTCGCTACCAGGCACGGCCGGCAGCAGCCGGCCACTCAACTTGGCCACGCCGTTGCTCGCCGTCGGGGCGATCGCGAAGACTGCCAGGCCGCGGCGGGCGACCGCCTTGCGCAGCCGCAGGAAGACGATCGGCGACTCCTCCTCCGGCTCGAACCCGGCGAGCAGCACCGCCGGCGCCGCCTCGAGGTCGGCGTACGTCGTTTCCAGGTAGCGGCCGGCGACCCGGGCGGCGAGGAACTCCGCCTCCTCGTCCGAATGCGGCCGCGCCCGGAAGTCGATGTCATTGCTGGCCAGCGCGATCCGCGCGAACTTCGAGTAGGCGTAGGCGTCTTCGGCGGTCAGCCGGCCGCCGGTCAGGACGCCGGTGCGGCCGCGATGCGCCGCCAAACCCTTGGCCGCGCGCGCCAGCGCGTCAGTCCAGGTGGCTTCGACGAGGTAGCCGTCGTCGTCGCGGACCAGCGGGGTGACCAGCCGGTCGCGCGCCGTGGCGTACTGGAACGCCCACCGGCCCTTGTCGCAGTTCCACTCCTCGTTGACCGCCGGATCGGCGCCGGCGAGCCGCCGCAGCACCTTGCCGCGCCGCCAGTCGGTGCGCTGCTGGCAGCCGGACGCGCAGTGCTCGCACACCGACGGCGTCGACACCAGGTCGAACGGCCGCGCCCGGAACCGGTACTGCGATCCGGTCAGCGCGCCGACCGGGCAGATCTGCACCGTGTTGCCCGAGAAGTACGACTCGAACGGCTCGTCGGTGTAGATCGCGACCTGCTCCAGCGCACCGCGCTCGAACAGCTCGATGAACGGGTCGCCGGCGATCTGCTGCGAGAACCGGGTGCACCGCGCGCAGAGCACGCAGCGCTCGCGGTCCAAGAGCACCTGGCTGGAGATCGCGATCGGCTTCTCGAACGTCCGCTTGCGGTCGCGCATCCGGCTGTCGGTGTAGCCGTTCGACATCGTCTGGTTCTGCAACGGGCACTCGCCGCCCTTGTCGCAGACCGGGCAGTCGAGCGGATGGTTCAGCAACAGGAACTCGAGGTTGCCGGCCTGCGCCTTCTCGGCGACCTCCGAGGTCAGCTGCGTCTTGACGACCATGCCGTCGGTGACGGTGACCGTGCACGAGGCGACCGGCTTGCGCTGCCCCTCGACCTCGACGATGCACTGCCGGCAGGCGCCCAGCGGATCGAGCAGCGGGTGGTCGCAGAACCGCGGGATCTGGATGCCGACCAATTCCGCGGCCCGGATGATCAGCGTGTCCTTCGGCACCGTCACCGGGATGCCGTCGATCGTGGCCGACACGGTCTCCACCGGTGTCGAGCTGGTCTCGGTCACGCGCTGGCTCCGGCGGTCTCAAACAGCGTCGATGCCGCCGGGTCGAACGGGCAGCGGCCTTGCTCCCAGTGGGCGACGTACTCGTCCTTGAAGTACTGCACCGATGAGGTGATCGGGCTGGTCGCGCCGTCACCCAGCGCGCAGAAGGCCCGGCCGAGGATGTTGTCGCAGGCGTCGAGCATGGTGTCGATGTCGGTGGCGTCGGCGTCGCCGCTCTCGAGCCGTCGCAGGATCTGCACCAGCCAGTAGGTCCCTTCCCGGCAGGGCGTGCACTTGCCGCAGGACTCGTGGGCGTAGAACTCGGTCCAGCGGAGTACGGCGCGGACTACGCAGGTCGTGTCGTCGAAGATCTGCAGGGCCTTGGTGCCCAGCATCGAACCGGCCTCGGTCATGCCTTCGTAGTCCAGCGGGGCGTCGAGGTGCTCGGCGGTGAGCAGCGGGGTGGAGGATCCGCCCGGCGTCCAGAACTTCAGCTCGTGGCCCTCGCGGACGCCGCCCGCCAGGTCGAGCAGCTCGCGCAGCGTGACGCCCAGCGGGGCTTCGTACTGCCCGGGCCGGGCGACGTGGCCGGAGAGCGAGTAGAGCGTGAAGCCAGGCGACTTCTCCCGGCCGAAGCCGCGGAACCAGTCGACGCCACGGCCGATGATCGCGGGGACGCTGGCGATGGACTCGACGTTGTTGATCACCGTCGGGCTGGCGTAGAGACCGGCGACCGCCGGGAACGGCGGGCGCAGCCGGGGCTGGCCGCGGTAACCCTCGAGCGAGTCGAGCAACGCGGTTTCCTCACCGCAGATGTAGGCGCCGGCGCCGGCGTGCACGACCACGTCCAGGTCGAAGCCGCTGCCGAACAGGTCCTTGCCGAACAACCCCTTGTCGTACGCCGCCCCCACCGCCGCCTGCAGCCGGCGCACGATGTGCAGCACCTCGCCGCGGACGTAGATGAACGCGAGGTTGGAGCGGATCGCGTAGCAGGTGATGACGATGCCCTCGAGCAGCACGTGCGGGTTCGCCAGCAGCAGCGGCATGTCCTTGCAGGTGCCGGGTTCGGACTCGTCGGCGTTGACCACGAGATAGTGCGGCTTGCCGTCGCCTTGCGGGATGAAGCCCCACTTGTTGCCGGTCGGGAAGCCGGCGCCGCCGCGGCCGCGCAGGCCGGACTCCTTGACCGCGGCGATCACGGCGTCCGGGTCCATCGAGGTCAGCGCCTTGCGGGCGGCGGGATAGTCGCCGCCGTACCCGTCCAGCGTCCACGGCTTGTCGTCGCCCCAGTTGGCACTCAAGACCGGCGTGAGCTTCATGCCTTGTCACCCCGGTCGTTGGCCAACCGCAGCCCGGCGAGGGTCGCCGGGCCGGCGGCTTCGCCTTCGTCCGCGCGTCCGTCGTAGAAGCCGGCCAGCACCCGCTCGGCTTCCCGCCAGGTGCACACCGAATCGGCGCCGCGGGTCGGCTTGACGGGATTGCCGGAACGCAGGTCGTCGACCAGGTTGACCGCGGACTCAGTCGTCTGGTTGTCGAAGAACTCCCAGTTGACCATCACCACCGGGGCGTAGTCGCAGGCGGCGTTGCACTCGATGTGCTCCAGCGACACCTTGCCGTCCGGCGTCACGCCGTCCTGCACGTCGATGCCGAGGTGCTCGCGCAGCCGGGCGTAGATCGCGTCGCCGCCCATCACCGCGCACAGCGTGTTGGTGCACACGCCGACGTGGTAGTCGCCGACCGGATGCCGCTTGTACATCGTGTAGAAGGTCGCGACGGCGCCGACCTCGGCCTTGGTCAGCCCGAGCAGGTCGGCGCACATGCCGATGCCCTCGGACGTGACGTAACCCTCCTCGCTCTGCACCAGATGCAGCAACGGCAGCAGCGCGGAGCGGGCCTTCGGGTAGCGCGCGATGATCTCGCGGGCCTCGTCCCGCGTCCGGTCAGAGATGGCCACTAGCGGTCCACCCCGCCCATCACCGGGTCGACGCTGGCGACGCTGGCGACGACGTCGGAGATCATGCCGCCCTCGGTGAGTGCCGGCACGGACTGCAGGTTGACGAAGCTTGGGTCGCGCAGGTGCACGCGGTACGGTCGGGTGCTGCCGTCGGACACGACGTGCGCGCCGACTTCGCCACGCGGCGACTCGATCGGGACGTAGGCCTGACCGGGCGGCACGCGGAACCCCTCGGTGACCAGCTTGAAGTGGTGGATCAACGCCTCCATCGAGGTGCCCATGATCTTGCGGATGTGGTCGAGCGAGTTGCCCAGGCCGTCGCCGCCGAGCGCAAGTTGCGCCGGCCAGGCGATCTTGCGGTCCTCGACCATCGTCGGTCCGGGGCGCAGCCGGTCCAGCGCCTGCTCGATGATCCGCAGCGACTGCCGGATCTCGTTGATCCGCACCAGGTAGCGCGCGTAGCAGTCGCCGGCGGTCTCGGTGACCACGTCGAAGTCGTAGCTGTCGTAACCCATCACCGGCATCTCCTTGCGGAGATCCCACGCCAGTCCCGACGCGCGCAGAATCGGGCCGGTGACACCGAGCTGCATGCAGGCCGAGGTGTCGAGGTAACCGACGCCCTGCAGCCGAGCGAGCCAGATCGGGTTGGCGGACAGCAGGTCTTCGTACTCGTCGACCTTGCCGCGCATGTACGGGACGAACTCGCGGATCGCGTCGACCGCGCCGGGTGGGATGTCCTGCGCCACGCCGCCCGGCCGGACGTAGGCGTGGTTCATCCGCAGCCCGGTGATCATCTCGAGGATGTCGAGGATCTGCTCCCGCTCGCGGAAGCCGAGCAGCATCATGGTGATCGCGCCGATCTCCATGCCGCCGGTGGCGAGCCAGACCAGGTGCGACGCGATCCGGTTGAGCTCGAGGACGAGCACCCGCAGCACGTTGACTCGCTCCGGGATCTGCTCGGTGATGCCGAGCAGCCGCTCGACGCCCAGGCAGTACGTCGTCTCGTTGAACAGCGGCGCAAGGTAGTCGGCGCGGGTGATGAAGGTGACCGCCTGCACCCAGTTGCGGTACTCCATGTTCTTCTCGATGCCGGTGTGCAGGTAGCCGATCACCGGCCGGGTGCGGACGACGGTCTCGCCGTCGAGCTCGAGCACCAGGCGGAGCACGCCGTGAGTGGACGGGTGCTGCGGGCCCATGTTGACGACGATCCGCTCGGACTCCAGCGGGTCGACCGCCTCGACCACGTCGTCCCAGTCACCGCCGCCGACGGTGAAGACCCGCCCCTCGGCTTCACCGGTCGCGGCGTACGGATCTGTGTAGGTGCTCATGCGTATGAGCGCCTCTCGTCCGGGGGCGGCACGTCGGCGCCCTTGTACTCCACCGCGATACCACCGAGCGGGTAGTCCTTGCGCTGCGGGAAGCCGGGCCAGTCGTCCGGCATCTCGATGCGCGTGAGGCCGGGGTGCCCGTCGAAGATGATCCCGAAGAAGTCCCAGGTCTCGCGCTCGTGCCAGTTCGCCGTCGGGTAGACGTCGGTGATGCTCGGGATGTGCGGGTCGTCGACGCTGACCGACACCTCCAGCCGCAGCCGCCGGCGGTGGGTCATCGACAGGAAGTGGTAGACCGCGTGCAGCCGGCGGCCGGTGGGGTCGTCGAGGTAGTCGACGCCCGAGACGCTGGCGCACATCTCGAACCGCAGCGCGGGATGGTCGCGCAGCGTCGTGACCATCCCGATCAGGCCCTCGCGCTTGACGAACAACGTGAGTTCGCCGCGATGCACGACGACGCGTTCGATCACGTCGCCCCACTGCGGGTACGCCGCGGCGAGGGCGTCGGTCGCCTCGTCGAACCATTCGCCGTACGGCTTCGGGGTGGACACCAGCTGGGGCGGGCGCACGGCCAGGCCGCCGTACCCGGAGGTGTCACCGAACCCCGAGGCGCCGAACATGTCCCGGGTCTCTGTCATGCGCCACCTCCGGGGAGCGGCGCGACATTGGCGTACGGCGCGACGTCGGCGTCGGCCGGCAGGCCCTTCGCGACCCTGGTGTCGCGCTCGATCGGCTTGTCGTAGGGCGCGTCGTCGATGGCGGTCTGGCCGAGCCGGCCGTTGATCGGTCCGGTGCGGATCTTGTCGTGCAGCTTGAGGATGGCGTCGAGCAGCATCTCCGGCCGCGGTGGGCAGCCCGGCAGATACATGTCGACCGGTACGACGTGGTCGACGCCCTGCACGATCGCGTAGTTGTTGAACATGCCGCCGCTGCTCGCGCACACGCCCATCGCGAGCACCCACTTCGGCTCCGACATCTGGTCGTAGATCTGGCGGAGCACCGGCGCCATCTTCTGCGAAACCCGGCCGGCCACGATCATCAGGTCGGCCTGGCGTGGGGAGGCGCTGAACCGCTCCATCCCAAACCGCGCGATGTCGAACCGCGGGCCACCGACCGCCATCATCTCGATCGCGCAGCATGCCAACCCGAACTGCGCGGGCCAGACCGAGTTCTTGCGAGCGATGTTGAGAACCTTGGCGACGGTCGTCAGCAGGATCCCGTTAGGGATCTTCTCCTCGATCCCCATCTCAACGTCCTCCCAGCGCGCCGGTGCACAACCTGCTCGTCAGTCCCACTCGAGCCCGCCCCGCCGCCAGACATAGGCGTAGACGACGAACACCGTCAGGATGAACAGCACCATCTCGATGAGGCCGAACAACCCGAGGCTGTGGAACGCCACCGCCCATGGATAGAGAAAGATGATCTCGATGTCGAAGACGATGAACAGCATCGCGGTCAGGTAGTACTTCACCGGGAACCGGTGGCCGCGGAACGCCTGCGGACTCGCCTCGATGCCGCACTCGTAGGCCTGCAGCTTCGCCCGGTTGAACCGCTTCGGGCCCGCCAGTGACCCGGCGACGATCGAAAAGACCGCGAAGCCCGCGCCGATTGCCGCCAAGACCAGGATCGGGACCACGCCGCTCGCCTCCTTCTCGTCGTACTCGTCGTGCTGCGGTCAAACCGTCGAAAGTCTAGGTCGCACCTTTCGGCTCGAATCAGGCGGCGGGGGTCAGCCGGTTGAGCCCGCTGATGATCCGGTCCATCGCGTCGCCGCCCCGTGGCTCTGCGAGGTTGGCCAGCAGTTTCAGGCAGAACCGCATCAGCGTCGGATGCGGCATCCCGTGGCGGGTGCACAGCTTCATCAGTGAGGGATGGCCGATCGCCTTCACGAACAGCCGGCCGATCATGTAGTAGCCGCCGTAGGTGTCGGCCAGCGCCTTCGGGTAGCCGACGAGCATGCGCTCCCGCCGCGCCGCGGTCGGCTCGGCCAGGGCCTGCACGATGATCTCGGCGGCCATCCGCGCCGACTCCATCGCGTAGGCGATGCCCTCGCCGTTCATCGGGTTGACCATGCCGCCGGCGTCACCGATCAGCAGTGCGCCGTCGGCGTAGTGCGGCTTGCGGTTGAACGCCATCGGCAACGCTGCGCCGCGGGTCGGACCGGTCGCGTTCTCCTCGACGAAGCCCCACTCTTCGGGGAGCGAGGCGAGCCAGCGGTCCAGCATCGCGCGGTAGTCGGTCTTGCCGAACGCCGTCGACGTGTTGAGGATGCCGAGCCCGACGTTGCTCGTCCCGTCACCAACGCCGAAGATCCAGCCGTAGCCCGGCAACATCCGGCTACGCCCCGCCGGGCCGTCCCACAGCTCCAACCATGACTCGAGCCAGTCGTCGTCATGCCGCGGGCTGCGGAAGTAGCGCCGGTAGGCGACACCCATCGGACGGTCTTCGCTGCGCGGCCGGCCGAGCTGCAGCGAGAACCGCGAGCTGTTGCCGTCGGCGACCACCGTGATCGGCGCCCGGAAGTCGCCGGCCTTCGTGCGCACGCCGGTGATCCGGCCGGTCCGCTCGTCGCGCAGCGGCTCGATGACCGGCGTCTGCTCGCGCAGCTGCGCGCCCGCCTTCTGCGCGGTGCGGGCGAGCAGCTCGTCGAAGTCCTGCCGAGGCCGCACCAGCCCGTACGACGGATAGGCCGCGAGGTCGGGCCAGGGCAGCTCCAACCGCATGCCGCCACCGAGGATGCGCAGTCCCTTGTTGGCGATCCAGCCGTTGCCCGGGCTGGTGTCGATGCCCATGGCGGTGAGCTGCTTCACGGCGCGCGGGGTCAGGCCGTCGCCGCAGACCTTCTCGCGGGGAAACTGCGCCTTCTCGCACACCAAGACCGACAGCCCGGCCTGGGCCAGGTGGTAGGCGGCCGTCGAACCGCCGGGGCCGGCGCCGACGACGACGACATCGGCGTCGAAGTCGCTGTTCTTGGCCGAGGAGGCGGGCATCGGTCTCCTGCTCGTGAAACCGTTCACATGGCGGCGAGGCCGAGTCTAGACCCGCCGAAACCGGCGGCTCCCCCGGGTCAGGCGGACCGGTGAGCGACGTGCAGCGCGACGGCGCCCAGCAGCAGCGTCCGCCAGCTGACCCGGTCCCAGCCGTCCGCCCGCAGCCGCTCGGCGAGCACCGCCGGCGGTGGCCAGCTGCCGACCGACTCGGCGAGGTAGTCGTAGGCGGCGCCGTCGTGGACCACGGCGCGCGCCAGCCGCGGCAGCACCTGGTTGACATAGACCCGGTGACCCGCCCGCAGCACCCGTGACGCCGGCGTACTGGTCTCGAGGATCACCAGCCGGCCGCCACCGACCGTCACCCGCGCCAGCTCGCGCAGCGCGATGTCGACGTCGGCGACATTGCGCAGCCCGAACGAGATGGTGACCGAGTCAAAAGCGCCGTCACGGAACGGCAGGCGCAAGGCGTCGCCGGCGACCAGCGGCAGCCGTGGCTGGCGGCTGCGGCCGACCGCGAGCATCCCGAGCGAGAAGTCGCACCCGACCGCGGTCGCGCCGCCGCGGGCGAGCGGCGCGGTGCTCGCGGCAGTGCCGGCCGCCAGGTCGAGCACCCGGTCGCCGCGCTGGGCGGCGACGGTGTCGGCGACGATCCGCCGCCAGCGGCGTTCTTGACCGAACGTCATGACCGCGTTCATCCGGTCGTAGCCGGCCGCGATCGCGTCGAACATCCCGGCCACCTCGTCGGGTCGCCGGTCGAGGTGTGCTCGGGTCATCTCAGGATCCGGGCCGCGGCTCGCCCTCGCCGGCGGCCGGGTCGGTCTCCGCTCGGTGGCCGGCCATCAGGTCGTCGACGTACCGGTCTTCGGCGGCGGTGCGCTCGGCCCAGTGCCGGCGGCGGCGACCGACGGTCTGTTCGACGGCCAGACCCATCCGGACCCGTTGCCGCGCCAGCACGAACCAGCTGAGCACTCCCGACACCAGCAACGCCGCGACGATCAGCCAGATCCCTTGCAGCCCGGCCAGCCAGCCGAGGCCGAGGCAGGCGGCGAGCAGGGCCAGTCGACCGAGGTTGTAAAGCAGGATCGCCCGGCCCGGGCTCGGGGGCTCGCCCGTCACCTGGCCGCTTGGGGCTTTGGTCCCGCGCACAACAACCAGCCTACGGCTTCGGTGGTCTGCCACCATTTGGGCGATTCGGCTGACAATCGGATCATCCGGACCGCAAACTCATGGCATCCTGCCCAAAGCCGAATTCGCGGTGCCGGCAGTCAGATCTAGGGGGTCGTGATGGTGGAAGCGCGAGATCGCCTGCTGACGCCGGGTGAGGTGGCGAGCCTCTTTCGGGTTGACCCGAAGACGGTGACCCGGTGGGCCGCCGCAGGCAGGATCAACAGCATCCGGACGCCGGGCGGTCACCGGCGGTTCCGTGAATCGGAGATCCGTGACTTGCTCCGTAGCGATTCCTCCGCCGCGGAGCCTGCTGCGCCGGCCCCGCGGCAGGCGGTCGACGAGCAGGCCACGGCGCGCTGAACTTCAGTGATTCAGGAAATGCCGGCGTAAGAGTGCAGGCCGGTGATCACGGTGTTGACGACGTAGTAGTCCACCAGCAGGCAACCGAACGCCACCAGTGACAAGGTCGCGGCCTTGCGGCCGCGCCAACCGGCCGTGGCCCGCGCATGCAGGTACGCCGCGTAGCCCAGCCAGGTGATGAACGACCAGGTCTCCTTCGGGTCCCAGCCCCAGTAGCGGCTCCAGGCCTGCTCGGCCCAGATCGCGCCGGCGATGATCGCGAAGGTCCAGATCGGGAACGCGAACGTGATCACGCGGTAGGCCAGCCGGTCGAGGACCGCGGCCGACGGCAGCGCTCGCATCAAGCCGCCGCGGGCGACACCCATCTCGACCGCGGCCGCCGTGCCCGGGCCGAGGCTGACCCGCGCCGGGCGCATCGGTGACCGCAGCCAGGAAGCGAGCTGCAGCCGCAGCGGCGGCCGACCACGCTCCCACCGGTCCTTCAGCAGATAGAGGATCGTGATCACGCCGGAGATGAGGAACGACCCGGTCGCGGTGATTGCGGCGACCACGTGGATCTTGATCCAGTAAGAGTTGAGTGCCGGCACCAGCGGCCCGGGTGCGGCGTAGAGGACGGTCCCGGCAAGGCCGAGGTAGAGCACGACCGGCGCCATCACGAACGCACCGAGATTGCGCACCCGGTGCCGCGCCAGCAGCGCGAGGAAGACGGTGACCGCGACCAACGTCACCATGCACGAGAACTCGTACATGTTGCCCCACGGCACCCGGTGCACCGCGAACCCGCGCGTCGTCACCGCCGAGACGTGCACGAACCAACCGGCGATGGTCAGTCCGACGGCGACCCGGCCGAACCAGCGAATTCCCGCCCGCTGCCCGCGGCCGGCCGCCGCGGCGCCGGCCGTGTCGGCGGTACCGCCGCGCGCCTCGGCGCGACGGGTCGCGGCGAACTCGGCGGCGTACCCGAACATGGCGAACGCGTAGAGGAAGACGGTCCAGGTCAGCAGGACGTCGGAGACGTGCGCGAGGTGCAGGTTGGGCGCCACGTCAATCCCTCTCGTCGCGGTCATCGCCAGGATCCGGACCGCGGATCCGCCCGACCAACTGCTCGAGTTCCTCGGCGAATCCGTCGGCGTCGCTTCGCGCCAGCCCGGCCGCGGTGACCACCGTACCCGGGGCCTCGCCGCCGCCGGCGCCCCGCCCCCGACCGGCCCGAGCCGGCACCGCGCGCAGCCAGAACCGGCGGCGCCGCACCCGCAGCGAGCCGAGCAGGCCGGCGATGATCAGGATCGCGGCCACGAGCACGGTGCGCTTGCCCGGCTCGTGCGCGATCTGGAACGTGGCCCACTGGTCGATGCCGTGGAACGTCACGGTGGTGCCGTCGGGCAGTCGCCACGTCTTGCCCGGCACCAGGTCCTGTTGCCCGATCGACTTCAGATGCGCGACGTCGAGCGAGTAAACCGACTGCGGCACCCCGGAGTCGAGCCCGAGGTTGCCGGACCAGGCGGCGAGCGACAGCACCGGGTTGCGAGGCGCCGGGTAGATCGACACCGGCTGGCGGCTGACGGTTTCGGCGTACGTCGGATAGAAGAAGCCGGTCAGGCCGAGCTGCTTTCCGCGGCCGAGGTCCGGGACCTTCACCACGCCGTGCGAGAGGAACTCGCTGTTGTCCGGCAGGAACGGCACCTGGCCGTCATAGACGACCCGCCCGGCCGGGTTGCGGACGCTCAGTCGCAGCGAGTAGCCGTGACCGACCAGGAACACCTTCGCGCCGGCGACGTCGAGCGGGTGGTTGACCTCGATGTCATAGGGCCGGGTCGGTGCGTCCGGTGACGACTGGTAATTGATCCGGGCGTTGAACGTCGTCGGCTCGCCGTTCGGCTGATAGGTGGCCGAGAAGTTCTGCAGCGTGAAGCGGAACGGCGACAGCTCGGAGTTCGAGAACAGCCGCGACGGCTGGAACACGTCGTAGGACTGGCGGGCGTTTGCGAAGCCGCCGCCCTTGGTGACCAGGACGGTGCCCTTGTAGCCGAACAGTCCCGACAGCGCGATGCCGCCGAGCAGCACAACCAGGGCCACGTGGAAGACCAGGTTCCCGGTCTCCCGCAGGTAGCCCTTCTCCGCCGCGACCGACCAGCCGCCGTCGGCCTCGGCATGCAGATCGGCCCGCCATCTGCTGTCGCGCAACAACGCGTGCACCCGGCGAGCGAGCGCCTCGGCGGGCTCGTCGGTTTCCCAGCCCCGCGATGCCGACAACCGCTGCAGGTTGCGCGGCGGTGTCGGCGGGCGGCGGCGCAGCGCGCGGGCGTGCAACCGGATGCGCGGCACCAGGCAGCCGATCAGCGAGACGAACAGCAGCAGGTAGATCGCGGCGAACCACGGCGCGGCGAACACGTCGAACAGCGACAGGTGGTCCATCAGCGGACCGAGGTGCGGATGGTGCGCGATGAAGTTGTCGACCTTCACCGGGTCGAGGCCGCGCTGCGGGATCACCGTTCCGGGGATCGCGCCAAGCGCCAGCAACGCCAACAGCAGCAACGCCGTCCGCATGCTGGTCAGCTGCCGCCAGGCCTGCCGCAGCACCGGCACCACCCCGCGCCCGGCCGGCCGGGTCGGCGGCAGCGGCGCGGTCGAGAGCGCACCCTCGCGGGTGTCGGTGGTGACGAGGTCGGTCATCGCTCAGACCGGCGGGGTGTAGCCGGGGAAGGTGTCACGCAGCTGCATCGACAGCGTCGTCCACTCGCCGCTCACGAGCAGTGCGCCGATGGCGATCAGCAGCAGGCCGCCGCCGCGCACCACCCAGGCGTAGTGCCGGCGTACCACTGCGATGGCGCCGAGCGCCTTGCGGAACGCCAACCCGGCCAGCACGAACGGCAGGCCGAGGCCGATGCAGTAGACCGTGGTGAGCAGCGCGCCTCGACCGGCGGTGGCGGAGTGCGGGTCGCTGGCCAGGCCGAGCACGACGCCCAACGTCGGGCCGATGCACGGCGTCCACCCGACGCCGAACGCCAGGCCGAGCAACGGCGCACCAGCGATGCCGAGCATCGGCAGCCGGTGAAACCGCCATTCCCGCTGGAAGCCCGGCAGCAGCCCGAGGAACGCGAGCCCGAGGACGATCGCGACGCTGCCGGCGATGCGATCGACCAGCACGGCGTGCTGGTCGAGGTGCGCGCCGACGGCACCGAAGAACGCGCCGAACAGGATAAAGACGGAGGAGAAGCCGGCAACGAACAGCGACGAGCCGAGCAGCACCCGGCCCCGCCGGTGGCGCACCGTGGGCAGCACGTGGGCGGCGACGGCGGCGCCCGGGCCGTCGCTGTAATCAGGCCGCTGCCGGCTGTCCGCGGCCAGGTCCGCGGCGGACATGCCAGTGACATAGGAGAGGTACGCCGGGACCAGCGGCAACACGCAGGGCGACAGGAATGAGACCAGCCCGGCCACCAGCGCAACCGGGATCGCCAGCAGCAGGCTGCCGGCAGCGGCGTGCTGGAAGGTCTCGCCCGCGCTGGCGAGCAAGGCGCCGGTCATTGGCCGATCACCGCTAGGCCTGCTCGCGCAGCACGGAGTTCACCAACGAGCGCAGGTGGGTGTAGTCGAGCGATCCGCTGGCCTTAGCGGCGATCCGGCCGGACCGGTCGAGCACGATGGTGGTCGGCGTCGCCGCGGGGACCGCGTGGGGGAACTGCAGCACCATCGCCTCGGTCGGGTCGAACAGGCTCGGGTAACCGACGTGGTAGCGGCGGGTGTAGGCGAGAGCCGCCGCCCGGCTGTCGCGCTCGTCGATGCCGAGGAACCGAACGCCCTTGGCGGCGTCCTGCCGCGCCAGCGTCGCGAATGCCTGCGCCTCGGCGCGGCAGTCGGCGCACCATTGCCCCCAGAAGTTGACGACGACGACCTTGCCGCGCCACTGCGCAACGTCGAAGTGGCCGCCGTTGAGCGTCTCGCCGCTGACGTCGCCGGCCTGGTAACGGTGACCGGCAGCGAACACGACGGTGTTGCCACCGGGTTGGTAGCCCAAGCTGTTGTCGACCGACGTGTCGACCACGTTGCCGCCGCTGCACCCCGCCAGGGCCACGAGGGCACCGACCGCGGCAGCGATCAGCGGGGTACGGCGGAACCGGCGGTGCATCGCAACCATTGTGCGGGAGACATGTGCGGGAGGGCCGACGAGGTCCTTGCGTCGGCGTTACCTCGCCGGGCGTTCAAGATCGTTGTGCACTTGCCGGGCCAGATTCGCCGAATTCGGCACGGCGATCGCACAACGATCTTGGCGGCTCCGCCGTCAGGCACCGCCGACGCGTTGCCGGCCGGCTTCGCCGGCGGGTTCGCTGTAGTCGACCCGGACGAACCGGTCGCCGTCGTACACGAACGACGTGATCGAGGCGAGCGCGCACTGGCGGCGATCCGGGCGATGCCACAGCGATTGCCCGGTGACCTTCCGGCGCACCACCTCGATCGGCAGCTGGTGGCTGACCAGCACCGCCTCGTGGCCGCTCGCCGCCTCCCGCGCATCGGTCACGGCGGCCAGCATCCGGCCGGCGACAGCGGCGTACGGCTCCCCCCACGACGGCCGGAACGGGTTCCACAAATGCCGCCAGACCGCGGGATTGCGAAGCGCACCGTCGCCGACGCCGAACCGCATGCCCTCGAACAGGTTCTCGCTCTCGATCAGCCGGTCGTCGGTGGTCGACGTCAATCCGAACTCGGCCGCGATCGGCTCGGCGGTCTGCACCGCGCGCTCGAGCGGCGAGGACCGTACGACGACGACGTCGCGGCCCCGCAGCGCGTCGGCCGCGAGCCGCGCCATCTGCACGCCGGTCTCAGACAGCCGGTAGCCGGGGAGCCGGCCGTACAGCACGCCGGTCGGGTTGTGCACCTCGCCGTGACGCACGAGGTGCACGATTGTCTCGGTCACCGCGCCACGCCTCCCGCAACCCGCGCCCCCATCGTCGCAGCGGCCGCTCGCGCCGCGGCCGGCAGCGCCGCCGCGATCTGGTCCAGCGCGGCCGCGTCGTGGGTCGCGCCGACGAACCAGGCTTCGAACCCGGACGGCGGCGGGTAGACGCCGCGGTCGAGCAGCGCGTGGAAGAACGCGGCGTACGCCGCGGTCGACTGTCGCGACGCGGAGCCGAAGTCGACCACCTCGGCATCGGTGAAGAAGACGGAGAACAAGTTGCCCGCGACGTTGATCCGGTGGGGCAGGCCGATTTCGGCGAGCGCATCACCGACCATGCCGCGCAACGTGGCGGCCGCGTCGTCGACGGCGGCGTAGACGTCGTCGGTGCAGTGCCGGAGCTGCGCCAGGCCGGCGGCCACCGCCACCGGATTGCCGGACAGGGTGCCGGCTTGGTAGACCGGGCCCGCCGGCGCCAGCCGCTCCATCACGGCCGCCCGGCCGCCGAATGCGGCCGCCGGCAGGCCGCCGCTCATCACCTTGCCGAACGTGAACAGATCCGGCGCGACGCCCTCGAGGCCGAACCAGCCGGACCGGCTGACCCGAAACCCGGTGAGCACCTCGTCGAGGATCAGCAGCGCGCCGGCATCCGACGTCAGCTCTCGCAGTCGCGCGTTGAAGCCGGGAGCGGGCGGCACGACGCCCATGTTCGCCGCCGCTGCCTCCGTGATGAGGCACGCGATGTCGTCGCCGTACCGGTCGAACGCCGCCTCGACCGCGGCAACGTCGTTGTAGGGCAACACGATCGTGTCCGCGGCGCTGGCACCGGTGACGCCCGGCGAGTCGGGCAGCCCGAACGTCACGACGCCGCTGCCAGCGCTGGCCAGCAGCGCGTCGACGTGGCCGTGGTAGCAGCCAGCGAACTTCACGACCTTCGGCCGGCCGGTCGCGCCGCGCGCGAGCCGCACCGCGCTCATCGTCGCCTCGGTGCCGGAGTTGACCAGCCGCACCTGCTCGACAGGTGCAACCCGCTCGACGATCTCCTCGGCCAACTCCACCTCGCCCGGCGTCGGAGCGCCGAACGACAACCCCTCGCCCGCCGCCTCCCGAACCGCCGCCACGACGGCCGGGTGGGCGTGGCCGAGCAGCGTCGGCCCCCAGGAGCAGACCAGGTCGACGTACTTCCGCCCGTCGGCGTCGTAGACGTATGGCCCGTCGCCGCGCACCATGAAGCGCGGCGTTCCGCCGACCGCACCGAACGCTCGGACCGGCGAGTTCACCCCGCCCGGCGTGACGCGCTGCGCCCGGCTGAACAGTCCGGCGGACGCGTCCTCGGGTGGCACCCCTCGATTGTTCCATCGCAGACGTTGGGCGTTCCGGCGTGCGAGGCTGCAGGCATGGCAGAGTTCGGCATCGATGTCGATCCCGCCGAGGTCGGCATCGACCCAGGGCGCCTCGAGCGCATCGATCGGCACTTCGCGAAGTACGTCGACGACGGCCGGTTGCCCGGCTACCAGATCGCGGTCAGCCGACGCGGCCGGCTCGCACACCTGTCGTCGTACGGGCTGGCGGACATCGAGGCCGACCGCGCCGTCGCGGCCGACACCATCTGGCGGATCTACTCGATGTCGAAACCGGTCACCTCGGTCGCGGCGATGATGCTCTACGAGCAAGGCGCGTTCGAGCTGACCGACCCGATCAGCCGGTGGCTGCCGGAGTTCTCCAGCCCGCGGGTCTACGTCGGCGGGCCGGCGGCGAAGCCGGTGACCGTCCCCGCCACGGTGCCGATCCAGGTGTGGCATCTGATGACGCACACCGCGGGCCTGACCTACGGCTTTCACTACGTGCACGTCACCGACGAGATCTACCGGCTGGCGGGGTTCGAGTTCGGCGCTCGAACGGGGCTCGACCTGGCGGGGGCAGTGGCGGCCTGGGCCCAGCTACCGCTCGCGTTCGAGCCGGGCAGCGAGTGGTTGTACTCCGTCGCCACCGATGTGCTCGGCCGGCTGGTCGAGGTGTGGTCGGGCCAGTCGTTGGACGAGTTCCTGCACGAGCACATCTTCGCGCCGCTCGGCATGGTCGACACCGGGTTCTTCGTCCCCGAGGCGGACCACGACCGGTTTGCCGCGCTGTACGCCATCGGGCCGAACTCGCCGACGAAGGTGCGGGCCGCCCGCGCGGGCGAGGCGTTCAAGCTGCCGCCGCAATGGCAGTCGGGTGGCGGCGGACTGGTGTCGACGACGAGCGACTACCTGCGGTTTTGCCGGATGTTGCTGGGTGGCGGCGAGCTCGACGGCGTCCGGCTGCTGTCGCCGCGCACCGTCCGTTACATGTCACGCAACCACCTCCCGGGCGGCGCGGACCTGGCCGGGTTCGGCCGGCAGCTGTTCGCCGAGACGAGGTACGACGGCGTCGGGTTCGGGCTCGGCCTCGCCGTGATCGATGACCCGGCGGCGTACAAGGCATTGAGCAACCCGGGCGAGTCCTACTGGGGCGGCGCGGCGAGCACCGCCTTCTGGGTGGATCCGGGCGAGGACCTCGCCGTCGTATTCATGACGCAGCTGATGCCGTCGAGCACCTACCCGCTGCGCACCCAGCTGCGGCAGCTGGTCTACCAAGCGCTGGTCGACTGAGGCCGGTCAGCGCAGCCGCGCGGCGACCTCGGCGGCCCAGTAGGTCAGCACGATGTTGGCGCCGGCTCGCTTGATCGACGTCAGCACTTCGTCGACCGCGCGGTCGCGGTCGATCCAGCCGTTCGCGGCCGCCGCTTCGACCATCGAGTACTCGCCCGACACGTTGTACGCCGCCACCGGCACGTCGACCGCCGTCCGCACCGCCCGCACCACGTCGAGGTAGCCGAGCGCTGGCTTGACCATCACCATGTCGGCGCCCTCGGCGATGTCGAGCCGGGCCTCCATGACGGCCTCGTCTGCGGCCCGCGCGACGTCCTGCTGGTAGCTCGCCCGGTCACCGAACTGCGGCGCGCAGTCGGCCGCCTCGCGGAACGGGCCGTACATCGCGGAGGCGTACTTGGCGGAGTAGGCCAGGATCGCGACGTCGGAAAAACCGTTGCTATCCAACGCGTTTCGGATCGCGCCGACCTGGCCGTCCATCATCCCGCTCGGCGCCACCACGTGCGCGCCGGCGGCAGCCTGCGCGACGGCGATCGCGGCGAAGCGCTCGAGCGTGGCGTCGTTGTCGACGTCGCCGTTGTCGGTCAGCACGCCGCAGTGGCCGTGGTCGGTGTACTCGTCCAGGCACAGGTCGGCCAGCAGCACGGCGGCATCACCGACTTCGCCGGCGAGGTCACGCAACGCCTGCTGGACGATGCCGTCGGGGTCGTCGGCGGCCGACCCGCGGGCGTCCTTCACCGCGGGCAGGCCGAACAGGATCAGCCCGCCGACGCCGGCGTCGACGGCCGCCGCCGCGGCCTTGCGCAGCGAGTCGCGGGTGTGCTGCACCACCCGCGGCATCGACCCGATCGGAGCCGGCTCGTCGATGCCCTCGCGGACGAACAGCGGCAGCACCAGGTCGGCCGGCGAGACCGCGACGTCGGCGACCAACCGGCGCAGCGCGGCGGTGCGCCGCAACCGCCGCGGCCGGACCGCCGGGAAGCCGGTCACTTCGCCTTCTTGCCCTTCCCCGACAACCGGGCGCGGTTCATCTTGCCCGGCGGCAGCAACTCGCCGGCCTCGCGACGTGCCGCGCCGAACTCCGCCAGCCGCGCCGCAAGCGCGGTCACCGACGGCTGGTCGGCCTGCACGTCGACCCGCAACCCGAGCTCGGTCGCGGCCTTCGCGGTCTGCGGGCCGATCACCGCGATGACGCACGACGTGTGCGGCTTGCCGGCAATGCCCACCAGGTTGCGGACCGTGGACGAGGAGGTGAACAGCACGGCGTCGAAGCCGCCGCTCTTGATCGCTTCGCGGGTCTCGGCCGGCGGCGGCGCCGCCCGCACCGTCCGGTACGCCGTGACGTCGTCGATCTGCCACCCGCGTTCGATCAGGCCGGCCGCCAGCGTCTCGGTCGCGATGTCCGCCCGCGGCAGCAGCACCCGGTCCAGCGCGTCGTACGACGGGTCGTACGGCGCCCAGTCGGCCAACAAGCCCTCGCTCGACTGCTCACCGCTCGGGACGAGGTCGGGCTGGATCCCCCATGCCGTCATCGCCGCGGCGGTCTGCTCACCGACGCAGGCAACCTTGACGCCGGCGAGCGCCCGCGCGTCGAGGCCGAGCTCCTCCAACTTCTCGCGGATCGCCTTGACCGCGTTGACCGACGTCAGCGCGACCCAGGCATAACGGCCGCTGACCAGGCCGCGGATCGCGCGGTCAACCGCCTGCGGCGTGCGCGGCGGCTCTACCGCGATCGTCGGCACCTCCACCGGCACCGCGCCGTACGACACCAGCTGCTCGGACAGTGACGCCGCCTGCTCCTTGGTGCGAGGGACGAGCACCTTCCATCCAAACAGCGGCTTGCCCTCCCACCACGAGAGCTTCTCGTGGTGGTGCACGACCTCGCCGACCACCGCGGTGACCGCGCCTTCCAACACCGCAGCGTCGCGCTCGACGGTCTCCAGCGTCGAGACGACCGTGCGCTGTGACGTCGTGGTGCCGGCGGCGGTCACCGCGATCGGGGTGTCACCGCGCCGGCCGTGCTCGATCAGTGACTTAGCGACCTTGCCGATGACGGCGCCGCAGTTCAGCAGCACCAGCGTCTGCCGCGGCCCGCCCAACGTCGACCAGTCGGGGTCCGGGTGGTCGGGTGAAACGTTCACGACCTGCACGTCGTAGGCCTTGCGGTCGGTCACCGGGATCCCGGCGTACGCCGGAACCGCGACCGCCGCGGTCACCCCGGGGACCAGGTCGAACGGCACCTTCGCCTTGGCGCACGCCTCGGCTTCTTCCGCGAACGCGCAGGCCACCGTCGGGTCGCCGGGGAACAGCCGCGCGACCTGCTTGCCGGCCTTGGCGGCGGTGGCGAGCGCCTTGGTCCGCTGTGCCAGGTCGACGCCGGCCATGTCCAGCACCTCGACGTCGTCACGGCAGAACCGCAACGTCCAGTCCAGGAAGGGTCGCGGCAACGCCACGACATCGGCCGCTGCGAGGACACCGACCGCCCGAGTGGTCAGCAAGCCCGGGTCACCGGGCCCCACGCCGACGAAACTGACGGTGCGGGTTGGGGGGGTGGAACGCTTGGCGGTCACGCCTGGTCTCCGATCATGCGAGGTGGTGCCATCAATTCGGCCGCTCCCGCGGCCAACAGGTCTGCGGCCAGCCGCTTGCCGAGCGCCACGGCGGCACTTGGTGTGCCGGTCGCCGACCGGCGAATGAGGTGCTGCCCGGCGACGTCGGCAACAACCGCATGCAGCGTGAGCTGGTCCGCGGCGGACTCCGCCAGAGCGCCGAGCGGTGCGCTGCACCCGGCCTCGAGCTCGGCGAGCAGGGTGCGCTCGGCAGTGACGATCGCGCGCGTCGGTGCGTGCTCGAGCGCGGTGCGCAGCACGCCGACCAGGTCCTGGTCGGCTGCCCGGCACTCGACCGCGAGCGCACCCTGGCCGGGCGCCGGTAGCATCTGTTCCGGGGTGAGCAGCTCGGAAGCCTCGTCCAGCCGGTTGAGCCGCGCGAGTCCGGCGGCCGCGACGACGATGGCGTGCAGCTCTCCGTCGGCCAGCCGTCGCAACCGGGTGTCGACGTTGCCGCGCAACGGGACCACGTCGTAACCCCGACGCAGCGCGCGCAGCTGCGCCATCCGCCGCGGCGACCCGGTGCCGATCCGGGCGCCGGCCGGCAGCGCAGCGAGTCGCACGCCGTCGCGGGACACCAGCGCGTCGCGCGGATCCTCGCGGACCGGCACGGCCGCGAGGGCGATGCCGTCGACCGGCGCGGTGGGCAGGTCCTTCAGCGAGTGCACCGCCAGGTCGATCTCGCCGGCCAGCAGCCGCTGGCGCAGCTCGGTGACGAAGACGCCGGTGCCACCGAAGTCGGCCACCGCCGCGGCCGACCGGTCGCCCTCGGTCACGACCTCGACGAGCTCCGACGGATGGCCGGCCTGCTGTAGTACGCCGGCGACGGCGCGCGCCTGCGCGAGTGCCAGGGCCGAGCGCCGACTGCCGAGCCGCAGCGTCTCGACCGCGGAACCGGTCGCCGTCATTGCGGCGGCTCCGTCGCGGAGTCGTCGACCGCGGTTTCCTCGACGCCGACGGTCGCTCGGGTCACCACTTCGGTGGATGCCTGGTCGAGCGCGAACAGCTCGCGCAACGCGGCCGTGTATGCCTCGCCGCCGGGTCCGCCCGCGAGCTCTTTGACGCGCACCGTGGGCGCGTGCAGCAGCTTGTCGACGACCCGCTCCACCGTCGTACGAAGCTCGCGGGTGGTCCGCTCGTCGAGCGCCGGCAGCCGGCCGAGCAGCCGGGCCAGCTCCGCGTCGACGACCTGCTGCGCGCGGGTCCGCAGCGCCACCACCGTCGGCGCCACCTGCTCGGCTCGCTGGCGGGCGAGGTAGCGGCCGACTTCCTCGGTCACGATCTCCCGGACGGCGTCGACGTCGGCGGCCACCTGCGCCGTCTCGAGCACGCCGCGCAGCCCGTCGAGGTCGAGCACCGTCACGCCCGGCAGGGTGGCCGCCGCCGGGTCGACGTCACGGGGCAGCGCCAGGTCGAGCACGAAGACCGGCCGGGAGCCGCGGTCCTTGAGCAGTTCGGCGTCGAGCATCACGCCGACCGCGCCGGTGCAGGAGATGACCAGGTCCGCGGTCGACACCGCGGACGCCAGCTCGCCGAGCGGCCGGGCGACGCCGCCGACCCGGCTCGCCAATCGCCGGGCCCGGCTGTGGGTGCGGTTGACGACGGTCAGCGACGCCAGATCGTGCGACTGCAGCGCAGTGGCGGCGAGCGTGCTGGTCGCGCCGGCGCCGACGACCACGGCATGCCGGCCGGCGAGGCCGCCGAGTGCACGACCGGCCAGGTCCACGCCCACCGACACCAGCGACCGGCCGGCGGCGTCGATCCCGGTCTCGGTGTGCGCGCGCTTGCCGGCGCGTAACGCGACCTCCACCGCAGGGCCGAGGCCGCGCCCGATCGCGTGCTCGTCGCGGGCGGTGCGCAGCGCAGTGCGCAGCTGGCCGAGGATCTGTTGCTCGCCAACCACCATCGAGTCGAGGCCGGCGGCCACGGCAAACAGGTGCTCGACCGCGCGGTCCTCGTAGTGGACGTAGAGGTGGGGGGTCAGAACCTCGAGATCGATGCCGGTGTGCCGGGCGAGCTGCTCGCTGACGTCCTGCACGCCACCGTGAAACTTGCGGACGTCGGCGTGCACCTCGAGCCGGTTGCAGGTCGCCAACACCAACGCCTCGTCGACGTGCTCGGTCGCGAGCAGGTCGGCGAGCAGCTTGGCGATGCCGTCGGCCTCGATGACCGCACGCTCCAGCAGCTCCACCGGCGCCGACCGGTGGGACAGCCCAATCGCCAGCAGGCTCAACTCGCCGTCGCCTTTCGCTGCGCGTGGAACGCCAGGATCTGCAGCTCGATCGAGAGGTCGACCTTGCGCACATCGACCTGGGGCGGGACGGTCAGTACGACGGGGGCGAAGTTGAGCACGCTCGTCACGCCGCAGCTGACCAGCCGGTCGCAAACGTCCTGGGCGGCCGATGCCGGCGTCGCGATCACGCCGATCGACACTTCTTCTTCCTTGACGATGACCTCGAGATCGTCGACGTGCCGCACCTCGAGGCCGCCGATCTGCTCGCCGACCCGGCTGGCGTCGGCGTCGACCAGCGCCACCACCCGGAAGCCGCGGCTGCCGAAGCCGGCGTACCCGGCGAGCGCGTGGCCGAGGTTGCCGACTCCGATGATGACGACGCTGTAGCGCTGGGTCAGGCCGAGCGCGCGGGAGATCTGGTAGACGAGGAACTCGACGTCGTAGCCGACGCCGCGCGTGCCGTAGGAGCCGAGATGCGACAGATCTTTGCGGAGCTTGGCCGGACCGACGCCGGCCGCCGCTGCCAGTGTGTCCGAGGAGACCGTCACCACTCCGGTCTCACCCAGCGTGGTCAGCACCCGCAGGTAGATCGGGAGCCGGGCAACGGTCGCTTCCGGAATACCGCTGCGCCGGGTGACGGTCAATGCACTGCTCCTTGATCGGCCATCGAGCGTAACGCGCTTGTGAACCGATGCACAAAACGCTGGTGCGATTGTGAAGCGTTCCGTCACGGGCCCCGGCCGTGTGAGGATGGCGGAGAAATGACCGATTTCGAGCAACCCGGTACGCCGCCTTGGGGACGGATCGCGGACGACGGCACCGTCTACGTCCGGACCCGCGACGGCGAGCGCGTCATCGGCTCCTGGCAGGCCGGCACGACCGAGGAAGGGCTGGCGTTCTACGGCCGCCGCTACGAGGAGCTGGCCGCCGACGTTGCGCTGCTCGAAGGCCGCGCCGGCTCGCCAGCCAGTGACCCGAAGGCGGTCGGTGCGGCGGCCCGCCGGCTGCGGGAGTCGATCCCGGCCGCGGCAGCGATCGGCGACCTCGATGCGCTGCTCACCCGGATCGACGCCGTGCTGGCGAAGGTCGACGAGCGGCTCGCCGAGAAGGCCGCGGAGCGGGCCCGGGCCGCGGAAGCCGCCGCGGACCGCAAGCGCGCCCTCGTCGCCGAAGCGCAGCAGCTGTCCGCCGGCAACAACTGGCGGGCGGGCAGCGAGCGGTTCCGGGCCATGGTCGAGGAGTGGAAGGCGATCCGCGGCGTCGACCGCCGCACCGACAGCGACCTGTGGGCGCAGTTCGCGTCGGCGCGACGGGCGTTCGACACCCGCCGGCGGGCGCATTTCGCCGAGCGTGACTCCCAGGCCGAGGCCGCGGCCGCGCGCAAGGCCGAGCTCGCCGCCCAGGCCGAGAAGCTCCAGGACTCCACCGAGTGGGGGCCGACCGCCGGCCGGTTCCGCGAGCTGATGACCGAGTGGAAGGCGGCCGGGCGGGCGAAGCGCGAAGCCGAGACCGAGCTGTGGCAGCGGTTCAAGGCCGCGCAGGACGAGTTCTTCTCGCGTCGTTCCGCGCACTTCGCGGCGCGGGACACCGAGCTGGCCGCGAACCTGGAAGCCAAGCAGGCGCTGGTCGCCGAGGCCGAGTCGATCGATGCGGGCAGCGACCCCGAGGGCGCCCGCAAGCGGCTGAAGACGATCCACGACCGCTGGGAGAAGATCGGTCACGTCCCGCGCGACGCGCGGTCCTCGCTCGAGCAACGCCTCGGCGACGCGGAGCGGCGGATCCGCGACGCGAGCGCCGCCGCCCGCAAGGTGGTGACCTCCGAATCGCCGCTGGTGATCCGGCTGCGGGAGTCGGTCACCAAGCTGGAGGCGCGCCTCGACCGGGCCCGCCATGCCGGTGACCACGCGCTCGCCAGCGAGACCGAGGCGTCGCTCGCCACCCAACGGGAGTGGCTCGCCCAGGCGGAGCGGGCGACCGACTAAAGCGCCGCGCGAAGCCGGTCGGCGCTCACTCGCAGCACGTCGTGGACTTCGCCGTCCACCAGCACCACCGGCACGTACTCCCGCCACCGCGCCCGATCTGCCGGCGAGGTGTCCACCAGGTCGGTCGCCTGCCACCCCACCCCGGCGGCGGCACATACCTCGGCTACGACGGCGCAGGCCTGCTCGCACAGATGACAGCCGGCGGTCACCAGCACCGTGACCCGCGGCGGCGAGCCGGGCGAGGTCACGACGTCGGCTCGGCGGCCTCGCGCAGTCGGCCCTTGGCGACTTTGCCGGTCACCGAGTGCGGCAGCTCGTCGACGAACTCGATCGTCGTCGGGCACTTGAACCGCGCCAGCCGAGAGGCGGCGAACTCGATCAGCGCGTCCGCGGTCGGCGTCGTACCGGACTTGGGCACGACCAGCGCCTTCACCGACTCGCCGGTGTAGGGATGCGCCACGCCGACGACTGCCACGTCCTCGACGTCGGGGTGGTCGAGCAGCGTCGCCTCGACCTCCCGGGGATAGACGTTGAAGCCGCTGACGATGATCAGCTCGCGGGTGCGGTCGACGAGGTGCAGGTCGCCGTCGGCATCGGCATACGCGATGTCGCCGGTGCGAAACCAGCCGTCGGCGTCCGGGCCACCGTCGCCGTCCGGCCAGTAGCCGGAGAACAGGTTGGCACCACGCACCACGATCTCGCCCGGATCCGACTCGTCGACCTCACGGCCGTGCTCGTCGAGCAGCCGGATCTCGACGCCGGGCAGCGGGCGACCGACGCTGCCGGGCTTCGGCTCGGCGCCAAGGGTCGTGGTCAGGACCGGCGCCGTCTCGGTCAGCCCGTAACCCTCGTAGATCGGATGGTGCGCCGCGGCGTCGACCGCCTCGAACACCGCGGGCGGCAACGCCGCGGCGCCGGACAGCATCAGCCGCACCGACGACAGGCTGGCCGCGAGGTCGGGCAGCATTGACCACGCCAGGTACATCGGCGGCGCCCCGACGATGGTGGTCACCTGGTGCTCGCGCACCAGCGCCAAGGTCGTCACGGGGTCGAACCGGTCCGCCAGCACGCCGGTCGCCGCCGACCACGCGACCATGCCGAGGCCGCAGTTCAGGCCGTAGACGTGAAACAGCGGCAGCACCAGCAGGCCGACGTCGTCGGGCGAGAACACCGGCGGGTCGAGCTGGCTGATCTGGTTGAGGTTGGCGAGCAGCGCCCGGTGGCTGAGCATCGCGCCGCGCGGCCGGCCGGTGGTGCCGGAGGTGTAGAGCAGTAGCGCCAGGTCCTCGGCACCTGTGGTGACCCGGCCCAGCGCTGCGGCGTCGGCCGCCGCGCCGGCAGCGAGCAGCCGGTCCCAGGCGCCGTCGGGCTGGTCGACGACCAGCAACCCGTCGGCGTCGAAGCCGTCGACCACGCCGGTCCGCTCGGCGTCGACGACCAGCGCCGACACGGCGGCATCGGCGAGCTGGTAGCTGAGCTCGCTGGCGGTGTACGCCGGATTCAGCGGCACCGCGACCAGGCCGGCGCGCAGCACGCCGAAATAGGTGGCTGCGAACGGGATCCCGTTCGGCAGCAGGATGCCGACGCGGTCACCGGCGACCCGCCCGGCAGCCAGCAATCCCAGGGCCAGCCGGTCGACGTACTCGTCGAGCTCCCGCCAGCTGAGCGTCGCATCGGCATCGATCAATGCGCGCTTGTCCGGATGCAGGTCGGCCGCGGCCCGGACCAGGTCAGCCAGGTTCCGCGCCGCCATGGCGGCAGTGTTTCACATTTGCAAGCACTCGCTTCCGCCGATTTCAGTGCCGCCGCGGCCGCGACGAGCCGCTGCTGGTCGGCGATGCGGTCGCCGGATGCGACGGCGACGGCGTGCCCGACCGCGACGGCTTGCCCGGCCGCGTCGACGACTGACTCGGCGACGGTAACGCCGTCGCGGTCGGCGATGGCGGCGAGTAGGTGGTTGTCGGGCTGGGTGTGACGAGGGTCGTGCTGAGCGACCGGTAGTTGCTGTAGGTCCGGGCGAACAACTGCGCCGGCAGCGTGCCGCCGTAGACCGGCGCGCCGGTCGACGTCCGCAGCGAATGCGGCACCTTGCCGTGGTGCAGGTAGGGCTTGTCGTAGCCCAGCCAGACGGTGATGCAGAGCGTGTGGGTGCAGCCGGTGAACCAGGCGTCGGTGAAGTTGTCGGTGGTGCCGGTCTTGCCGTAGACGGGGAACGGTTGTCGCGCGGCGACGCCGGTGCCGTGGTCGACGACGCCTTGCATCGCGGAGGTGACTTCGCCGGCGATCTGCGCCGGCATCACGCGGCGTCCGGACGGGGCGTTGCTGGCCGCGAACAACGACCCCTGCGACTTCGTCTGCACGCCCAGCACCGCCCGCACCGGGTGGTGCACCCCGTGGTCGACGAGGGTGCCGTAGGCCGAAGCCTCCGACAGCGGGCTGACCGGGACTCCCAATGCGTACGACGGGCAGAGCCGGTGATGCTTCTCGCCGCAGGTGCGCCCGGAGTCGAGGTGGCCGATCTGCATCCCGGAGCGACGCGCCAGCCGCACCACGCGGCGGAGGCCGACCTGCACCCCGAGCGGCGCGTAGACGGTGTTGATCGAGTCCTGCAGCGCGGACTCGAGCGAGTAGTAGCCGGCACCACCCTCGGCGTTGCACGGCCGGTACTGCGCCGTGATCTGTACGCACTCGGGCGCGTAGTGCGACTCGCTGAGGGTGTGGCCGTGCTCGAGCGCGACGGCCAGGGTGAACGGCTTGATCGTCGAGCCGGAGGAGCGGGTGATGTCGTGGGCGGGCGGATCGGCAAGGTTCTCGCCGTTACGCACGTAACCGCCGGCCTTTCGCTCCGTCATCGCGCGCAAGTCGCCGTTGCGCGGGTCGACCGCGACGATCGCCGCGTCCAGGCCGGGCTGCTTGGGCAGCGTGTGCAGGGCGTCGACCGCGGCCTGCTGCAGGTCCAGGTTCAGCGTCGTCTTCACCTGCATGCCGCCCGATGCGAACAGCGTGCTGTCGCCGTACTTCTGCAGTTGCGCGGCGACGAGGTCGCGGAACTCCGGCGCGATCGTGGCCGCCTCCGGCTCCGCCTTGGCGACGATCGGCGGCAGGCTGTGGCCGTACGCCGCACCCGCCTGCTGCGAGGTGATGTCGCGCGCCCGCAGCATCTGGTTCAGCACGTAGAGCTCGCGGGCTCGCGCCTGCTGCGGATCCGCAATCGGGTTCCAGGCGGACGGTGCCGGCGCGATGCCGGCGAGGGTCGCGGCACGGGCGAGCGCCAGCGTCGAGCTGTGGGTGTGCGACGCCGGGTCGTAGTCGAGCTGTGAGATCGGGACGCCGAAGTAAAACTCGCTGGCGGCCTCGACCCCGGCGGTGCCGTTGCCGAGGTACAGCGTGTTGAGGTAGCGGGTGAGGATCTGGTCCTTGGTGAGGTGCTGCTCCAGCCGAAGCGCGAGCGACGCTTCCCGCAGCTTGCGCAGCGCGGTCTGCTCTTGCCCGGTGTAGACGGTCTTGACGTACTGCTGCGTGATCGTCGAGCCGCCTTGCAAGCCGTGGCCGGTGATGTCGAGCCAGGCGGCGCGCAGGATCGCAAGCGGGTCGATGGCCGCCCCGGAGTAGAAGTTCTTGTCCTCGGCGGCGACGATCGCCTGTCGCATCACCGGCGGGATCTGCCGACCGCTCACCGGCACCTGCACCTGCGGTGACCGCACGGTCGCGAACACCTGCCCGCTGGAGTCGAGCAGCAGCACCGACGTGGGCGCGGTCGGCACGAACCGGTAATTCAACGGCGCCTCGACCAGGCCGGCGGCGAAGGCGACGGCTGACGCCAGCACGGCCAGCACCAGCCACAGCACGACCTGGCGACGCCGGCGCCGTACCTGTGCCGTGCGGGTCCGCCGCGCCGTCACGGCGGCCGCCGCGGAGCGGCGGATCAGGGTCGGCCGGCCGGTTCGAGGAGCGCCGGTCACAGTCCGACGATAGTGCCGCTGACTAGGCCCGATCCGGCCCGGTGACTAGGTGGAAATGGCCCGGATTCGCCATGGTCACGGCGGGTTTGCCCGGTGTGTCATACAGCGGGCCGGCCGCCAGGCCGGCGCCGCTGCCACTGGCTTACGCCAGTCGGCTCAAGCCCGAGCGACACCGAGTCGATCAGGAGCACGATGCACAGCTGCGCGGCGATCGGCCGTCGGCCGGTCGTGGCCGCCGACGGTTGGCGAGCGCTGCGCGCGGCCGTCGGCCTGGTCCTGACGACCGCGTCGGATCCGGTCGCGGCGGTCCCCCGCAGCCGCAGCTCGAGCGCCGCCATCCCGCGGCTGCCCGCCCCGGCCCTGCCGCCGGAGCCGACCGACGAGCAGGCGGCGGTGATGGCCCTGGTCACCGCCGCGCAGGGCGGTGACGGCGAGGCGTTCGGCCGGTTGTACGACGACTATGTCGACGTCGTGCACCGCTACATCGCCTACCGCGTCGGCAACGCCGCGCTCGCCGAAGACCTCACCAGCGAGACGTTCCTTCGCGCGCTGCGCCGGATCGGCAGCTATCGCTGGCAGGGGCGCGACTTCGGCGCCTGGCTGGTCACCATCGCGCGCAACCTGATCACCGACCACTTCAAGTCCAGCCGCTACAAGCTGGAGATCACGACGTCCGACTTGGTCCAGCTCGGTGCCGAGGAGCGGCAGGAAGGTCCCGAGCAGGACGTGCTGGCGGGGCTGACCAACGCCACGTTGCTGGACGCCGTCAAGCAGCTGCGGTCAGAGCAGCAGGAGTGCATCGTGCTGCGCTTCCTGCAGGGCATGTCGATCGCCGAGACCGCGCTGATCCTCGGCAAGAACGAGGGTGCGATCAAAGCGTTGCAGTACCGCGCCGTGAAAGCGCTGGCCCGCCTCTTGCCGCAGGACCTGGTCGCATGAGGTCGGACCCGGCCGTCCTCCGGCTGACCCAGGCGCTGACCGCCTTCGGCGCGACCTACGGGCCGGCCCCGCTGCCGGCCCGTAACCGCGCGCGGCAGCGGCAGCGGCTGGTCGCGGTGATGGCGGTGAACCCGCCGGCCCCCGACGCCACCGCCGGCCGGTTGGCCACGCCGCGGACGTCACGCGCGACGCGACGCCTGGCCGCGTTGGGCAGCAGCGTCGCCGTGATGACGGCGGTGGCCGGGGTCGGTGTCGCGGGCGCCCGCTCGCTGCCGGGTCAGCCGTTCTACGACGTGAAGCGCGCGACCGAGGCGGTGCAGCTGTGGCTGGCTCGCGGCGACCTGGCGAAGGGCCGGGAGCACCTCGAGTTCGCGCGCACCCGGCTCGCCGAGGCCCGAGCGCTGCCGCCGACCGAGACCTCGCTGATCACCTCGACGCTCGCCCGGATGGATGCCGAGACCCGGGACGGCAGCGCCGACCTGATCTCGGCGTACCGGTCGTCGTCGTCCGCCGAGCCGCTCTCGGACCTCGCGAGCTTCGCACAGCAGCAGTACGCCGGGTTGGTCGCGCTCGCCCACCGACTGCCGCTCACCCAGCAGCCGGTCGAGCTGCGGTCGCTCGGCGTGCTCGGCGCCGTCACCCAGCGGGTCAAGCAGGTGGCCGACGGCTGCCTGACCTGCCTGCTGCCGGGGCAGTCGGGCGGTGGCGGGGCGGCGTCGCCGACCCCGGCTCCCACGCCGACACCATCGCCGACCCAACATCGGTCGGCACACCCGGCCCGCTCGACCGAGCCGCGTCACCACAGCACGCCGTCCCCGGCACCCTCGCCGACCAGCCCGGCGCCGCACCACCTGCTGCCGACCGGCCCGCTGCTGCCGTCGCTGCCGTCATTGCCTTCGCTGCTGAACCCGCATCATCAGACGCCGGCCCCGCCGAGCAAGCTGCTGCCGTCGCTGCTGCCCTCATTGTTGCAGTCTCTGTCGCTTTGACCGAATTCGAGCCGAAACCACCGGCTTGGTTGTCACACGTTTAGCCGTCACCTCCGACAAACTGTCTCGTTGATCGGGTGACGGCGCCGCCGTCTGCCCGGCACAGGGGGGTTCCCAGACAAGTTCCGGAGCGCCCGGTCGCTCGACCGTGCGCACCCGGAGTGGTTCGGAGGTTGGCATGATCCGCACGAGAGGCCGCCGTGGCACGGCTGCCGTGGCGCTGGCGCTCGCCGGCACGACGTCGATGGCGACGCTGGTCGCCGCCGCTCCCGCAAGCGCGGCGTCGAGCCATTCGGCGCCAGCCTTCTACTCCGGACAAGCGCAGAGCAACGCGCTCGGCCTGAACCTGAAGCTGCCGGTCAAGCTCGGCCCGCTGCCGAACCCGCTTGGCGTGGACCTGATCCACCTGCAGGGTGCGACGCTGCACGACCCGCTGCACCTGGTCGGCAACACCGTTGCTCAGGCGACGTCGACTGCCAGCCTCATCACCGGCAGCCTGGTCGACACGTTGAGCAACGTGCTCCACATCAACCTGAACCGGACCGCCTCGGTGAGCCTGAACGGCGCCAGCCACCAGGAAAACTCGCTGCTGTCGATCCCGGCGAAGCCGCTCGCCGACCTCTCGGTCGGTGACCTGGTCGCCGACCTCACGAAGCTGACGGATGCGACCAGCTCGGCGGCGACCGGTGTGGTGGCCAACATCGGTGACCTCAACGACCTGCTCGGCGCCAGCACGGTGTCGTCGATCACCAACCTGCTCGACCAGCTCGACCTCACCGGCAAGGTGCAGAGCGTGGTCGACAAGATCCTCTCGACGGTGCAGGGCCTGACCGGCAGCAACCCGACCGTGTCCTCCGCGGTGAACTCGTTGACCTCGACGGTCAACGCGATCCTCGACCACGTTAACCAACTGGTCAGTCACCTCGGCACCACGTCACTGGTCAAGATCTCGGTGCACGACACCCACCAGTCGGTCGCGCCCAGCGGCAACGGCGTGCAGGCGCTGAGCCAGCTCGGCCTGGTCGACGTGGACGTGCTCGGTGGCTTGCTGACGATCTCCGGCTTCCATAACTCCGCCACGGCGTTCGCCAACGGCCTGCCGGGCGGCGCCCACACCGACGTCAGCGCGACCAAGCCGCTGCTGAAGATCAACGCGCTGAACGCGCTGTGTGCCCAGGTCGACACCAACGGCCTGAGCCTGTGCAACGTCGACGGCATGGGCCTGCCGAGCTCGATCACCGACCCGGTCAACAAGCTGCTGAAGACGCTGTCGGGTCTGCTCACCACGATCACCTCGAAGATCCTCGGCGACGTGCCGCTGATCAGCGAGACCCAGGGCAGCCAGCACGCGGCGGCGGACGGTACGACGGCCAGCGCGGTCGCGCCGGCGTACAACATCTCGGTCGGCCACCTGCTGACCGTCACCCTGGGTGACGGTGTCGCCGCCACGGCGAGCGCTTCGCAGAAGCCGGCGAACCACAAGCCGGTGACGCTCAGCCACCTGGCGACCCCGCCGTCGCCGAAGGCGCCGCTGCCGAACACCGGCATGAACCTCGGCCTGCTCGGCCTTGGCGCCCTGCTGCTGCTCGGCGCGGCCGCCGTGCTGCGGCGGCGCTTCGCCCGCTAGCCGACCCCGACCGCTTCCAACCGCCTACCGCCAACCGCCAACCGCCGATCATGGCGTTAGTGACCGGGCTGAGCGCCGATCATGGCGTTAGTGACGCACTAACGCCATGATCGGCGTGTCCGGCCGGTTGGCGACATAGGCTCCGAAGCATGGCGGGCCGCTCGCGCTCCCGCGGCAGCGCGGTAGAGGCCGGTGTGGCCGCGGCCGCGGCCGCCGAGGTCGAAGCCAGCCTGACCGTACCGCCCGATCCCGCGGCGGCGGCGTTCTTCGACGTCGACAACACGATGATGCAGGGCGCCTCGATCTATCACTTCGCCCGCGGCCTGGCGGCGCGCGACTTCTTCACCTGGCGCGACCTCGCCCAGTTCGCCTGGAAGCAGGTGGTGTTCCGGGTGCGCGGCGTCGAGGACCCCGCCCACATGGAGGAGGCGAAGGACGCGGCGCTCAGCTTCGTCGCCGGCCATCCCGTGTCGGAGGTGGTGGAACTCGGCGAGGAGATCTACGACGACCTGATGGCAGAGCGGATCTGGTCGGGGACGCGCGCGCTCGCGCAGTTGCACCTCGACGCCGGCCAGCGGGTGTGGCTGGTCACCGCCGCGCCGGCCGAGATCGCCTCGCTGGTCGCGCGGCGCCTCGGGCTCACCGGCGCGCTCGGCACCGTCGCCGAGGTCAAGGACGGCGTCTACACCGGGCGGCTGGTCGGCGAACCGCTACACGGGCCGGCGAAGGCCGAGGCGATCCGGGCGCTCGCCGCGACCGAGGGTCTCGACCTGAGCCAGTGCGCGGCGTACTCCGACTCCGCGAACGACCTGCCGATGCTGACCACCGTCGGCCATCCGGTCGCGGTCAACCCGGACGCGAAGCTGAAGCAGATCGCGCGGGAAAACGGCTGGGAGATCCGCGACTTCCGCACCGGGCGCAAGGCCGCCCGGATCGGGCTGCCGGCCGCCGCCGGCGCGGGTGCTGTCGCCGGCGGGATCGCGGTCGGGCTGGCGATGCACCGCCACCAGGAGCACGCGCTTCGCCGGGCGGCGCGAGCCGCCCGCGCCGCGGCGGCCGCCCGCGCGTCGGCCGGCCGCAACAACTGACCGGCGCTCGGCTCAGAAGAAGACGCTGCGGCGGGCGAGCAGCAGCTTGTAGAGCGTCTGCTGGATCACCTCGCGCACCTGGTCGGTCACGTTGAAGACCAGCATCGGGTCGTCGGCGCCCTCGGCGCCGATCTTGTCGGTCTCGATCGGCTCGCCGAACTCGATGATCCACTTCGACGGCAGCGGGATCAGGCCGAGCGGCCCGAGCAGCGGGAAGAACGGGGTGATCGGCAGGTAGGGCACACCGAGCACGCGCGCCAACGCCGGGATGTTTCCGATCAGCGGATAGATCTCTTCGGCGCCGACGATCGAGCACGGGATGATCGGCACCCCGCAACGCAGCGCGGCCGAGACGAACCCGCCCCGCCCGAACCGCTGCAGCTTGTAGCGCTCCCCGAACGGCTTGCCGATGCCCTTGAAGCCTTCGGGCCATACGCCGACGAGTTCGCCGCCGCTGAGCAGCCGCTCGGCGTCTTCGTTGCAGGCCAACGTCGAGCCGGTCTTGCGTGCCATCGGAGCGATGATCGGCAGCGTGAACACCAGGTCGGCGGCGAGCATCCGCAGATGCCGCTTCGCCGGGTGGTGGTCGTGCAGCACGAGCATCGTCATCGCCGAGTCGACCGGGATCGTGCCCGAGTGGTTGGCGACGATGAGTGCGCCGCCGTCGGCGGGGACGTTCTCGATGCCGCGCACCTCGACCCGGAAGTAGCGCTCCGCGATCGGTCGCAGCAGCGGCACCACCGCCTCGGTGAGCTCCGGGTCGAAGCCGAAATCGTCGACCTCGTAGTCACCGGTGATCCGGCGGCGCAGGAAGGCGAGCGCGCCGGCGAGCCGGCGTTCCCAGTCCGGCGGCTCGGTCGGTCCACCGACCTCCGGCGCGGGCAGTTCCTCGGCGCCGGGCAGTGGCGCTCGGCCGCCGTCGAGCGGGATCACGCGAGCCTCAGGCACGGGCCGCCCTCCCGGCCAGGGTCAGCACCGCCTGCTCGACGGCCGCGACCTGTTGCGGATTGACCAGCGGACGGATGCCGCTGCCGGCGACGAAGTCGTCGAACGCGTCAACCGTCGAGTAACGCGGCGTGAAGCCGAAGTCCGTGCGCAGCCGGGTGGTGTCGACGCCGCGGCCGAACTGCAGGAAGCTCACCTGCTCCGGCGAGAAGTCGACCAGGCCGCTGCGGCGGAAGATCGAGCCGGCGAGCGACGCGGCCGGCGATGGCACGAGCAGCGACGTCCGGCCGGCCCGGCGAATCGCTTGGGAGAGCAGCAGGATGCCGTCACCGGCGACGTTGTACGTGCCGCGGTGGTCCTCGATCACCGCGCGCCGGAGCACCTCGAGGCCGTCGCTCTCGTGCACGAACTGGATCCGCGGGTCGAAGCCCAGCGCCCGGGGCACGACCGGCAGCGAGAAGTACCGAGTGAGCGGGGTGTCGAGTCCCCGGCCCATGAAGTTCGCGAACCGCAGCAGCACGACGTCGACGTCGGGTCGCCGGCGGCCGAGGCCGCGCACGTAGCCCTCCACCTCGACCGAATCCTTGCCGTAGCCGGAACGCGGCAACGACCGCGGCTCGTGGTTCTCGGCGAACAGCGCCGGGTCTCGCGAGGACGAGCCGTACACCGCCGTAGTCGACTTCACCACCAGCCGGCGCAGGCTCGGCGCCTTCTGGCACGCCGCCAGCAGCTGCATCGTGCCGATCACGTTGATCTCTTTCATCGCGGTGCGGCCACCGGCGCCCACCGGTGTCGCGATCACGCTCATGTGCACCACGGTGTCGACCTCGGCGGAGGCAATCACCTTCGCGATGATCGGGTTGCGGATGTCCGCACGGACGAACTCGGTGCGGCCGACATCGGTTTTCGGCGGTACGACGTCGACACCGATCACCCGGTCGATGGACTCGTCAGCCGACAGCCGAGCCGCCAGCTGGCCACCGAGATAGCGCGAGACGCCCGTAACCAGAACAACCCGCGCAGCCACACCCAGATGTTAGGCGCTGGCGCGCAGCGCCAGCTCCGTGCAAGGGCGGTGGGTGGGGTGGCGGACGTGCTATGCGCTGGCGCGTTGGGGTAGCCGGGCGATGACGACGGGCTCGCCGCGGCTAACCCGCAGCTCCCGGCCGGCGTGCCCGGCGTTGATCGCGAGCATCACCGCATGGAACGAGTCCTCGCACAGGGTCAGCCGGCCGCGCGCGACTTCGGCGTACGTCGGGTTGAACGGCACCTCGACGGTCTGGCCGTTGCACCGCAGTTCGACGGTGTCACCGAACGAGATCCCGGCCGCCTCGAGGTCGGAGCGGGCGACGTTCAGCGAGACGTTGCCGAAGTGGTCGACGGTGCGCACCTCGGCGTGCACGTGGTCGTCGTCGACGGTTGCCTCGTGCACCGGGAGCCGGGCGAGCCCGTCGACGTCGACCGGCGACCCGACCTCCGTCAGTGCGACGCCGTTGGCGAGGTGAGCCGCGACAGGAGCGAACACGTCACGCCCGCGGAACGTCTTGTGCACCTGCTCGGCCCACAGGGCGGGCTTGTCGATCTCGACCGCGCGCACCGCGCCGCCGAGCCGCTCCCAGGCCAGATGCAACAGCCCGTTGTCCGGGCCGACCAGCAACGAGCCGTCGCGGGCTTCGACGACCACGCCTCGCACCGACGTGCCGTGCGGCGGGTCGACCAGCGCCAGATGCACGGCGACCGGGAGGTACTCGATGGCGTCCGCCAAACTGTTAGCGCCCTGCTCGACGTCCTGCGCCGCGATCAAGTGGCAGACGTCCAGTAGCTGGACCTGCGGTGCGATCCGTGCGATGACGCCCTTGCAGACGCCGACGAAGACGTCGTCGAGCCCGTAGTCGGAGGTGAACGTCACCCAGGGGTACGTCCGGCCCGACCCGGCCGGCTTCGACGCCGTCATGTCGCGCCGCCTCCTCGCCAGCCTGCTCCGAGGGCTACTTCTTGTTACGACGCTGAACGCGCGTCTTCTTCAGCAGCTTGCGGTGCTTCTTCTTCGCCATCCGCTTGCGCCGCTTCTTGATGACCGAACCCACGTGGAGCCTCTCTGCCTGGACCGGCCGCCCAGGCTACCGGCATCAACCAACCGGCGCGCGGCGAGGCGTGCGCCTAGCCGGCCTCGACGAAGGCGTGGTCGAGGTAGTCGTGGACGGCTTTCTCGGGGACGCGGACCGAGCGGCCGACGCGGACCGCGGGCAGCGTGCCGGCGTTGACCAGGCGATAGACGGTCATCTTCGACACCCGCATCAACGCGGCGACCTCGGCGACGGTCAGGAACCGCAGCTCGCCAAGGCTTTCGCCCGCCCGGGACTCAACCGGGCCAGGGTCGTTCGCAGCCACGGCAGCACCGCCTTTCCACGCGCGGCGCGCCGGCTTCCCCTCCGGCGCTCGCACCGCCACGTGCTGCCCTGACTGTATCGGCTGAGACAGTACGTCGTCACTGGGACGGGTGTGGCGGGATCAGGGCTGCTCGGCGGCCAGCTCCCGAGACCGGTCACGGGCGGCCGCCAGCGCCGCCAGCAGCGCGGCGCGCACGCCGTGGTTCTCCAGTTCGCGGATCGCGGCGATCGTCGTCCCGCCCGGGCTGGTCACCGCTTCCCGCAGCTGCACCGGGTGCTCGCCGGAGTCGCGCAGCATGATCGCGGACCCGATCGCGGTCTGCACGATCAGCTCGGCGGCGACCGCGCGCGGCAGGCCGAGCAAGATGCCGGCGTCGATCATCGCCTCGACCAGATAGAAGAAGTACGCCGGACCGCTGCCGGACAGCGCGGTGACGGCGTCGAGCTGCGACTCCGGCACCCGAATCACCCGGCCGACCGGGCTGAGCAGCTCCTCCGTGCGGGCCAGATGTGTCTCGTCGGCATGGGTCCCCGCCGCGATTGCGCTCATCGCCTCGTCGACGAACACCGGGGTGTTACTCATCACCCGGACGACGGGAGTGCCGTCCGCCAGTCGCTTCTCGATGGTCTGCGTCGGGATGCCGGCGGCGATCGAAACCACCAGGTTGTCGGGCGTCACCGCCGAGGCCAGCTCGTCGAGCAGCGCCGTGATTTCCTGCGGCTTGACCGCGATCAGCAGCGTCGCAGCCGACTTGGCGGCGTCGGCCGTGCTGACCGCCGGCACGGCGTACTTGTCGGTGAGCGCCTTCGCGCGGTCGTCGTGGCGCTCGGTGAACAGCAGGTCAGCAGCCGGGCGGCCGGCACGCAACAGCCCGGACAGCAGCGCCTCGCCCATCTTGCCGGCGCCCAGCACCGCAACCTTTTCCACGGGGCAATCGTCCCACGCGGAGCGAGGTCAGTGCCGTGACGACAGTGCGCGCAGGAAGAAGCCGACGTTCGCCGGCCGCTCGGCGAGCCGGCGCATCAGGTAGGCGTACCACTCCTCGCCGTACGGGACGTAGACGCGCACCCGGTGGCCGTCTCCGGCCAGCCGGCGCTGCTCGGCCGGACGGACGCCGTAAAGCAGCTGGAACTCGTAGGAGTCGGGCGCCCGGTCGGCATCCCGGAGCATCTCCTCCGCCGCCGTCACGAGCGCCGGGTCATGGGTCGCGACCATCGGATAGCCACCGCCGGCGACGAGCAGCTCTAGGCACCGTAGGTACGACGCCTGTACGTCGTCCCGTCGGCCGAACGCCACCGATTCCGGCTCGTAGTAGGCGCCTTTGCACAACCGCACCCGGGACCCGGCGTACGCGAAGTCGCGGCAGTCCGCCTCGGTGCGACGCAGGTATGCCTGCAGCACCGCGCCCACGGTCGGGAAGTCTGCGCGCAGCTCCCGCACGACCTCGAGCGTCGCGTCGGTCGTGGTGTGGTCCTCCATGTCGATGGTGACGGTGGTGCCGACATCGGCGGCGGCGGCGCAGATTGCCCGGGCGTTGTCGACGGCGAGCCGATGGTCGAGCGCTTGACCGACGGCCGACAGCTTGACCGAGGCCTCGGCGTCGCTGGCGAGGCCGGCATCGCTCAGCCGGTGGAGCAGGTCGAGGTAGGCGCGGGTCGTCGCCTCGGCGTGGCTGACCTCGGTGGTGTCCTCGCCGAGCCGGTCAAGCGAGACCGACAGGCCGTCGCCCGCGAGCGCGCCGGTCACACGGAGCGCGGCGTCGACGTCGACACCCGCAACGAACCGGTTCACGACGTTGCGCGAGACCGGCGCGCGTTCGACCAGCCACCGAACCGACGCCTGCCTTGACGCGGTGAGCAGCGCCGCTCGCATGCTCGCCCGCAACATCTTGCCGACGCTACCGATGCGACTAGGCGTCGACGGGAGCGGCGAGGTGCAGCCGGGTGAACGCCAGCGCCTCGGCGAGGTCGGTCTCGCGTTCGTGGCGACTCTCGGCCCGGCGGGTGTTGATCTCGACGACGACGGTGCCGTCGAAGCCGCGGGCGGCGAGCCCCTCCAGCAGCTCGGCGCACGGCTGCCGACCGCGGCCGGGGACGAGGTGCTCGTCGCGCGCCGATCCGACGCCGTCGGCGATGTGCACGTGGCTGAGCCGGTCTCCCATCCGCTCCGCCATCGCCAGCGGGTCGTTGCGTGACACCGAGGTGTGCGAGGTGTCGAGCGTGAAGTCGCGGAAGTCTTCCTCGCTCGGGTCGTAGTCGGGCGAGTAGGGCACCACCTCGCGGCCACGCGCCCGTAACGGAAACATGTTCTCGACCGCGAACCTGACGTCGGTCTCGTCCGCCATCCGGTGGATGCCGCTGACGAACTCCCTGGCGTACTCCCGCTGCCACCGAAACGGCGGGTGCACCACCACGGTCCGCGCGCCGAGCGTCTCGGCGGCCTGCCGGGCGCGGACCAGCTTGCCCCACGGCTCGGTCCCCCAGACCCGCTGCGTGATGATCAGGCACGGCGCGTGGATCGCCAGGATGGCGACGCCGTGGTAGTCGGCGAGCCGCCGCAACGCCTCGACGTCCTGGCTGACCGGGTCCGGCGCGACCATGATTTCCAGGCCGTCGTAACCCAGCCGGGCGGCCAGCTCAAACGCGGTTGCCGTCGACTCCGGATACACCGATGCGGTTGATAACGCCACCTTCGCGTCGGGCACGCGGAGGACGGTCACGCCCTTGAGGGTAGGCAGTCCTCGGCGCAGGGCCCGCCGTCCGGCGTGACCAGCGCGAGCGAGAGATTGAACCAATGCGGATTGCGGTGGCCGGTGGGACCGGCGCAGTGGGCCGGCACGTCGTCGATGCGATACGCCGAGAGGGACACGAGCCGGTCGTGTTGACGCGCTCTTCCGGCGTCGACGTCAGGACCGGCGCGGGGCTGGTGGAGGCGCTCACGGACGTGGCCGTCGTCATCGACGTCACCAACACACCGACGAACAGTCGCCGGAAGGCGATCGCCTTCTTCGAGGCCGCCACCGCCAACCTGCAACGGGCCGGTCGGCAAGCCGGCGTCGGCCATCTGGTCGCGCTGTCCATCGTCGGTTGTGACCGGGTGCCGATCGGCTACTACGCCGGCAAGGTCCGGCAGGAGGAATGTCTCGCGGCGGGCGAGCTGCCGTGGACGGTGCTGCGCGCCACCCAGTTCTTCGACTTCCCGATCCAACTGCTCGACCGGCTCAGTCCCGCGCCGGTGCTCACCATCCCCCGCTGGCGGACCCAGCCGGTCGCGGCGCGCGAGGTCGCCGATGCGCTCGTGGAGCTCGCCCTCGCCGAGCCGGCCGGCAAGGCGCCGGACATCGCCGGGCCCGAGGTCCATCAGATGGCCGACCTCGTCCGGGACGTGCTGCAGAAGATCGGGCGGCGGCGCCCCGTGGTCAGCTTCCGGCTGCCCGGAGCGGCTGGTCGCGCGATCGCCGGTGACGGATCGCTTCCCACCGAGCCCGGGCCGCGCGGCAAACAGACGTTTTCGCAATGGCTGGCGACGCTGAACACGTAGGGTTGGCGGGTGCCAGAGGTCGACCTAGATTTCCCGCGCCAGTGGATCGAGTTCACCGATCCGGACGACCCCGAGCAGATCTACCGCTGTGACCTCACCTGGCTGCTGTCGAACTGGACCTGCATCTACGGCAACGGCTGCAAGGGGATCATCAAGGGCCGCGCCGACGACGGCTGCTGCAGCCACGGCGCGTTCTACTCGGAGTCGGCCGACGAGAAGCGGGTGAAGAAGTTCGCGAAGGCGCTGACTGCCGACGAGTGGCAGTTTCGCGACAAGGGCCTGACCGGCGGCATCACCGAGGTCGAGGACGGCAGCCGGCGTACCCGCCGGCACAAGGGTGCGTGCATCTTCCTCAACCGACCGGGCTTTGCCGCGGGCGCGGGCTGCGCGCTGCACCTGCATGCGCTGAACAACGGGCTGCACCCGTTGGAGACCAAGCCCGACGTCTGCTGGCAGCTGCCGATCCGGCGCACGTACGAGCGGGTGACCCGACCGGACGACACCGAAGTGCTGATCACCGTGATCGGCGAGTACGACCGCCGCGGCTGGGGCGGCGGCGGCCACGACTTCATCTGGTGGTGCACCTCCGCCACCGAAGCGCACGTCGCTCCCGAGCCGCTGTACGTCGGCTACCGCCCCGAGCTGGTCGAGCTGATCGGACAGCCGGCGTACGACGTCCTGGCCAGGCTGTGCGAGGAGGCGATGGCCGCCCGGGTCGCTCCACATCCGGCCGACCCAGCCAACTAACGCACCGCGTGGCGTGGCACCACGGAATCGTCGGTGCTCACGCCTACCGTCACCGCCATGCCCACCAAGGCCGCGCGCGAACGGCTCGCCCACCGCTGCGACGAGTGCGGTTACGAGACCGCGAAGTGGGTCGGCCGTTGCCCGCAGTGTCAGGCCTGGGGCACCGTCGTGGAGATCGCCGCGCGGCCCGGCCTGTCGGTCGTCGCCGGGCCGGTGACCACCGCCGCGCGACCGATCGCCGACATCGCCGGGCAGAGTGCGCGCCACCGGCCGACCGGTGAGCCGGAGCTCGACCGGGTGCTCGGCGGCGGCCTGGTGCCCGGATCGGTCGTCCTGCTCGCCGGTGAGCCCGGCGTGGGCAAGTCGACGCTGCTGATCAGCGCCGCCGCGCAGATCGCCCGCGCCGGACGGCGCTGCCTGATCGTCACCGGCGAGGAGTCGGCGGCGCAGGTGCGGCTGCGCGCCGACCGGATCGGCGCGATCGCCGACTCGCTCTACCTCGCCGCCGAGACCGACCTCGCCGCGGTGCTCGGTCACGTTGAGGCGGTCGATCCCCACGTACTGATCGTCGACTCGGTGCAGACCGTCGGGTCGGCGACGGTCGAGGGTTCGCCCGGCGGCGTCGCCCAGGTGCGGGAGGTCGCCGGCGCGCTGATCCGCACGGCGAAGGCCCGCGGCATGGCGACGCTGCTCGTCGGCCACGTCACGAAGGACGGCGCCGTCGCCGGGCCGCGCACGCTCGAGCACCTGGTCGACGTGGTGCTGTCGTTCGAGGGCGATCGGCACTCCCGGCTACGGCTGGTCCGCACCATCAAGAACCGGTTCGGGCCGGCGGACGAGGTCGGCTGCTTCGACCTGACCGACGACGCGATCGTCGGACTGCCGGATCCATCCGGTCTGTTCCTCGCCCACGGCGTGACACCGGTCGCGGGCACTTGCGTGACGGTGACGATGGAGGGGCGCCGCGCCCTGGTGAGCGAAGTGCAGGCGCTGGTGACGTCCTCGCCACAGGCAAACCCGCGCCGCGCGACCAGCGGCGTCGACGGCGCCCGCATCGCGATGCTGCTCGCGGTGCTCGACCGGCACCGCGACTTCCGGCTGCACAGCCAGGAGGTCTACGCCGCGACCGTCGGCGGCGTCCGGCTCGCCGAGCCGGCGACCGATCTGGCGCTGGCGCTGGCGATCGCCAGCGCGGTCACGCGCGTCCCCGTCCGCCCGGGCATGGTCGCGGTCGGCGAGGTCGGGCTGGCGGGCGAGATCCGGCCGGTGTCGGCGCTGCGCGCCCGGCTCGCCGAGGCAGCGCGGCTGGGATTCACCACCGCGCTGGTGCCGCGCGACAGCGGGGCCGCACCGGGCGGGATGCGCACCATCGAGGTGCCGGAGCTGGTCCCGGCGCTGCATCACGGTTTGTCATCGGCCCGCGCGTAACCCGCGGCATCCGCGGTCTCGCAACTTAGACTTTCCGCGACAGGTTGCCCCTCTCGCCTTCGAGGAGTCCGGTGCCTCCCACCGAGCGAGCCGACGGCGACCTGCTGCGCGCGACATTGGCGAAGGTCGCGCCGGGGACGCAGCTGCGCGACGGCCTCGAGCGAATCCTGCGCGGTCACACCGGCGCGCTGATCGTGCTCGGTCACGACAAGGTCGTCGAGTCGCTCTGCACCGGCGGCTTCCCGCTCGACGTGGAGTTCGCCGCCACCCGGATGCGTGAGCTGGCGAAGATGGACGGCGCGATCGTCCTCGACGACAGCCTGACCCGGATCTTGCGCGCGGCGACCCACCTGGTGCCGGACCCGTCGATCCCGACCGAGGAGTCGGGCACGCGGCACCGCACGGCGGAGCGGGTGGCGAAGCAGACGGGCTATCCGGTGATCAGCGTCAGCCAGTCGATGCGGATCATCGCGTTGTACGTCGAAGGCCAGCGCTATGTCCTGGAACACTCCGCCGACATCCTGTCGCGAGCCAACCAGGCGCTCGCGACGCTCGAGCGCTACAAGCTGCGGCTCGACGAGGTCACCGGCACGCTGTCCGCACTCGAGATCGAGGACCTGGTGACGGTGCGCGACGCGGTCGCGGTCACGCAGCGGCTGGAGATGGTGCTGCGGATCGCCTCCGAGATCGACGGGTACGTCGTCGAGCTCGGCATCGACGGCCGGCTGCTCGCGTTGCAGCTCGACGAGCTGATGGCCGGCGTCACGCAAGAGCGGGAGCTGATCGTGCGCGACTACATGCCGCCCGCGACTGGGCGCCGCGCCCGCACCGTCGAGCGGGTCCTCGCCGAGCTCGACGCGTTGTCGGCCACCGATCTGCTGGACCTCACGGTAATCGCGCGGGTCTGTGGTTTCGGCTCGACGTCTGACGTGCTCGACGCCGCGGTGTCGCCGCGCGGTTACCGCTTGCTGGCACGGGTGCCGCGACTTCCCGGACCGGTGATCGACCGGCTGGTCGACCACTTCGGTGGGCTGCAGAAGCTGCTGGCCGCGACCATCGACGACCTGCTGCTGGTCGACGGCGTCGGCGAAACCCGGGCGCGGTCGGTGCGCGAGGGGCTCTCCCGGTTGGCGGAGTCATCGATCCTCGAGCGCTACGTCTGACGCCCGCACCTGTCGCCGTACTGACCGGCGGCGCCGCACCGGGTGGGGACATCGCCGACGGCCTGGCGGACAGCGGCGTTGCGGTGGTCCGCATCGATGCGGCCGACGCCGCGAACGACCTCGAGCAGACCCTCGCCGCGGCGGCACCTAACGGCCTCGCCGCCGTCGTCGATGCCGTCCCGCTGCGGTCACCGCCGGAGTCGGTCGAGCTCGTAGCATTCGACGGCGAGGCGTGGCGGCGCGAGGCCGAAGATCCGTTGCGCCGTGCGCTCCACGTGCTGCAGGGCGCGTACGCCGGGTTGCGCGGCACCGGCGGGCGGATCGTCGTGCTGTTGCCGTCGGCGGTGACGACCGGCGCCCCGGGTGCGGTGGCATCGATCGCGGCGGCCGAGGGCTACCGCTCCCTGGCGAAGGCGGCCGCCCGCACGTGGGGGCGCGACGGCGTGACGGTCAACTGCCTGCTGGTCGCGGCCGACGCCGATCTCTCCCGCCCGGGTCTGCAACCGCCGGCGCTGGGCCGGCCGAGCGCGTTGCGGTCCGACGTCACATCGGTGATCGCCACCCTCCTCTCGCCCGGTTTCGCGGCGGTCACCGGCGCGACGATCGCCGTCGACGGCGGGGTTTGGATGACGCCGTGACCGCCGCGCCCGGAAGGCCGCTGACCGGCAAGACGGTCATGGTCACGGGTGGTGGCGCGGGCATCGGCCGCGCGATCTGCCTGGCCAGTGCCGGAGCGGGTGCTGCCGTCGTCGTCGCCGGCCCGGGGAACAACGCGGCGGAGACCGCCGAGCTGGCGGCCAGCGTTGGCGACGCGATCGCGGTGCCCACCGACGTGACGGTCGCCGCCGAGGTGCAGCGAGCCGTCGACACGGCGGTCGAGCGGTTCGGATCGCTCGACGGCATCGTGCACAACGCGACCAGCCGGAACTCAAGCGATGTCCGCCGACTCGACGAGGTCTCGGATGAGGAGTGGGACGACCACGTCGCGGTGTCGTTGCGAGGCGCGTACCACTGTGCCACCGCGGGGTTGCCCGCGCTCCGCCGCAGTCGCGGCAGGTTCATCGTGATGACCTCGCCCGCGGGGATCGAGGGCAGCGCGGCGCGTCCCGCGTACTCGGCGGTGAAGGGCGCCGTCCGGGGCTTCGTCAAGAGCCTGGCGATCGAGTGGGGGAAGTACGACGTGACCGTCGTCGCGGTCTCGCCGCTCGCGATGACGCCCGCGATGGCCGCTGCGTACGAGGCCGATCCCGGGCTCGAGCAGCGGCTGAGCGAGCTGGTGCCACTCGGGCGAATGGGCGACCCCGAAGCCGACATCGCGCCGGTGGTGCGGTTCCTGCTGGAGGACGGGTCGCGCTACATCACCGGCCAGACCATCGTGGTCGACGGCGGCAGGTTCACCGCGCTATGACGGTGGCGTTGGGTCCGATGGGCAAAGGCAGCGTGTCGTTGCGGCTCTACCCGCACCTCGAGCTGGAGCCGACCGCGGTCATCGACGAGCTGCTCGCGCAGGCGCGGCTCGCGAGCGACGCCGGGTTCGACGGGCTGATGGTCAGCGAGCATCACAACGGCTTCGGCGGCTACCTGCCGAACCCGATCCAGCTGGCCGGGTGGCTGCTCGACGCGACCGAGCGGGTCTGGGTGGCGCCGTGCCCGCTGTTGCTACCGCTTCGCCCGGCGGCACTCGTCGCAGAAGAGATCGCCTGGCTGGCGGCCCGCTTCCCCGGCCGGGTGGGCGTCGGGCTCGCCGCCGGGTCGCTGGAGGCCGACTTCACGGTGATGGGTACGACGAAGGCCGATCTGACCCGACGGTTCGCCGAAGCGATGTCGACCGTCAGCGCGATGCTGCTCGGCCGCGAGCCTGGGACGCTCTCGGGTGACGCCGCAATCCGCCGCTGCGCGACCGACCCGGTGCCCGTGGTCAGCGCCGCGATGAGCCCGGCGGCGTGCCGGCGGGCGGCCGACTGCGGCGTCGGCCTACTGTTCGACTCGCTGACCACGATCGCGCGCTGCCATGCGCTGACTGAGGTGTATCGCGCGGCCAACGGCCCGGGCCCCGTCGTACTCATCCGGCGGGTCGCGCCCGGCGGCGGCTCGGCCGAACGGCAGGAGCGGCAACTGCAGCTTTACCGCAGCTACGGCGCGACGACCGCGATCGAGCACTGGGGTGACGACGAGGTGGCGAGCGGCGACGCCGCGACGATGGCGGCGGTGCTAGCCGAGCAGGCGCGGTCGGTCGGCGCCGACTGCCTCAACCTGCGGATCCACGCGCCGGGGATGTCACCGGCCGAGGCGCGCGCGCAGATCGCCGCGCTCGCCGACGTGCGGGCGGCGCTTGCCGCGCGTCACCAACCGAGCTCGTGAAGCCGGTCGTCGTCCAGCCCGAAGTGATGGCCGATCTCGTGCACGACCGTCTTGCGCACCTGCTCGATCACCTCGTCCTCGGTGCGGCAATAAGCGCAGATCGCCTGCCGATAGATGGTGATCCGGTCGGGCAGCACGCCGACGTACTGCGTCGTCCGGCTGGTCAGCGGGACGCCTTGATACAAGCCGAGCAGCCCGGCCGGTCCGGGTTCGTGTTGCACGGTGACGGCAACGTTGCGCATCAACCGCCCGAGCCGCTCGGGCAGCCCGTCTAGAGCGGTCGTGACCATCTCTTCGAAGCGGGCGGGTTCGACCTCGACCACGCCCCATTCTGACGTGGCATCCTCCCGGTCACCGGTCGGGGCAGTCAGGTGGCAGCCAGCCGTCGATCGATTTCCTGGGCCATGATCCTGCACTCCGTTGCCGGATGGTCGTAACGGCAGAGCAGGGCGCCTTTCAGGTAGCTTCGCGCCAACTGGAGTCGTTCGATTTCCTCATCCAGCCGACTGAGACGGCTTCGTCCAATTGCCTTCCACTCACTCACGCCCGGCGCCTCCAGCACGCCAGCTATGTCTTCCAGCGACAACCCGGCGTCCTGCAGCATTCCGATGAACACGAGCCGGCGCAGCGTGGCCGTCCGGTAACGACGCTGGCCCGATCGGCGTGCATCGGCGGCAATGAGGCCTCGCCGCTCGTAGAACCGAACCGCGGAGGGTGCCACCCCGGCGCGGCGCGCGACCTCTCCGATAGCAAGCAATTCTTCCGCCATCACCCCACTTGACTTGAACCATGGTTCAAGTGTCAAGGTCGGCCGGGTGACGACGCCAACGCAGGATGACTTGCCGTCCCTGGCCCCGAACCATCACGCCGACCATCCAGCCTTCGACGGCTTGCTCGGATACCTTGCGGCGCTGAGCTTCCTCGTCGGCCGCGGGCGGGTTGCGGATCTCGCGATCAGCCTGGCAGACGTCGGACCGCGCGATGATGTGGTCGACGTCGGCTGTGGTCCTGGCGTAGCGGCGCGAAAGGCGGCGGTCGTGGCTTCGTCGGTCGTTGGCGTCGATCCGTCGATTCCGATGCTGCGGATCGCGCGGGCCATTGCCCGGGTTGGTACCGGCCGATCGTCAGCCGTTCGCTGGCTCGAGGGCACCGCCGAATCGCTGCCGCTCGACGACGACTCGGCCACCGTCGTGTGGTCACTGGCGACGGTGCACCATTGGCGAGATCTCGAGGCCGGCCTCGCCGAGGCACGGCGGGTGCTCCGCCCAGGCGGGCGGATGCTGGTCGTCGAGCGACACGTAGCGCCCGGCGGTCGCGGCTACGCCAGCCACGGATGGACGGAATCCCAAGCTCAGTCGTTCGCCGAACGCTGCCGCCAGGCGGGCTTCACTACGGCAACAGTCGATCAGCACCGCGTCGGCCGCCGAGACGTACTGACTGTCCTCGTGGTGAAGGCGTAACCCTCATGGTTACGAGCCGGCAATGTGAAACACCGCGGGCATCGCGGCTCTGATGCCGCCGATGCTGGCGGTCAGCTGGTACGTCCCGGGCGACGCCGGCGTCGTGCCGGTCACGCAGCGCTTGGTCGCCTTGTCGTAGCCAAGCCGCTTGCCGTTCCATACCAGCCTGAGCTGTTTCGACTTGCCCGGCTTCAGCCGGATGTCCTTGGGCTTTGCGGTCGACTGGGGGCAGTGCTTCGTGCTGAACACGGTGTCGGGTCCGGAGACGATCCGCCAGATCTCTTTCGCGGGCGCGGTATGCAGCACGCACACGCCTGAACCCGAGTTCGTCAACGTCGCGATCAACGTCGGTGTCTGTCCTACCGGGTAGGAGACCGCATCGGTCGAAAGGCGCAGCCGGACGAGGGAAGCACACGGCACCACCCGAGTCGACGGCGACGACGATTGAGCACTCGGATGCCGGTCTGGCGATGACGAGGAATGGCCGCAGGCATACGCGATCAGCACGATCACGATCACCAAGGCGGCCAGGCTGAGCCCCCGGCGTACCCAGTAGACCGACGGCGGGTGCGGCCCGACGGGGTGCCGCAGGCTGCTCATGCCATGAGGCTAAGTGCTGGCGTGACACACTCGGCGAGCCGATGAACCCGCAACAGTTCGCGTCCACGGTCCGCGACTGGTACGCCGAGCACGCGCGCGACCTGCCGTGGCGAGAGCCCGATGTCACGCCGTGGGGCGTGCTGGTCAGCGAGGTGATGCTGCAGCAGACACCCGCCGCGCGGGTCGCGCCGGCATGGCGGGAGTGGATGGCGCGGTGGCCGACCCCGGCCGACCTCGCGGCGGCGCCGCCCGGCGAGGCGGTGCGGCAATGGGGCCGGCTCGGCTACCCGCGACGAGCGCTTCGGCTGCACGCGACCGCCGTCGCGCTGCTCGCGGACCACGGTGGCATCGTGCCCGCCGACTACGACGAGCTACGCGCGCTGCCCGGAGTCGGCAGCTACACCGCGGCCGCCGTCGCGGCGTTCGGCTATGGCACGCGACAGCCGGTGCTCGACACCAACGTGCGCCGGGTCTACGCCCGCTTCTTCGACGGCAAGTACGACGCGACCACCACCTCGCCGACGGTCGCGGAACGCGCTGCGGCGCTCAACCGGGTACCGCGCGAGCAGCCGGAGCGTTACAGCGTTGCGGTGATGGAGCTGGGCGCGTTGCTGTGCACGGCGCAGGCGCCGCGCTGCGCGGGCTGCCCGCTCGCCGGCGGCTGCGCCTGGCTGGCCGCCGGCAAGCCACCGGCCGAGGTGACCCGCAAGCCGCAGCCCTACGCCGGCACCGACCGGCAGGTCCGCGGCCGGCTGTTGGCCGTCTTGCGCGACGCCCCGGACCCGGTCTGGCAGGACAGCCTGGTCGCCGTCTGGGACGACGCCACGCAACGCGAGCGGGCGCTGGCCGGGCTGCTCGACGACGGCCTGGTGCAGCGGGCCGCCGACGGCCGCTTCCAGCTGCCGCGATGAGATACGCGTTCGCGCATCGCGGCGGCCGGGCGCTCGGCCCGGACAACCGGCTGGCAACCTTCACCACCGCGCTCGCCCGCGGTGCCACCGGCTTGGAGACCGACGCCTGGCTGACCGCCGACGGCGAGATCGTGCTGGATCACGACGGCGTGCATCGCGCCGGCCGGAGCCGCCGCCGGCCGATCGACCAGTTCCGCCGCGCGGATTTGCCGCCGCATATCGCCACCCTCGAGGAGCTGTACGACGCCTGCGGTGTCGACTTCGACCTGGCGATCGACGTGAAGGCGACGCCGGTCGCTGCCGCCATCCGCCGGTCGGCCGCGGCGCGCGGTGCGCTCGACCGGCTCTGGCTCGTGACCCCGGCCGGGGCGAAGCAGACGGCGGAGATCCTGCAGGCGGCCGCCGGCGCGCACCTCGCGGTCAGCGTCCGGGCGACGACGCTGCTGGGACCGGCCTTCGGCCGGACGCTGGCCGCCGCAGCCGAGGCGGGGTGCAGCGCGGTGAACGCGCGCTGGCCTTGGTGGAGCGGCGGTCGCGTCGACCTGGTTCATCAACGCGGGTTGCTCGCGTTCGGCTACGACGCGCAGCGGCGCGCGTCGCTGCGCCGCTGCGTGGCGCTGGGTCTCGACGGCGTGTTCAGCGACCACGTCGAGCGGATGCTCGACGTGGCCGCTGCCACGAGCTAGGCCGTCTCGGCGCCAGGCTCGCCGGCACCGCCGGAGGCGGCGGCCGCCACCGGCGGCGCATCCGGCGTGATCGGCTTGGCCTCACCGCGGAAGCTGAACCGCTCCTCGCCGTCGACGGTCTCGACGTCGACGACGACGATCTGACCGGGCATGACCTCGCCGTACAAAATCTTCTCGGAGAGCATGTCCTCGATCTCGCGCTGAATCGTCCGCCGCAACGGCCGGGCGCCGAGCACCGGGTCGTAGCCCCGGCGGGCGAGCGCCCGCTTGGCGTCGGCGGTCAGCTCGACCGCCATGTCGCGGTTCTTCAGCTGCGCGTCCACCCGGCTGATCATCAAGTCGACGATCGTGACGATGTCGTCCTCGGACAGCTGGTGGAACACGATCGTGTCATCGACCCGGTTGAGGAACTCCGGCCGGAAGTGCTGCTTGAGCTCTTCGTTGACCTTCTGCCGCATCCGGTCGTAGTTGTTGACGCTGGCGTCACCGGCCGCGAAGCCGAGGTTCAGCCCCTTCGCGATGTCGCGGGTGCCGAGGTTCGTGGTCATGATGATCACGGTGTTCTTGAAGTCGACGGTCCGACCCTGGGCGTCGGTCAGCCGGCCGTCCTCGAGCACCTGCAGCAACGTGTTGAAGACGTCGGGGTGGGCCTTCTCGACCTCGTCGAACAGCACGACCGAGAACGGCTTGCGCCGCACCCGCTCGGTGAGCTGGCCGCCCTCTTCGTAACCGACGTAGCCGGGCGGTGAGCCGACCAGCCGGGAGACGGTGTGCTTCTCCATGAACTCGCTCATGTCGAGCTGGATCAGCGCGTCCTCGTCGCCGAACAGGAACTCCGCCAGCGTCTTGGACAGCTCGGTCTTCCCGACGCCGGACGGGCCGGCGAAGATGAACGACCCACCCGGGCGCTTCGGGTCCTTCAGCCCGGCGCGGGTGCGCCGGATCGCCTGCGACACCGCTTTGACCGCCTGGTCCTGGCCGATGACCCGCTTGTGCAGCTCCTCTTCCATCCGGAGCAGTCGCGAGGTCTCTTCCTCGGTGAGCTTGAACACCGGGATGCCGGTCCAGGTCGCGAGCACCTCGGCGATCTCCTCGTCGCCGACCTCGGCGACGACGTCCATGTCGCCGGCCTTCCACTCGCGCTCCCGCTCGGCCTTCTGCGCGAGCAGCTGCTTCTCCTTGTCGCGCAGCGACGCGGCGGTCTCGAAGTCCTGCGCGTCGATCGCGCTCTCCTTCTCCCGCCGGACGGCGGCGATCTTCTCGTCGAACTCGCGCAGGTCGGCCGGCGCGGTCATCCGCCGGATCCGCATCCGCGACCCGGCCTCGTCGATCAGGTCAATCGCCTTGTCGGGCAGGAACCGGTCGGAGATGTAGCGGTCGGCCAGCGTGGCAGCCGAGACCAGCGCGGCGTCGGTGATCGAGACCCGGTGGTGCGCTTCGTAGCGGTCGCGCAGCCCCTTGAGGATCTCGATGGTGTGCGCCAGCGTCGGCTCACCGACCTGGATCGGCTGGAACCGGCGCTCGAGCGCGGCGTCCTTCTCCAAGTGCTTGCGGTACTCGTCGAGCGTGGTCGCGCCGATGGTCTGCAGCTCGCCCCGCGCCAGCATCGGCTTGAGGATCGAAGCGGCGTCGATCGCGCCTTCGGCGGCACCGGCACCGACCAGCGTGTGCAGCTCGTCGATGAACAGGATGATGTCGCCGCGGGTGCGGATCTCCTTCAGCACCTTCTTCAGCCGCTCTTCGAAATCGCCGCGGTAGCGGCTGCCGGCGACTAATGCACCGAGGTCCAGGGTGTAGAGCTGCTTGTCCTTGAGATTCTCCGGAATCTCGCCCTTGGTAATGGCCTGCGCCAAACCCTCGACGACCGCGGTCTTGCCCACGCCGGGCTCGCCGATCAGCACCGGGTTGTTCTTGGTACGGCGGGAAAGCACCTGCATGACCCGCTCGATTTCCTTTTCCCGGCCGATCACCGGGTCGAGCTTGCCCTCTCGGGCCGCCTGGGTGAGGCTGCGGCCGAACTGGTCGAGCACCAGCGACGTCGACGGCGTACCTTCACCGACGCCGCCGGCGGCCGCCGGCTCCTTGCCCTGGTAGCCGGACAGCAGCTGGATCACCTGCTGGCGCACCCGGTTGAGGTCCGCGCCCAGCTTCACCAGCACCTGGGCGGCGACGCCCTCACCTTCGCGAATCAGGCCGAGCAGGATGTGCTCGGTGCCGATGTAGTTGTGGCCGAGTTGGAGTGCCTCGCGCAGCGATAGCTCGAGGACCTTCTTGGCACGCGGGGTGAACGGAATGTGACCACTCGGGGCCTGCTGACCCTGACCGATGATCTCTTCGACCTGCTGGCGGACGCCTTCGAGGGAGATGCCGAGCGACTCCAGCGCCTTGGCGGCGACACCCTCGCCCTCGTGAATCAGCCCGAGCAGGATGTGCTCGGTGCCGATGTAGTTGTGGTTGAGCATCCTGGCTTCTTCTTGAGCCAGAACGACGACCCGCCTCGCGCGGTCCGTAAACCTCTCGAACATGCCTGCTCCTCGACCGAAGCGGGGCGGGGACCGGGTGTCCCTCACTCCGCATGTTAGTCCCGGCAGTGCCGCGCGCGCGGCCGCTCCACCGGGACTGTCACCGGTTTACAACGACATCGGTCGTAACAGGATTCCGGTTCAGCCACGGGCTGAAACCAATTTCTCTCGGCCGGGCCCGACATGGGGCCGACCCGGGCGGGTGAGAGGGGCCGTCAGCGCTTGCGGGCGGCGTATTGCTCCAGGACCGTCGAGCTGATCCGGCCGCGCTCGCTGACCTTCACGTGGTTGGCCTTCGCCCACGCCCGGACCGCCGCCGGGTCGACGCCGCTACCCGACCGGCGAGGGCCGCGACGCCGCCGACCCGTGCTGCCGGCGCTGGGGCGACCGGCCCGGCGGCCGGCCGCGATGTACGGCGCCAGCGCATCGCGCAGCTTCGCGGCGTGGCTGTTGCAGACATCGATCTCGTACGACGCGCCATCGAGCGCGAATCCGACGGTTTCGGTGCCGGGCGTCTCATCGCCATGGACGTCGCACACGATTGTGACTTGAACTAGCTGGGCCATGAGGTTTCCTTCCGATTGGCACCGAATTGCCATCCGGCAACTTACACCCTGCCGAAAAATATGGCTAAACCGAAAAATGATGCTCGTGAACCGACTATTCCGGCCGCAATAAGGGAAAAGTGATTGCCTCGCGAATATTGACACCGGTCAGCAGCATCAGCAGCCGGTCCACCCCGAGACCCATACCGCCCATCGGCGGGGCGCCGTACTCCAAGGCGCGCAGGAAGTCCTCGTCCAGCTGCATCGCCTCCGGGTCGCCGCCGGCGGCCTTCGCGGACTGCTCGACCAGCCGCCGCCGCTGCTCCACCGGATCGATCAGCTCGGAGTACGCCGGCGCCAGCTCGACGCCGTCGATGATCAGGTCCCATGCCTCGGCCAGCCGTGGGTCGTCGCGGTGGGGGCGGGCGAGTGGACGGACGTCGGCCGGATAGTCGCGCACGAACGTCGGGCTGACCAACGTGTGCTCCACCAGCTTCTCGAACAGCTCGAGCACGATCTCGCCCGCCGACGCCGTTGGCGGGACCGTCACCTGCCGGTCCGCGGCGATCGCCGCGAGCTCCTCGGCAGTGCTGTCGACGGTGACCGTCCGGCCGACCGCGCGACTGACCTCGTCGTGGATCGTGGTGGCCGTCCAGTCGGCGGCGAGGTCGATCTGGGTGCCGCGTGCCGTCGTGAGGGTCGTCGAGCCGAGCGCAGCCGCGGCGTCGAGCACCAACGTCCGGGTCAGCTCCGCCATCGAGTCGTAGTCGCCGTACGCCTCGTAGGCCTCGAGCATCGTGAACTCGGGGTTGTGGGTCGTGTCGACCCCCTCGTTGCGGAAGTCGCGGCCGATCTCGTAGACCCGCTCGACCCCGCCCACGACCAGGCGCTTGAGCCACAGCTCCTTGGCGATCCGCAATGACATCGGCAGGTCGAACGCGTTCAGGTGCGTGCCGAACGGCCGGGCGGCGGCACCACCATGGATCGTCTGCAGCACCGGCGTCTCCACCTCGACGAAGCCGCGGCGGTCGAGGGTGTCGCGCAGCGAATGCAGCACCGTCGCGCGGGCGCGCACCAGTCGCGCGGCGTCGGGGTTGACAATCAGGTCGACGTAGCGCTGCCGGACCCGGGTCTCCGGATCGGCCAGCCCGCGCCACTTCTCCGGCAGCGGACGCAGCGCCTTGCTCGCCAACGTCCACGACTCCGCGGTCACCGACAGCTCGCCGCGGCGGCTGGCGACGACCTCCCCCTCGACCGAAACGTGGTCGCCGAGGTCGACGTCCCGCTTCCAGTCGGCAAGCCGCGATTCGCCCAGCCGATCGAGCGAGAGCATGACCTGTAGATCGCCGGTGCCGTCGCGCAACGTGGCGAAGCACAGCTTGCCGCCGTCGCGCTTGAGCATCACCCGGCCGGCGACGGCGACCCGCTCACCGGTCGCGGCGTCGGCCGGCAGGTCGGGGAAGCGCTCGCGCAGCGCAGCGTTCGTCGTCGTGCGCGGGACGGCGACGGGGTACGCCGCGACGCCTGCGGTCCGCAGCCGCTCCAGCTTCTCCCGCCGGACCCGGACCTGCTCGGCCTCGGGCGGCGTCGACCGCGGTTCGCTCACCTCAGCCGAAATTGCGCTCGTAGACCAGGCGCAGCCCGATCAGCGTCAGGTCCGGCTCGTGGTGCGTCACGGACTCGCACTCGTCGATGACGAGCGAAGCCAGCCCGCCGGTCGCGATCACCGCCGGGTCGATGTCGAGCTCCTCGTTGATCCGCCGCACGATGCCGTCGATCTGGCCGGCGAAGCCGTAGACCATGCCCGACTGCAACGCCTCGACGGTGCTCTTTCCGATGACTGATCGCGGGCGTGCCAGCTCGACCTTGAACAACCGCGCGCCGCGGGCGGCCAGCGCGTCGATCGAGATCTCGATGCCCGGTGCCAGCGCGCCGCCGAGGAACTCGCCCCGCTCGCTCACCACGTCGAAGTTCGTCGACGTGCCGAAGTCCACGACGATCGCCGGCCCGCCGTACAGCTGGTAGGCCGCCAGCGAGTTGACGATCCGGTCGGCGCCGACTTCACGGGGGTTGTCGTAAAGCAGCGGCACACCGGTCTTGACGCCGGGTTCGACGATGACCGCCGGAACGTTCTCGTAGTAGCGGCCGAAGACGCCGCGCAGCTCGTGCAGGACGGCCGGCACGGTGGAGCACGCCGCGATGCCGTCCGGCATCACGTAGTCGGCGAGCAGTCCGCGCAGCAGCAGCGCGAGCTCGTCGGCGGTCGCGCGGGGGTCGGTCTTGATCCGCCACGACTCGACCAGATGGTCGCCTTTGAAACAGCCGATGACGGTGTTGGTGTTGCCGACGTCGATGGTGAGCAGCATGACGCCGCTGCTTAGGCGGAGGCGACCAGGTCGCCGCGGCGCAGCTCGGCAACCTGCGCTTCGGCGGGGTCGCTGCCCGTGGAGACGATCCGGTTCAGCTCGTCGACGAAGACGACCTGCGGGCGCAGCTCGCGAGCCTCGGCATCGGTCACCGTGCAGTAGCTGATGATGATCACCAGGTCACCGACGTGCATCAGGTGCGCGGCGGCCCCGTTGATGCCGATGACGCCGCTGCCGCGAGGCCCCGCAATGACGTACGTCTCCAGCCGCGCACCGTTGGTCACGTCGACGATGGCAACCTGCTCGCCGGGCAGCAGATCCGTAGCCTCCATCAGGTCGGCGTCGATCGTGACCGAGCCGACGTAGTGCAGGTCGGCCTGCGTCACGGTCGCACGGTGCAGCTTGCTCTTGAGCATGGTGCGGAACATTCGCTTACGCCTCCGTTGCCTTCAGCCCGCGATGGGTGCCGAGGTTCGTCGCTACATTATCGATCAAACGGGTCGTCCCTGCACGCGCGGCCACCAGTAACCGGCCGATCGAGGTGGATTCGTCCGCCTCCTCCCAGGTCCGGTCGTCCACGAGGGTGACGTAGTCGACCGCCAGCCCGGTCGCGCCGGCCAGTTCGGCCTTGGCGGCCGCCAGCACCGCGCCGGGTCCGTCGGGCGCATGCGCAACCCCGGCCTGCAACGCTCGCGACAGCGCGAGCCCCGCCGCCCGCTCGGCGGCCGTGAGATAGCGGTTACGGCTGGACAGCGCTAGGCCGTCGGCTTCGCGCACCGTCGGTACGCCGACGATCTCGACCGGCCAGTCCAGGTCCAGCACCATCCGCCGGATCAGCGCGAGCTGCTGCGCGTCCTTCTCCCCGAAGCAGGCGACGTCCGGCCGGATCAGGTGCAGCAGCTTCGCGACCACGGTCAACACGCCGTCGAAGTGGCCGGGCCGGCTGGCGCCCTCCAGCCGGCGGCCGAGCGGCCCGGCGTCGACCCGCACCACCGGCTCGCCCTGCGGATACATCTCGGCGAGCGGCGGTGCGAACACCACGTCTACTTTCGCGGCCTCGCAGATCGCCACGTCGGCAGCGAGGTCGCGCGGATAGCGGTCGAGATCCTCGCCCGCGCCGAACTGGAGCGGGTTAACGAAGACGGTCACCAGCACGACGTCGGCGACTTCGTGACAGCTCCGGATCAGCGCGACATGACCGTCGTGCAGCGCTCCCATCGTCATGACCGTGCCGACCCGTCCCGTCTGCTGCGACCGGAACGCGGCCAGCTCGCGTCGCGTGGTCACCACCGCGGTCATGTGACGTCACCGGCCGCGAGGACATCGAGCAACGCGGCGGCGCGGTCGGCCGGCAACGTGCCGGCGGCCAGGGCCCGCAGCGCCGTGAGCCGGCACAGCTCGACGTACGCCGGCACCGCATCCGGCGCGGTATCTGACAGCGCGCGCAGATGACTCGACACGGTGCCGGCGTCACCGCGGGCGACCGGACCGGTGAGTGCGCGGTCGCCGCTGCCAAGCGCGTTGTCCAGTGCCGCTTCGAGCAGCGGCCCGAGCAGCCGGCGCGGTTCGTCGACGCCGGCCTGGCGCAGCAGGTCGCTCGCCTGCGCGACCAGGGTCACCAAGTTATTGGAGCCGAAGGCCAGGGCGGCGTGGTAGAGCGGCCGCAGCGGCTCCGCGATCCACACCGGCTCGGCACCCATCTCGATGACCAGCGCCTCGGCAGCCGGACGCAGCTCGTCGGGGGCGGTGACGCCGAAGCTGACGCCGGCGAGGCGTACCAGGTCGAGCTCGGTGCCAGTGAACGTCATCACCGGGTGCAAGGCGAGCGGCGCGGCGCCGCGCTCCGCCAGGCCGGCCAGCACGCCGACGCCGTGAGCGCCGCTGGTATGCACGACGAGGGCGCCGGGGCGCACCGCCTCGGTCGCGCCGAGCCCGTTGGCCAGCGCGGGCAGCACGTCATCGGGGACCGCCAACAGCAGCAGCTCAGCCGCTGCCGCGACCTCGTCCGGCGGTAGCACCGCCGCGTCGGGCAGCAGTCGCTGCGCGCGCCGCCGGCTGGCGTCAGATACCGCGGCCACCGCCTCGACGTGGTGCCCGGCCCGGGCGAGGGCGGCGCCGAGCACCGCACCGACCCGGCCGGCACCGATCACGCCCACGGCAAGCCGCGCCGGGCGCCGCTCCGGCGGCAGAGACACCATTCGTCGTTCCAGTCCTCGAGCGGGTACCGGACGACTTCAGTCTACCGACCCCGCCCCCCACCCCACCCCCACCGATGATCATGAGCGAGTTCGCAGATTTCGCCGGGTTTGCTGCGAAAGCGCTCATGATCATCGCGAGGGTGGGGGGGTATGGGTGCTAGCGGCTCAGGCCGGTGCGGAACGCCCAGGCGACCGCCGCCGCGCGGTCGTTGACCGCGAGCTTGCCGAACACGTTGTTCACGTGCGTCTTCACCGTGGCCTCGGTGACGAACAGTCGCTGGGCGATCTCGCGGTTGTTCAACCCTTCCGCCATCAGCCGCACGACTTCGGTCTCCCGCTCGGTCAGCGGCCCTCCGGGCGGGTTGGCAGCCGCATTCGGCGAGACCGGGACGGCGGTCACCATCTCGACCAGCCGTTGTTGCACCGTCGGATCGAGCCGCGTCCGGCCGCGCGCGGCGTCGCGGATCGCGCGCTCGATCTCCTCCGACGTGGCGTCTTTCGTGAGGAAGCCGCGCGCACCCGCCCGCAGCGCGGCCATCACCGACTCGTCGTCGGCGTACGTCGTCAGCACGACAACCTCGACGTCGGGTGCCTGCTGTTGCAGCCGCTGGGTGGCCTCGACGCCGTCAAGCACCGGCATCCGCAGGTCGAGCAGCGCGACGTCGGGTCGGTTGGCAAGTACGGCGCCGACCGCCTGCTCGCCGTCCTCGGCGATGCCCACGACCTCCACCCCGTCCATCAGTCCCAGCATCAGGCTGAGGCCCTCGCGCACCAGGGTCTGGTCGTCGGCGAGCACCACGCGGATCGGTGCGGGCGGATCGGTCATCCGCGCTCGCTGAGCGCGGGCTCCGGCGCGGGCAGCCACAGCTCGACCGCGAACCCTTGGTCGGCCGGGCCGGCCGCCAGCCGGCCGCCGGCCAGCGCCGCGCGCTCGCGCATGCCGCGCAACCCGTTGCCGCCGCCCGGCAACGTCGACCCGTTGGCCGAGCCGCGACCGTTGTCGGCGACCCGCAGCGTCACTTGGCCGGCCGTCCAGGCCAGCTGCACGTCGACCTGCGAGGCCGCGGCGTGCTTGCCGACGTTCGTCAGCGCCTCCTGGGCGCTGCGAAACAGCGCCACCTGCGCCTCGGGCGGCAGGCTGACCGGGGTGCCGGTCTGCGCGAACCGGGTGGTGATGCCGGTGACCCGCTCGAAGTCCGCCACCATCGACTCGATCGCCTGCGAGCCGGGCAGCGCGCCGTCCCGCAACGTCCCGACCGCGTTGCGCGCCTCCTCCAAACCGGTGCGGGCGAGCGCGACGCCGCGGTCGATGCGGTCGAGCACGTCCTGGTCGACGCCGCGGGAGCGGCCGAGCACCCGCGTCGACTCGAGGTGCAGCGCCAGGCTGGACAGGGTGTGCGCCAACACGTCGTGCAGCTCCCGCGCCAGTCGCGCGCGCTCGGCGATGACCGCGTTGCGCTGCTCGGCGTCGCGGCTTTCCTGCAGCTCTCTCACCAGGTTGGCGTTGTGCTCCGAGGCCCGCATGATGCGGCCCCAGAAGTAGGCGGCCAAGCCGAAGAAGCCGGCGCCGAAGCCGTTGCCGACACCGCCGAGCAGGTCGAACTGGCCCATGAACGCCGTACCGACCGTGATCGCCACGACCGCGCTGCCCCAGGGCACCAGCGCGCCCGGCATTTCGTACCAGAACGGCGCCACGAACAGCGCGGCGTAGCCGGCGACGTAGATCTGGCCGTTGTCCGTGACCACCCCGAGCCAGGCGCTGATGCCGATGAGCGCCACGAGGGCGGCGATGTCGATCCAGTCGCCGCACCGCCGGGTGACGACGCCGGTCCACAGTGCGATGACCACCACGGTCAAGCCGGCGACCAGACCCTGCTGCGTGCCCGACAGGTCGGGCAGCCCGGTGAAGCTCTGGATCGCGATGATCGCGGCTGCGCCGAATCGCGCGACCCGCGCGAGGTTCACCGGGAACGCGTCGCCGATCTTGGGACTCAGCGGCGTGGGCTGGATCTGCCACGGCTGGCTCACGCCCAAAACGGTACGGCGAGAGCCGGTGCGATGGCTCAGCCTGCAGGTGGAACCCGCATCTCCACCCCGGCTCCACCCAAAAGGTGATGCCCGGCAGGAAACCCCGGACGTAGCCTCGTCCGCGGCTCAAACCCGAGCCGACGTACCCAGACGGAAAGGCAATCGATGACCGCGATCGTCGTCGAGGAGTTGCGCAAGAGCTACGGCAACACCCATGCCGTGCAGGGCGTGAGCTTCAGCGTCGAGGAAGGCGAGTGCGTCGCCCTCCTCGGGCCCAACGGCGCCGGCAAGACGACCACGTTGGAGGTGCTCGAGGGCTACCTGATGCGCGACAGCGGGCGGGTCGAAGTGCTCGGCGTCGACCCGCGCCACGGCACGCGCGAGTGGCGCAACGGGATCGGCATCGTGCTGCAGGGCACGGCGGTCGATCCCTACCTCACCGTCCGCGAGACGCTGCAACGCACCGCCGGCTTCTACCCGAACCCGCGCGACGTCGACGAGGTCATCGAGCTGGTCGGCCTCACCGAGAAGGCCAACGCCCGGATCAAGAAGCTGTCCGGCGGGCAGCAGCGCCGGCTCGACGTCGCCTACGGGATTATCGGCAACCCGCGGTTGCTGTTCCTGGACGAGCCGACGACCGGCTTCGACCCGTCCGCGCGCCGCGGCGCCTGGGATCTGGTCAGTGATCTGCGGACCCTCGGTACGACGATCATGCTGACCACCCACTACATGGACGAGGCGCAGGCGCTGGCCGACCGGATCGTCGTGATCGGCGACGGCCGCGTGGTCGCCGAAGGCACGCCGGACTCGCTCGGCGGCCGCGACACGGCGGCGGTGCACATCCGGTTCCGGCTGCCCGCCGGCGTCGACCCGAAGACGCTGCCGGTCGACGCAACGCTCGACCAGCACGGGTTCTACGAGCTGACCACCGACGACGAGGTCCGCGTGCTGCACGACCTGACCGGATGGGCGCTCAAGCGCAACGTCCCGCTCGAGGGGTTGGCCGCCGTCCGGCCGAGCCTGGAAGACATCTACCTGACGCTGGTCCGCCACGACGAACCCGTCACTGCCCTGACCGAGACCGAGCTGACCGGAGCCGTTCGATGACCGACCTCGCCCTCGCCGCCCAGCAGGTGCGCTACGAGCAGAAGAGCTACTGGCGCAACCCGGGCGCGGCCTTCTTCACCTTCGCGTTCCCGCTGATCTTCTTCTTCATCCTGACCGGCTTGGCCGGCGGCCAACACGACAAGTCCGACCTCGGCGCCGGCGTGAAGCTGTCGCAGTACTACACGCCCAGCATCCTGGGCTACGCGGTGATGAGCGCCTGCTTCCTCGCCGTGGCGATGACCCTCGTCCGGCAGCGGGAGGACGGCATCCTCAAGCGCTACCGCGGCACGCCACTCCCGGCGTGGGCGATGGTGTCCGGTGTCATCGGCAGCTCGGTGATTGTCGCCGCCCTGATGTCGCTGCTGGTGATCGTCTTCGCCAAGCTGGCCTACGGCGTCGACCTGCCGCTGAGCCACCTGCCACCGTTGATCGTGACGATCGCGTTGGCGGCGCTGGTGTTCTGCGCCCTGGGCATCGCGGTGTCGTCACTGATCCCGAACATGGACGCCGGCCCCGCGATCATCAACCTGCCGTACTTCGTGCTGGTGTTCATCTCCGGCACCTACTTCCCGGTGTCGGGGACGTTGGCGAAGATCGCGAACTGGTTCCCGCTCCGGCCATTCATCTCGGCGATGTACCGCGCCTTCGATCCGCATGTGACCGGCAGCGCGTGGGCCGGCCACGACCTGCGCAACCTGCTGATCTGGGGCGTGATCGCCGTGATCTTCGCGGCGCGCCACTTCCGTTGGCTGCCTAACCGCCGCTAGCGACCGGGTCGCTAGCGGCGGTTGGGAGGGCTAGCCGAGTCCCACCGTCTGCAGGAAGCCGGTGGCGACCGCCTGGATCGGGGCGCGTTGCAGCTCGACCGCCTTGTTCAGCCCGATCAGCGCCGCCTGGCTGAGCTTCGAGTCGACCGCGTTCAGCGCGTGCGCGAAGGCACCGGTCGCGTAGGTCTTCTGCACGATCGGCACGATGTTGTCCGACGCCTGCAGGTTCTTGTCGTCCTGCAGCACCGTCAGGCCCTTCGATGCGGGCGTCGGGTCGGACGTGAACACCAGGCCGACCGTGGCCTTGCCCGACGTCAGCGCCTTCAGCGTGAGCGGACCGCCGGCGTCGCTGCCCAGGTTGACGAACTTGGAGATCTTCATGCCGTAGGTCTGCTTCAGGCCCGGCTCGCAGAACGGCCGGGTCGGGCACTCGGCCGGGCCGGCGAGCGACACCGGGTGCGTCTTCGAGTACGCCGCGAGCTGCGACATCGTGCTGATGTTGGCCGACTGCGCAAGCGAGGACTTGATCGCAAAGGCGTTCTTGTCGGTGGCCGCCGCCGGCTGCAGCGCCACCAAATTGCTCGGCAGCTCGGCCCGCAGGTTGGTCATCGTGGTCGCGATCTCGCCCGATGCCTTGGTCGGCGCGTTCGGCCCGTTCGCCTGCTGGTTGATGAAGTCGGTGAGCGTGGCCGCGTACTCGGGCACCGCCGCGAAGTCACCCTTCTTCAGCGCCGGGTAGACGACCTCGCGCGCGCCGACCGCCTTGACGGTCGCGTGGTAGCCGCACTTGTCGAGCGCGGCGGCGTAGATGTTGGCGAGCGTTTCCGACTCGGAGAAGTTGAACGCCGCGATCTTCACGTTGCCGCTGCCGGTCTGGCCGCCGCACAGCGCGGTGTTGCCGCCAGACTGCGGCTGGTTGCTGCCGCCACCGCCGCCGCTGCTACTAGACCCGCAGCCGGCGAGCGCGATGACGCCCGCCATGCCCGTCGCAGCGATTCCGACGAGAGAAAACCGAGAAGTACGCATCTGCGCGCCCCGCCCTCTGTGTCCCGCGGCCCCTGGCCGCGCGTGTCCTGGCGGGGTAATCCCCGCATGATGGCCGATCCTGGCACGCCGGGACGAGCCTGACAATTAGGTTCAGACCGGTTGCACGCGACGGCGCCACAGTCGCGCCGGCTGCACAGGTGCGCCGCCGTACCGTCGCCGGATCCGGCGTTCGGATCCGGCCAGCAGCGCGTCGATCGCGATCGCGCTGGCCGCGACCAGGATGACGCCGCCGTACAGTTGCCCGTAGTCGGCGATGCCGAACCCGGTCACGATCAGCTCGCCGAGCCCGCCGCTGCCGACCAGCGCGGACAGCGTCGCGGTTGCCCACACCTGCACGGTCGCGAGTCGCACGCCGGTTGCGATCAGCGGCACGGCCAGCGGCAGCTCGACCCGCAGCATGATCTGCCACGTGGTCAGGCCCATGCCGACGGCCGCGTCGCGCACGTCCGCATCGACCTGCCGGACGCCGGTGTAGGTGTTGGTGAGCATCGGCGGGATCGCGAAGATGACCAGCGCGACGACCGCCGCGGTCGTACCGACGCCGAACGGTCCGACCGCCAGCAGGATCAGCACGCCGAGGATCGGGATCGCCCGCGCGCCGTTCGCCAGGGTCGTCACGATCAGGCCGCCGCGCCGCGCCCGGGCGAGCGCGACTCCCACCGGCACCGCGATCGCGGCGGCGATCGCCACCGACTCCAGGCTGATCTCCACGTGCTGGCCGAGCCGGACGAACGCGCCGTCGGACCCGGTGAAGTTGGACCAGGTCGTGAACCACGCGCCGATCTGGTGCGGGATGCTGCTGGCCATTACGCCGTCGCCCCCCGCCGCCACGGCGTGATCAACCGCTGCACCAGCAGCAGCAGCAGGTCCGCCACTATCGCCAACAGCACGGTGAGGATGACGTAGGTCGTGATCTCGGCCTTGTAGAAGTTGTTGTGAAAGCCCTCGATGATGTACTGCCCGAACCCGCCGCTGCCGATGTAGCCGCCGATCACGACCAGCTCGATGGTCGACACCGTCGCGATCCGCAGGCCGGCGACGATCGCCGGGATGGCCAGCGGCAGCCGCACCCGGGAGAACGTGCGCCAGGCCGACAGCCCCATCCCGCGCGCCGCGTCCAGCGCGTCGGGCGACACCTCGTCGAGGCCGGTCAGGATGTTGCGGACCAAGATGACGAGCGAGTACGCCGCGAGCGGCAGCACCAGCGTCCAGCGGCTGAAGCCGAAGACCGGGTAGAGCGCCGTGATCGCGGCGAGCGACGGTACGGCGTACAGCGTCGTTGACGCTCCCAACACCAGGCCGCGCAACAGCGGCGACCGCCGGGCTACCGCCGCCATCGGCAGCGAGACGGCGAACCCGACGCCAACGGCCATCAGTGTCAGGATGATGTGTTCACGCGCCGCGGACTCGACGGTCGAGAGGTTGCTCGTGAAGTAGTGCCAGCTGAACCAGGGATTTCCGACATGCAGCACGAAGCCGCGGCCGGAGGGGTGCACACGATGGAACCTACTCAGCCGGCGGCGCCCTCCGCGGCAATGATCGAGCTCACCGACGTCGGCAAGCAGTACGCCGACGGCACGATGGCGGTCGAATCACTGTCGCTGACCGTCGACACCGGCGAGATCGCGGTGCTGGTCGGACCGTCCGGCTGTGGCAAGACGACGACGATGCGCATGATCAACCGCCTGGTCGAGCCGACGACCGGCCGGATCTGCGTCGACGGCGACGACATCCACGAGCTGGACGCCGTGGTGCTGCGCCGCCGCATCGGTTACGTGATCCAGCAGGTTGGGCTGTTCCCGCACCAGACGGTCGCGACCAACGTCGCGACCGTGCCCCGGCTGCTCGGCTGGGACCGCGCGCGGGTGCGCAACCGGGTCGCCGAGCTGATGGAGCTCGTCGGGCTCGACGCGGCAACCCACGCCAAGCGCTATCCGCACGAGCTGTCCGGCGGGCAACGGCAACGGGTCGGCGTCGCCCGGGCGCTTGCCGCCGACCCGCCGGTGCTGCTGATGGACGAGCCGTTCGGCGCGGTCGACCCGATCGCGCGCGACCGGCTGCAGGCCGAGTTCCTACGGCTGCAGGAGCAGGTCCGCAAGACCGTCGTGTTCGTCACACACGACATCGACGAGGCGATCCGGCTGGGCGATCGGATCGCGGTGATGCGCCAAGGCGGCCACCTCGAGCAGTACGCCGACCCGGGCACGCTGCTGGCCCGACCGCAGACCGACTTCGTTCGCGACTTCGTCGGCGCCGACCGCACGCTGCGGCGGCTGTCCGTCGTGCATGTGCGCACGGACCTGTTGGTGCGCTGGCCGCTGCTGCCACCGAACACCAGCCTGGCGGAGTGCGCACGGGTGCTGGACGAAGCCGACGCGGCTTGGGCGGTCATCGGCGACGAGGCGGAGATCGCCGGCTGGCTCGCCCGGTCGGACTGCGGCGGCGACGGCGTCGCCGCCGACCGGCTGGTCGCGGCTCGCACCGCGACGCCAGATGACTCGGTCGAGGCCGCGCTCGCCGGGATGCTCGCAACCGACGCGCCCGGCGCGATCGTGCTCGACGGCGGCCGCTACGCCGGGGTGCTAACGCCGACCGCCGCCCTCGCCACCGCCCGCCGCTAACCGCCCTCGTTCACAGTTTGTGAAGCGTTAGGTACGGCGGGCGGTACGCAACCCTTCACAGACTGGTGGGAGGAGTGGCGCCGCCTTCGTCGGGAGGCTTGGGGACGCGGCAGGCGCGCTCGAGGAGCAGCGCCGCGATGACCAGCACGACGCCGCATCCGATGCCGATCGACGCAGTCGTGGTGTCGTAGCGCGCAGCCGGCGAGTCGATCGGCGCGACCCAGCCGAGGAAACCGGCGTAGCCGCCGGCGGCGAGCGCGCCCACGATCGACGACGCCTTCGCCAGCGCCGCAAACCGCGCGACCACGAGCGGGTTGATCGGCTGGGTGCCGGGCCGGCGGGCCAGCCGCGCGCGGGTGACCAATGCGAAGTAGCCCTCGGCGATCGCCAGTAGCGCCAGCCAGACCGAGGCGTAACGGCTGGGCGACGCCGTGTCGGCGTAGTAGCCGCGCATCACGAGGTAGACCAGACCTCCGGCCACGACCGCGGTCAGCACCAGCGCCGGCCACCGGGTGGGGCGCATCAGCGCCTGCCAGTCACGGCAGCACCAGCCGAGCCGCGGTACGGCGTACCTGCTGGTCGGCCAGCCGGTCGGCCAGCGCCGCGACCGAGCCGCCACCCGGAAACTGGGCGTTGCGGTCGATGTCGAGCCAGGGCAGCAGGACGAACGCCCGCTGCGCGGCTCGGGGGTGCGGCAGCGTCAGCCGCGGGTCGCTGCTGACGATCGCGTCGACCGCGATCACGTCGACGTCCAGCGTGCGCGGTCCCCACCGCCGCGACCGCAACCGGGCCTGTGACACCTCGGCCGCCTGCGCCGCCGCGAACACCTGCTGCGGGTCGTCGGAGTCGACTCGCGCAACCGCGTTCAGGTACGCCGGCTGTTCCTCGCCGCCAATCGGAGCCGTCTCGTAGACCGCGGACACCGCGCTCACCGGCACGTGCATCGCCACGACGGCCAGCCCGCGCTGCAGGTTCGCCAACCGGTCGCCGAGGTTGGCGCCGAGCGAGAGCACTGAGCTCATCGCTCGCCGGTCACGTCGGAGCGCGTCCGGTGAATGCTGACCGTCACGTCGTCGAACGCCAGCGGGATCGGTGCCGACGGCTTATGTACGACGATGTCGACGGCGTCGACCAGCGGCAACTCGAGGCAGGCGTCGGCCAGCCGTTGCGCCAGCGTCTCGATCAGGTCGACCGGGTCACCGGTGATGATCGCGACCAGCCGCTGCGCCACGGCGGCGTAGTCGACGGTCTTCGCCAGGTCGTCGGTCGCGGCCGCCGGTGCGGTGTCGAGGTGCAGCGTGGCGTCGACGACGAACTCCTGCCCGTCGCGCCGTTCCTCGGCGAGCACGCCGTGATGACCGCGGGCCCGCAAGCCATGCAGTGCGATCCGGTCACCGCTGCGCATCGGCGTCCTTGTCGCGGATCGCGGCCACCACCCGGACGGCGTCGGCGCTCGGCGCGACGACGTGCACCCGCACCGCCCAAGCGCCCGCGGCGGCCGCCACCGCCGTGATCGCGGCGGTCGCGTCGTCACGGCCGCTCATCGCCCGCGGCTCGCCGTCACCGGCGGCGAACAGCGACCCCAGGAACGACTTGCGGCTCGCGCCCAGCAACAGCGGCCGGCCGATGCCGAGCAACCGGTCGAGGTGGGCGAGCAGGGCCCAGTTGTGCTCCGGCCACTTGGCGAAACCCAGGCCGGGGTCGAGCACGATCTGATCGGCCGCCACCCCGGCATCGGTGACGGCCTCGACCCGGGCCTGCAGCTCGGCGATGACGTCGGACACGACGTCGGCGTACTCCGCGTGCTGCTGCATCTCGTCGCTGTGGCCGCGCCAGTGCATGACGACGTACGGCACGCCGGCATCTGCCACCAACCGCGGCAAGTCGGCATCCGCGCGCCCCCCGGACACGTCGTTGACCATCCGGGCGCCGGCCGCGAGCGCCCGCTCGGCCGTCTCGCGTCGCATCGTGTCGATGCTCACGACCGCGCCAGCCTCGGCCAGCCCGCGGACCACCGGCTCGACCCGGCGGATCTCCTCGGCGGCGTCGATCCGGTGCGCCCCGGGACGGGTCGACTCGCCGCCGACATCGACGATGTCAGCGCCGTCGGCGAGCAGCTGCAAGCCGTGCTTGACCGCGGCGTCGGGGTCGAGGTGCAGCCCGCCGTCGCTGAACGAGTCGGGGGTGACGTTGACGATGCCCATCACCCGGCACCGTCCGAGGTCGGGCATTCCGCGTACGGCGAACCCACCCACGGGTGGCTCGCTCGTCAGCTGGCGGTGCCGGGCGCCTGCCGCCGGCGGCTACTGCTGCGCTTCGCGGTCTCGCGGGTGGCGTCCTTCGCGCTGCGGTTGGCGCGGGAGCGCGACGCCGCGGCGCGGGAGCCGCTCTTGCTCGACCCGTTGCTCGACCCGTTCTTCGCCCCGTTGCCGGCGAGCCCCACGACGTCCTTGGGTCCGAGCAGCGCGAGCTCGGCCGGTGTCAGCACCGGCGGGCGGCCGCGGGGCGGCTTGCGGGTCAGCGGGATCTCGCGGCTGGGCCGCTTCTCGACGGGCGCGAAGATCTCGGACAGGTCGTTCTTGTTGAGCGTCTCCTTGTCGAGCAGCTTCAGCACCAGGTCGTCGAGGACGTCGCGGTACTTGACCAGGATCTCCCAGGCCTCGTCGTGCGCGCGCTCGATCATGGCGCGGACCTCGCCGTCGATCTGCGACGCCACCTCTTCGGAGAAGTCACGCTCGTGGCCGAGGTCGCGGCCGAGGAAGACGTCACCCTCGTGGCGGCCGAACTTCAGCGGCCCGAGCTTCTCGCTCATGCCGTACTGCATCACCATCGCGCGGGCGATGCTGGTCGCCTTCTCGATGTCGTTCGAAGCGCCGGTGGTCGGCTCGTGGAACACCAGCTCCTCCGCGGCACGGCCGCCGAGCGCGTAGGCGAGCATGTCGAGCATCTCGGAGCGGGTCTGGTTGTACTTGTCCTCCTCCGGCAGCACGAGCGTGTGCCCGAGCGACCGGCCCCGCGCGATGATGCTGATCTTGTGGACCGGGTCGGTGTCCGGCAGCGCCCACGCGACGAGGGCATGGCCGCCCTCGTGGTAGGCGGTGACCTTCTTCTCCTTCTCGCTCATCACCCGGGTCTTGCGCATCGGGCCGGCGGTCACCCGGTCGATGGACTCCTCGAGCGTGGCGGTGGTGATCAGCTTCTGGTCGTTGCGCGCCGTGAGCAGGGCGGCTTCGTTGATCACGTTGGCGAGGTCGGCGCCGGTGAAGCCCGGGGTACGCCGGGCGATCACGGCCAGGTCGACGTCCTCGGCGAACGGCTTGCCCTTGGCGTGAACCCCGAGCACGGCCTTGCGGCCCTCCAGATCCGGGCGGTCGACCGCGATCTGCCGGTCGAACCGGCCGGGACGCAGCAGCGCCGGGTCGAGGATGTCCGGCCGGTTGGTGGCGGCGATCAGGATGACGCCGCGGTTGACGTCGAAGCCGTCCATCTCGACCAGGATCTGGTTCAGCGTCTGCTCGCGCTCGTCGTGACCGCCGCCGAGCCCGGCGCCGCGGTGGCGGCCGACGGCGTCGATCTCGTCGACGAAGATGATCGATGGGGCGTTGTTCTTCGCCTGCTCGAACAGGTCGCGCACCCGGCTGGCGCCGACGCCGACGAACATCTCGACGAAGTCGGAACCCGAGATCGAGTAGAACGGCACGCCCGCCTCACCGGCGACCGCCCGGGCGAGCAGCGTCTTGCCGGTGCCGGGCGGGCCATAGAGCAGCACGCCCTTCGGGATCTTGGCGCCGATCGCCTGGAACTTCGCGGGGTTCTCGAGGAACTCCTTGATCTCCTGTAGCTCCTCGATCGCCTCATCGGCGCCGGCGACGTCGGCGAACGTGGTCTTCGGGGTGTCCTTGCTGACCAGCTTGGCGCGGGCCTTGCCGAACTGCATGACCCGGCCGCCGCCACCTTGCATCTGGTTCAGGAAGAACAACATCACCAGCACGAGCAGCGCGAACGGCACCAGCTGGATCAGCAGCGAGACGATCGGGTTGCTGTGGTCGACCTTCGGGTTGATGTCCTGTACGCCGGCGGCACGCAGCTCGTTGTAGAGCGTGTTGCTGTAGTAGTGCGTGTAGTCCGACTGGACCTTGCTGGCGCCCTCGATCGTGTGGTTGTCGCTGAGCGTGACCTGGATCTGCTGCTCTTTGTCGAGCAGGTTCGCCGAAGACACCTCGTGCGCGGCGATCGCATTTTGGATCCGGGGCAGCGGAACCGACTTGTAGCCGCCGCCTGCAGTCGCGATCTCGAGCAGGCCGAAGACCACGAGGATGACCACGATCACCCACAACAGGGGGCCGCGGAAGGTCCGTCGAAGGTTCATAGCTCCTGCTCGGCGCTTCGGGCTGTGCGGCGTGCGGGCGGTGCTGTTGAGCGGACGGTGAGCACAGCCCCTGGTACCTATCGACGGTACACCGGCGGCGGTTGCCCGGGGATCGCGTTACACGGAGTAGACCTCCGGCCGGAGCGTGCCGACGTACGGAAGCTCGCGGTAGCGCTGCGCGTAGTCCAAGCCGTAGCCGACGACGAAGACGCTCGGGATGTCAAAACCCATGTATCGCACCGGGACCTGCACCTGAGCGGCCTCCGGCTTGCGCAGCATGGCCAGCACCTCGACCGAGCGCGGGCCGCGGGCGCGCAGGTTGCGCAGCAGCCACGACAACGTGAGGCCGGAGTCGATGACGTCCTCGACCACGAGGATGTCGGCGCCGGCGATGTCGCGGTCGAGGTCTTTCAGGATCCGAACGACGCCAGACGACGAGGTCGCCGAACCGTACGACGAGACCGCCATGAACTCCATCGACACCGGGACGGTCAGCGCCCGGGCCAAATCGGCCATGACCATGACCGCGCCCTTGAGCACGCCGACGAGGATGACCTCCTCGCACCCGGCGTAGTCGCGGTCGACCTGCGCGGCCAGGTCGCGGACCTTGTCCGCGATCTGCTG